>DASWTQ010000144.1:0-2210 GCA_036402055.1 Herpetosiphonaceae bacterium
CTCGGCGTGCTGGCCAAAGAAACCTCGCTGATCTCGATCATCAGCGGCGGCCGCTTTGAGCTTGGCATCGGCGCGGGCGACTATCCGATCGAGTACACGGCCTGGCACCAGCCTTTTCCCGACGCGATCACGCGCATCGAAGCGCGGGAAGAGTCGATCGAGGCGCTGCGCATGATCTGGCAGGGCGGCGCGGTCAACTACAGTGGCAAGCATGTGCAGCTCACCGAGGCCGCGTGTACGCCTGCGCCGCCTGCGCCGCCGCGCGTCGTCGTGGGCGTTGGCGCATCGCGTCGTCTGCTGCGCCGCGCCGTGAGCTACGCCGACGAGCTCAACCTGTACACCGACCCTGAGCTGATCAAGGAGGCGCGGCAGCTCGTCGCCGACTCCGGGCGATCGGTGGAGCTATCGATCTTCTATCACCAGCAGCCGTGGCCCGACAACCTGCGCGATGAGCTGGCGCGCTGGGCCGAGCTTGGCGTCGATCGTGTGACCGTCAACATCGGCTACGACATGAACCTTTCAGAGCGCGTAGCCGAGGTCGCCGAGATCAAGCTCGACTAGCGCGGTCGGCAAGCAGCCAGACCTCAGCAGCGGAGCGGCCCCAGCGGTCGCTCCGTCGTTTATTTGCTCGGGTTGGCGGGTCTGCGGTACAATGCGGCAGTTTGCATAACGTCCATAAATCGAGCCGCGTCGCTTGGTTTGGGATCGAGAAGGGGATATGCCGTACACAGTTCTGACGATCGCGCCGACCTCGTTCTTCGCCGACTATGGCTGCCACGTCCGCATCTGGGAAGAGGCGAAGATCCTGAAACAGCTGGGACATCGCGTGGTGATGACCACGTATCACAACGGCGACGACATGCCCGGCCTGGATATTCGGCGCTCCTGGGACGTGCCGTGGATCAAACGAGCGATGGTTGGCTCGTCGCGGCATAAGCTGTATCTTGACGCCGCGCTGTCGTGGCGCACGCTGCGTGTAGCCCTGGCGCTCAAGCCCGACATTATCCACGCGCATCTGCACGAGGGCGCGCTGATCGGCTCGGTGGTCAGTAAACTGCTGCGCATCCCCCTGATCTTCGACTACCAGGGCTCGCTCACCAGCGAGATGCTGGATCATCGTGTGTTTCTGCACCCCAACAGCCGGCTGCTCGGCCCGCTGCGGGCGCTGGAAAACATGATCAACCGCGCGCCCGACGCCGTGATCACCTCGACCTACAACGCCGCCGCGACGCTGCATCGCGAGTGGGATTTTCCACGCGACCGGCTCTACACCGTCACGGACTCCGTCAACACGACGCGCTTCCGGCCCTTCGACGGCTCGCCCGCGTGGGAGGACGAGCGCCGGCGGCTGCGCCAGGAGCTTGGCATTCCGCCCGATCGCCGGATCGTGGCCTACATTGGCCTGCTCGCGCCGTACCAGGGCACGAACAAGCTGCTGGAGGCGGCGCGCATGGTTATCGCCGAGCGGCCCGACGTCCACTTTTTGATCATGGGCTATCCCGATGTCAACAGCTACCGCGCGCTGGCGGAGTCGCTGGGCGTGGCCGAGCATGTGACGCTGCCGGGACGAATCTTGTACAAAGATCTGCACGCCTACCTGGCGCTGGGCGACATCTCGGTCGCGCCCAAAATGTCGGCAACCGAGGGCGCGGGCAAGATCACCAACTACCTGGCGATGGGACTGCCGGTCGTCGCGTTCGACACGCCGGTCAGCCGCGAGATGCTGGGCGACCTCGGCGTGTTCGCCCGCTTCGGCGACAGCACGTCGCTGGCCCAGGAAATGATCGGGCTACTCGACAATCCTGAGCGCGCGCGAGCACTGGGCGAGCAGGGCCGGATCAAGGCCGTGCGCGAGCACTCCTGGGAGCTGGGCGGCCAGCAGATCGCCGCGATCTACGAGCGCGCGTTTGCCCGCCGGGCTGGTCGTCCGCTGCCGCCGGTGCCGACCGTGCTGGGCGAGGCAAGCCATGTGCGGTAGCTTCTGCGCCCGGCTTACGACTCATCGCACCCGTAGCATGGGAAAGCTCTAGCTTCGGGCCATGTCAATAGGCGATCTGGCCCATTCGAGAGCAGAACTGCCCTATTGCAATTTACACAAGCTATGGTATGATGCGCATGTTGTCTATCTGGTTTGGCTCCAAGAGATACCTCGGAATACGTTGCTGCCTGCGCAGTACTAGCCCCGTGCTCGTTGACTCAGACCATTGGCA
>DASWTQ010000145.1:0-8797 GCA_036402055.1 Herpetosiphonaceae bacterium
CAATAACGCGTTCTCCTATGTTCGTGCGCCAGCATCCGCGCCGCCGGAGCAGCAGAGCAACGCCGCCGGTGATGGCTATCCGCCGGCCCATGTCGATAATCTCGGCCTGATCTGTCCCCACGCCGCGCATATCCGGCGCGCCTACCCCCGCGACGACGCGACGCTTGAGATCAGCGAGGCGCAGATCGAGACGCATCGCCTGCTTCGGCGCGGCATTGTGTTTGGGCAGCCGCTGCCGGCTCCCGGCGATCGAGGTTTGATGTTTCTGGCCTACCAGACGTCGTTCGAGCGGCAGTTTGAGTTTGTGACGCGGGCCTGGCTCAACAATCCGAGCTTTCGCAACAATGGCGACGGCTACGATCCGATCGCCGGGCAGAACTCCGAGGGCCGTGGGACGCGCGTTCGTATCTTCGGGCTGCCTACACGCAACGCCGACGGCACTACCACCAAAATAAGCGTGAGCCTGCCCGTCGATTGGGTGATTCCAACCGGCGGCGGCTATTTCTTTGCACCTTCCGTCAGTGCACTGCGCTATCTTGCGGCGCCTTCCGGCGATGAAGCGTAGCCGATCGGGCTGAAGGAGCCGGCGATGACAGCACCCTACGCTATCCCAACCACGATCCCAGGGCCGCGCCCGATGCCGCTGCTGGGGGTGTATGGCAACTTGATCCGATTGATGCGTGACCCCGCCGCGTATCTGCGCTATCTCCACGCAGCCTATGGCGACATCGTGACTCTGGCATCAGGCAGCGCCGCCTATGTTTTTGTCTTTTCTCCCGAGTATAACCAGCTTGTGCTGAGCGACACCGGCCTTTTCCACGCCCTTGATCCCGGCTCCTCGCCGCTGCGCATGCCGCCCGATAGCTCCTTGCGCCGCTTGTTTGTCGGTCTGACGCATATGAACGGTGAGCAGCATAAACAGCAGCGCCGCCTGATGCTGCCGGCTTTTCATAAGCGGCGGATCGAAGCATACCGCGACGATATTGTTGCGCTTACCGAGCGCAAAATCGCTGGCTGGATGCCCGGCCAGGATCGTGATCTGCTGCGCGAGACCAGGGAGCTGACGCTCTGGATCTCAACCAAAACCATGGTCGGCCTTGATCCCGATCACGAGGGCCAGCGGCTCTGTCGCCTGCTTGAGCAGTGGATGAAACAGGTTTTCTCGCTGCCGGTCATGCTGCTGCCCTTCAATCTGCCTGGCTTGCCCTATCGCCGGCTGCTGGCGCTTTCCGAGGCGCTGGAGGGCGAGATCCGGGCAATGATTGAGCAAAAGCGGGCCAGCGGCATCGATCAGGGCGATGTGCTGTCGATGCTGCTGCGGGCGCAGGATGATGACGGCAGTACGCTCACCGATGCCGAGGTGATCGGCCAGACCAACACGCTGTTTGTTTCCGGCCACGCGACCACCGCCAGCGTTCTCACCTGGACGCTGTTCCTGCTGGCGCAGCATCCGGTCGTGATGGCCGATCTGCTGGATGAGCTAACAGATGTGCTGCATGGCGCCGCTCCCACGATCGATCAGCTGGCGCGACTAACCTTGCTCGAAGATGTGCTCAAAGAAAGCATGCGCTTACTGCCGCCCGCGCTGTGGTGGAGCCGCACAGCAGCCGCCGACTGCGAGCTGCACGGATACCACATTCCGCAAGGCGCGCACGTGGTGTATAGCCCGTACATTACGCACCGCAACCCTGAGCTGTATCCGCAGCCGGATCGATTTCTGCCTGAGCGCTGGCGGACGATCAATCCGCGCGCCTACGAATATATCCCGTTCTCGGCCGGTCCGCGTATGTGTCCGGGCGCCTCGATTGCGATGCTGCAAATGAAGCTGGTGCTGCCGATTCTGTTGCAGCGCCATCGCCTGGCGCTCCCTCCGCGCGCCATCGTCGATCGCAGCGGGCCGATGCTGTCCGCGCCGAAGCATGGATTGCCGATGCGAATCTACCCGCAAGATCGGCATTTCAACAAAAGCAAGGTCGCCGGCTCGATTCACGCGATGGTCGATCTGAGCTGATCAATCGTGCGAGATAGAAGATAGTCCAGAGATGCTAAGAGGAAAGGAATCGTCACATGGGTTCGGTGCATAGCGAGCCGGCTCAGTCCGAATATACCAGCAAGCTCCAGGATTGGGATACTCGCGCAGCCGTTCGCGCCAAGCCGCGCCGGATTTTGCAGGACGAGGAGTCGCAGGGCAAGCTGTATTTTCCCACAGAGCTGGTTCCTCTCGCCCAGCATCCCACGATCACCAACCTGGGACCATCCGTCGCGCGCCAGATGGTGGTGCAGCATTTGTACACCTACCTCGACTTTACCACCTTGCTTGAGCATGACGTCGTGAATGTTGTCGCGCATGAGATCGCGCATGAGAAGATTGGCTTTGCATTGCCGCGTGAGATGGTATTCGACGCATACAAGCTGTATTGTGACGAAGCCTACCATGCGCTTTTCTCGGTCGATCTTAAGCTGCAAGTAGCAGCCGCAACCGGCGTTGATCCGCTGCCGGGCCACATGCCGTCATTTCTTCAGCGCCTGCGCATACTCCAGGAATCTGTTCCGCGTGACCTGCAACAGCTGGCCGAGGTCTTCTTTACGATCGTCTCCGAAACGCTGATCTCGGCTACACTCGCCCAGATTCCACGCGATCCGCGTGTTGTGAGCGCAGTGCGTGAGGTGGTCGCCGACCACGCCGAGGACGAAGGCCGTCATCATGCCTACTTTTCGAGCTTGCTCCAGATCTTGTGGCCGCAGCTTACGCCGCAGCAGCAGCAGATTATCGGCCCGCTGCTGCCGGAGTTTATTCTTGGATTTTTGGAGCCCGATTATGCGGCGGCAACGCGCGCGCTCACGAACCTGGATCTCAGTTCGCGGTCTGTCGAGCAGATCCTGCAAGAAGTTTATCAGCCGGATCAGGTGCTGACGAATGCGCGCGCGGCGGCAGCGGCGACGTTGCGGCTTTTTGATCGCAACGGTGTGTTAGACGAGCCGCATACCGCCGAGGCATTTTTCAAAAGCGGGTTGATCAAATAATGTGTGCCGGGAGGACAGCGTGAACTACAACCTTCGGCTGGATCGAGTCTATGATCATCCTTCGCAGTATTTGTGGCAGGCCCTGACAGACCGTGAGCTGCTCGCGCAATGGCTGATGGAGAACACATTCGAACCTCAGGTTGGTCATGCCTTCCAGTTCCGTGCCAGGCCCTCGTTTGCTTTTGATGGGATTGTTCATTGCACAGTTCTAGAGATCGATCCGCGCCGGCGACTGGTTTATACCTGGCAAGGCAACCATATGCCACAGCCTACGACGGTGACCTGGACGCTCACCGATCTACCCCAGGGGACGCATCTGCGCCTGGAACAGACCGGCTTCAAAGGAATCCGAGGTTGGATCATCCGGCTGATTCTTAAGCAGGGATGGCAAGACCTGATCGGTCGCGCGCTGCCGGAGGTTCTGTCGCAGCTGCATAGCCGGGATCGTTCGCGTCGTGCATCGTCGCAGCAATGGACCAATCCCTAGTTGGTTGGGCCGGTGTAAAACATAACAATTAGTTAACAGCTAGCTCTTTCCAAAAGTGTACGATCCGCGATTCACCTGATGGATACAGGGTTTAGTACGTTTGAGCAACGTTCGCAGCGTTTGACATGTCGTTGACTCTGGCCTTAATTAATGCAACACGACGCGGCCATGCTCCCAGGCATTATCGTTGCGGGAGGGTCGATCATGAACATTCACTACATCCAGCATGTTCCTTTCGAGGGAATTGGCAGCATAGGTCGCTGGTGTCAGCAGCATGGTCATGTCCTCTCAAACACACGCGTGTATCGTGACGAGCCGTTGCCCGATCTGGCCGCCGTCGATTGCCTGGTGAGCCTGGGCGGGCCGATGAATGTGTACGAGCATGATCGGTATCCGTGGCTGGCTTTGGAAAAACGCCTCGTCGAGCAGGCGATCCAGGCCGGCAAGCCGGTTCTGGGTATCTGCCTCGGCGCGCAGCTGGTAGCCGATGTGCTGGGCGCACGCGTTTTTGGTAATCCATACAAGGAGATTGGCTGGTTTCCCGTGGAACTCACCGCAGCAGGCAGGAGCAACCCGATCTTTAGCGGCTGGCCGGAACAGCTGCCGGTATTCCATTGGCACGGCGATACTTTTTCACTGCCAGCCGGCGCGCTGAGAATTGCACGGAGCGAGGGCTGTCCCAATCAAGGATTTCTCTACGGCGATCATGTTGTGGCTTTGCAGTTTCATCTGGAAGCGACGCCGGAGAGTGTCCAGATGCTGATCGAGCACTGTGCTGATGAGTTGACGGAAGGCCCATACATTCAAACGCGAGACGCAATCTTCTCGCAGCAGGAGCATTTTGCACAGATTAATCAGGCAATGGACGATATATTGCTGGGACTTTGTGCACGAGCACGCAGCGCTCCCGGCAGCACAGCCGATACGATAGTATCAAGCATGTGAGGCAAGTAAGCCGGCGTGCCGAGCTTGTCAGCACGTTAGCGGAAACAAACAGCGTGGCGTTGCCGCCGATGCCGCGCCAGAGCCGGCAACGACTACCGGGTATATGAAAGGGACCAAGAGTATGAACGATCGATTAGGCCAGTTCACCAACCAGAAGTATATTAGCCTCGAAACATTCAAAAGAAGCGGGCAGGGCGTACCGACGACCGTGTGGTTTGCGGAAGAGAACGGTGTGCTGTATGTCAATGCGCCGGCGCATACGGGGAAGGTCAAGCGTATTCGTAACTTCAGCCGTGTGCGGGTGGTTCCCTCGGATGGCGGAGGTAAGCCAAAGGGAGAATGGGTAGAAGGCGAGGCTCGCTTCTTAACGGGCGAAGAAGCTGAGCACGCCGATCGTCTGATCAATAAGAAGTATCCGTTTCAGAAGAGGATGCTTGATCTCTTCGGCAAGTTGCGAAGGTGGAAGTACGCGATCATTGCGATCAAGCTCTAGCCAGACAGCCTACGCAGAATGTCCGCCGAACCGAATAGCCATGCTGCCAGCAGCATTTGGTGATGAGACCGCGCAATTGCGCGGTTTTATCTATTTATGCTCTCCTGTCCGCAGACGTTTCGCCATATGCCAACCCCAGGATGAGGGCCATCTACCACAGGCTGAGCTGCTGCGGGGCACGCTGCCCATCGAGCAGGATGTAGGATGCGGCCCAGCGCGTGGTCACACCCAGCGCTTTGAGCTGGGAAAGGTCTCGTAGCCGTGCGCGCCGCCGCGCTTCAATAATCCGATCGGCGGAGCGCGGCCCGATGCCGGGAACTTTGAGCAATGTATGGCGCGGGGCGCGGTTGATCTCGATCGGCTCGTGCAGATTCTGCTCCGCCCAGGCTTGCTTGGGCGTCTTATCGCGCGGCAGGAGGCCCTGTTCGTCGAACGGCAGCTCGGCGAAGCTAAAGCCATAATCGCGGATCATAAAGTCCGATTGATACAGCCGGAGCGCGCGGATCGGGTCTTCGGCGGGCGCATCGGCAAGCGGCGAGCGCTCGATGGGATGGAACGCCGAGAAGTAGGCTCGCCACAGCCCAAGCTCACGATGCGCTCGCTGCACGGTCTCCAGCAGCTCGCGGTCGCTCTCGCCCACGGCCCCGACCACAAACTGCGTGGTGATGCTGCGGGCGGCTTTGCGACCTTCCTTGCGCGCGCGCTGCATCAGCTCTGCGGCCCATGCCAGGCGACCCCACATGCTCTGCGCAAACTCCTTCTCGGGAGCAAGCTCGCTCAAGCGCGCCTGATTCGGTGCTTCCAGATTGAGCGATACCCGATCTGCCAGCTCCACAGCCCGCTCGATATACTCGAAGGACGCGCCCGGAATCAGCTTGAGGTGAATGTAGCCGGTGTAGCCCTCACGCAGCCGCAGTTGCTCAACCGTCGCCAGCATCTTCTCCATCGTGGTATCGGCGTCGGGTACGATGCCCGAGGAGAGGAACAGGCCGTCGACGCGCTTCTCCCGCTGAAGCGAGACAAACGTCGTCGCCAGCTCGTCGGGCTTGAAGGTCGTGCGCTTGCGACGGATCGCGCAGGAGGTGAAGCAGTATTTGCACGCGAAGCGACAGCTGTTGGTCTGCAAGACTTTGAAGAGGCGTGAAGTGCCGCCGCCTTCCTGGGTCGCGTTGTAGATAAACTCGGTGGCCTGCTGGGTGCCCTGCTGGATGCTCGGTGCGCCAGGCACATCGGTAACCTCATCCGAGGCTTCGCTCCCGAGGATCGTGAGCTTCTGCTGCACGTCCGGTTCCATGATGATCGTCGGGCTCATAACGTCCACCTGTAAAACATATGTGCTGGTATTGTAGCACAGGTGTGCAAGCGGAGGAGCCTTCGCAAGGATCGGGCGAATATCGTTCGGGTCAGCTCCGGGCCTGCTGAGCGCTGCGTGAGTCGATCGGGGCAGGCGCAGGGCTGGTTTCAAGCAGATCGTCGTCGATCTGGCGCAGCGGTGGATACAGATAGGCCAGCGCTGTGACGAGCATCGCGATACTGCCCATCATCGCAAACATCAGCCCGATGCCGCGCCCTTCGCCGGTGCCCACGATCGAGCCGAAAACCTGCGCCAGCGGCGCTCCCGGCATCATCAACGGCTCGAATACGCGATCGGCTAAGGCGCTGACGATCAGGTAGGACAGCGGCAGCACAAAGCCGGCGACCGCGCCAATCACGGCAAAAACCCGGCCGCGCACCTCGGCGGGGACTTTCTGCTGAAAAATATAGGTGCTGCACGCATCGCCGATCGGGATGCCGAAAAAGTACACACAGGCTACGGCGGCTAAAACCATGATATTGGAGTTCAGCCCTGCCAGAATCACACAGGCGCCACCAATAAACTGCGAGACCAGCACGCCATAGATTTTACGCCGGGGACCGCCCCAGACGCTCATCATCAGGCTGCCGGCAACCATGCCCAGGCCGCCGATGAACAAGATCATGCCGAGAATATCGGGCGATGTGAACGACAGCGCGAGCGGCGTGACAAGCACCTCGATACTGCCGAGCAGAAAATTGATCAGCGCAAAATAGATCAGCAGGCTCAACAGTCCGCGCTCGGTGAGCAGGTATGTCCAGCCGGCCATCGATTCGCGCAGCCAGGACGTCCGTTGTTTCGCGCTGGTAGTTTTCGGCACAGCGGGAAAGCGCAGCAGGAGCAGCGTGCTAACGGCGAACAAAAACGTGATCAGATCGATCAGGATCACGCCCTCAAGCCCGATCGCCACGACTAAAAATCCACCCAGCACCGGCGCGATCAGTTGGCCGAGTGAGCGTGAAAGCTGTCGCATGCCGTTGGCCCGTCCCAGGTGCTCGGCCGGCACCAGCAGCGGAATAGTTGCGGCGTAGGCGGGTAGCTGGATCGTGCTCATAACCGCGCTAAACGTGGTCGCGGCGTAGATATGCCAGGCGTTCAGCCGATCCGTAAACAGCAGCAAAACGATCACAAGCGTGCTCAGCGCCGATCCCGTATCAGACAGGATCATTGACCAGCGCCGATTCCAGCGATCGGCGAGCAGGCCGGCGAAGGGCGCCAGCAGGATCGGCGGCAGCGTCGCGCAAAAGAGCACGATCGCATACTGCGTAACAGCTCCGGTTCGCTCATAGATCCAGATCCCTAGCGCAAAGCTGGTGAGACTGGAGCCGAGAAACGAAACGAGCTGGCCGAACCAGATTACAAAAAAAACGCGCATTCCCGTAGCAGTGGAAAGTTTGCGCAGCATAAAACAGCTCCTGGCGCGATCGGCAAGATCGTCGAGCCGAATGATCGCGCGTGGGCAGCAGCGCAGCTATGATCGCATACTGCCCGTACAAATCGATCTGCATACGGCTTTTTCGTGAGGCTCGTATGCTCGTGAGACGATCGCCGGTAGCTACCGCAGATAGCGGCCCAGCTCCGCGACGAGCGTCTGGACATGCGGCTCCGTCAGGATCGTCAGGTGTTCGCCGGGCACGAAATGCACGTCGACCGGCGCGGCGGCGAACTGGTTCCAGCCCCAGGCCGGATCATCGCGCAGGATCAGCGGCACATCGTCATCTTCGGCCAGCCGCTCGCTGGCGCGGAAAAGCACAATCCGCGTCGGCTGCCAGTCCTCAGGCACATACGTGATGTCGTAGTTGGTCTTGAACACATTGACAAAGCCGCGCACGTGCCTGGTCTTGGCCTCTGCCGGCAGAATATTGGCCTGCTTCAGCTGCTCCGCCAGCAGCGTGATCTGCTCGTCGGCCGAGAGCGGCTCTAAACGGTCGCGCGTCAGCGCCAGATCGACGCCGAATGTGCGCTCAAGGCTGCGCGCGACGGCCAGAATCGTCGTGATCTCGTCGTGCGCCGTTGATCGCGGCTGTGTGCGATAGGCCGGATCGTCGCTCATGACCATCGGCGTCGGCGTGTTCAGGATCGCCAGCAGCGCAACCTCCTGGCCCTGGCGCTGTAGCTGTTGGGTGATCTCGAACGCGACCCAGCTGCCGAACGAATAGCCGCATACGTAGTACGGCCCCTCCGGCTGAACCGTCCGCATGGCCGCGATATAGTCGGCTGCCATCTCGGCAACACTCGTATGCGGCGCACTCTCGCCGTCGAGGCCGCGCGCCTGTAGCCCATAGATCGGCCGGTCGACATCCAGGCGGCGGGCGAGACCATAGAAGCCGATCACATTGCCGCCGGCGCCCGGAACACAGAAGAGCGGCGGCTGGCTGCCGCTGGTCTGCATCGGCACCAGATGACTCCAGGAATCGACATCGGTGTCGCTGCGCAGGAGCGCCGCTAGATGCTCGATCGTCGCGCTTTGGAAGAGTATCGCCAGCGGCAGCTG
>DASWTQ010000146.1:0-25287 GCA_036402055.1 Herpetosiphonaceae bacterium
GACGAGGCAGCCGCCGGCAACACGGCAGGCGCAACCCAGAAGCTGCGCTCGGCGGCAACCCGGCTGCTGGATCTGGGCGAGCTTGAGCTGGCCGATACCATGAATCGCGCCGCCGAGGCCATGGATCAGGGCCAGGCTCCCACCGCCGCCGATCAAAAGGCGCTGACCTACAAGACGCGACGGCTGACGTTGAAAGAATTGGCAAGCGAGCAATCGTAAGAAGGGAGGAACAAAGGAGCAAAAAAACAAAAGAACAAAGAGATTAGATTTTTGTTCCTTTGTTCGCTTGTTCTTTTGTTCTTTTCCCTAAGGAACGTCTATGGCTGGAGAAATTCAACTACGTCAAACGCTGGCGCGGCCGTACCTGCCCGCCACACAAACGCCGCAGGTCGCCTACGTGCTGATCGAGATCATCCCGACAGCCGTCACCGCCAGCGTCCAAATGCCGGTCAACGTCGCGTTTGTGCTCGACCGCAGCGGCTCGATGCGCGGCAACAAGCTGCGAGCCATGAAGCAGGCTGTCGGCCTGGCGCTCGATCGGCTCAACGATAACGATACTGTATCGATCACGATCTTCAACCACGAGACCGCCGTGCTGGTGCCGACCACGCCCGCCCGTGAGCGCAGATCGATCCTGCGGCTTGTCGATGGCATTCGTGACGAGGGCGGCACCAAGATCAGCAAGGCGATGTACGCCGGGCTCATGGAGCTGACGCGCGCGCCACAGGACGGACTATCACGGCTGGTGCTGCTGACCGACGGCGAGACCGACAAGGACGAGGCCGACTGCCTGCGCCTGGCCGACGAGGCGGGAGCCAACGGCGTGCCGATCACGGCGTTCGGCATCGGCAACGAGTGGAACGATCGCCTGCTGACCGACATCGGGCAGCGCAGCCACGGCGAGGTCGAGCATCTGAAGCGGCCCGAGGAGATCGAGGACAACTTCCAGCAGGTAATCCAGCAGGCGCAGAGCGCGGTCTTCCAGAACGCCAGCGCGACGATTCGGCTGGTCACCGGCGTGCAGCCCCGCGCTGCCTGGCAGGTGGTGCCGCTGATCAAAAACCTGGGCTACAAGCCCGCCGCCGATCGCGCGGTGGTCGTGCCGCTGGAGCAGCTGGAAAAAGACTCGCGGCGCGTGCTGCTGATCGAGCTGATGGTCGAGCCGAAGCCGGCCGGCCAGTATCGCATCGGCCAGGTCGATGTCACTTACGACATTCCGCTGCTTGGCCTACAGGGCCAGCGCGAGCGCACCGATCTGATGCTGACCGTCACGACGGATCAGGCGCTGACACAGCAGCTCAATCCACAGGTGATGAACATCGTCGAGAAGGTGACGGCATTCAAGCTGCAAACCCGCGCGCTGGACGACATCGAGGCCGGCAACAGTGCGGGCGCGACCCAGAAGTTGCAGGGCGCCGTCACGCGGCTGCTCAACAGCGGCGAGACCGAGCTGGCTCAGACTGTGCAGCAGGAGGCCACGCATCTTGAGCAGGGCGGGCAGCTCTCATCCGAGGGCGCCAAAACGATCCGCTTCGGCTCGCGCAAAACCGTGCGCCTGAGCGACCTCGATCTGCCGAAGTAGACGGAGAACCGAGAGCCAAGAACCTAAAGAACAACAGAACCAAGAACAAAGAACAAAAGCAAGTACCAAAAACCCCCTCTCCTGTCGCAACGGGAGAGGGGGTGCCGCGTCAGCGGCGGGGGTGAGGGCCTGAGCCTTCACCTCTACTGCTGCGGCAGCAGCGCCAGATTGCGCAAAAACGTCAGCGCCTCGATCTGCCGCTCCTGGCCCGCGTGCTCCGCCAGCCGATTAATCAACTGATCAATCACTTCGCGCTGCTCCGCCGAGAGCGAGATCCGCGCCGAGTACACTTCCTGCGGATCGATCGCCTCAAGCATCTGCTTGAGCTGCGGCAGCACCGCGATCTCCTCGTCGCTGAGCGGCGCCAGATCGTCGAGCAGCGCATTGAGCGTCATGCGCCGGTTGATCACGTTGGTGCGCAGCTGGCTCAGCACCGCCCTGGCCTCTTGCGCCCGCCGTTGTAGATCGCGGTCCTGCGCGCGACGAGCCGACTTGAAGATCTGCTCCAGCGCTTCCTGAGCCCGATCGTTGAGCAGCAGCGCGCGATGCTCGGCGATCACCCGCTGAAACTCGGGCTCGTTGCCGACGTTCAGCAGATCTTGCACCGCCAGCGCGACTAGCTGATCCTCCACGTTGGCATCCTCCGCCAGCGCCTGCTCGATCAGTAGCGACCGCAGCCCGTCCAGCTCCGGCACCATCTCGATCTCGCCCAGATACGGCTGGCGCTCCTCCGCCGGCAGCGACTCCAGCAGCCGCTTTAGAAGCTCGCCCACCAGCTCGCGGGCAGCCTCCGGCCCCTGCACCGTCAGCGGCATGGCAACCAGCACCTGCTTACGCTCGCCATCGTGAAACAGCAGCGGATGGTTGATGCCGCCCTCCGCGCTGCAGTGCGGGCAGCGCGCAACGTTCAGCTCGCCATCCAGGATCAGCCGCACCAGATCCGGCCGCTCTTGCCGATCGACAACCAGCCAGACCTCGGCGCTGAACGGCTGGCCGCAGGTTGGACAGGATAGATCGGCGGTTTGATTGTGTGATCGCGTCATGTTGTATCCATAATCGGCGGCGCGGGCAGCATACCGGCGCGCGCTCGGGCAATTCGTCGATCAGATTGTACCAGTTCTGTAATCTTTCTCGCTGATAATTGATTGTCGTACTAGCACATGCGTGCTAAACTTTCTTCACCTTTTTCAACCATTTCGGAAAGGATCGTGAATGCCCGAGTCGCTCGACCTGATCGAATTGGAGCTAACGCCGATTCCCCCCGATACTATCGCCTCCGGCAAAGCCGAGATTCTGGCGATTATCGAAGCCAGTCTTCGCGAGCATGAGCAGACGCAGCTGCTGGACGAGGATCAGCTGGTGGTGAGTGTGGAAAAGACCTTTCCCACCGACGCCGTGATCATCGTCGGGCTGACGTTCGTCACTCAGCTTGCGATCGAGACCTATAAAGCGATCATTTTGCCTGCGCTGAAGAAACGGTTTGAGGTGCGCCAACGCTCAAAGCGCAAGCATCGCTCAGGCAAAAGAGCCGCTTAGGCTGGACGTACTTCAACCATGCCGCTGCCGGAACGAGTCGCGATCAAATTTGACGTGTACACGCTAGCCTGTCGCGCCCTGCTCAATCGGCTCTGTGATCTACGGATGGCGACGCAGGCCGACCCGCGATTGGACTACGATACCTGTCTCCAACGTTTCGACGAAGCGTTGGAGCGTTTCTTCATGCGCGCCGATCCCGCCGATCGGCACCAGGCAGCCCGTAAGCTCGGGGCGCTGCTGCGGGTAGAAGTCGATCTGTTTCGCTACCACAACGTGCGTGTCGCCGCGATCTTCGACGACGTGATCGAGACGCTGGAGACCAGCATCTGCACCTGGAGCTATCAGCGCGACCTGGAGCAGCTACACCAACAGGGTCGTCAGCTGGCGCAGCGCTTTTTCGCGGCCTCGCCCTGGCCCGAGACGCAGAGCCGTCTTCAGCGCAGCTGCGATCTCCTCGTCGCGTATGGCGCTGCGCCCGACACGAGTCGTGGCGCGCTGCTGGCCGAGTCCTTCGGCTATCGAGCCGCGCCGGCTGCCTATTATCCCACCTTCTGGGACGACGATCAGGAGCGTGAGCGCGGCGACGTTGTGCTGGTGCGCTTCAGCTTCGAGCACAGCTTTGGGCTGTACCTGGCCTATCCGTTCCTGTTTCTCCACGAGTACACGGCGCACGTCCACGCCACAGACTACGACAACGAGTCCTTCAACGACGGCTGGCTGCTGCACGCCGCCGCTTCGTTCGTGCACCGCGACTGGAACCACGATCCCGAGCGCTCGGGACTGGATCTGGATCAGGCCAACATCTTCTACGATCGGCTGTACCCGCGCCTGAACCCGATCCCACGCCGCGCCTGTCGCTTCGCCCGCGACTTCGAGAGCTGGCTGCCGGACCCTCTGCGGCCCTGGTTTAGCCGGATCACCTTTGAGCTGGCGGCGTTTCAGCCTGGCCTGACCGAACGGCGCTACTGGCCGACGCAGGCGCTGCACCAGCTTGAGCGCGCCTTCACGACCGATCGCCGGCGGCTGCTGCATGCGCTCGAACGAACCTCGAATCTGCGCGATCTGCTACATGCCATACCACTGGCTTGACCTGCTGATAGTTTGATGATATGCTATCCTTGCTCAGCTGAGCAACTAATCATCGAGAGGCGACCCATGACCCACCGGGTTGGGATGAGTCAGGTTAAATTCAAAGTTCGCTACCACGCGCTGCTGCTGCGGGAATTTACCGTCGCCGATATTGTCAGCGCGACGGGCCTGAATCCCGAAAGCGTGCGAACCGAGCTACAGCGAATGCGCCAGGACGGTCTGCTCAAGTCCGAGACACAGACCGGCGCGGCGGAGCGCCACGGCCGCGCATCGCTCTACCGCCTGACCGACGATCCCGAGGCGCGGCTCACACTCTCGCGCAGCGTCGAAGCCTTTTATCCGCCACCGCCGCCCAGCACTCGCCCGACCAGCCGCCACTACCAGCTTGCCCAGCAGCTACTCGATCAAGCCCTGAACACCACCAACTCCCAGCGACACCAGCTTCTCGATGACGCGCAGTCCGCGCTTGAGATGGCCGAGCAGGCCGAGTACGACGCTCACCCCGAGATCAAAGCCTATTTCGAGTATGAGCGCGCGCGGCTGGCCTATCTGCGCGGCGAGTACACGCAGGCCGAGCAGACGTTCACGCAGCTGCGCGATCGCTTCGGCGCCCTGCACGACCAGGCCCTGCTGAGACGAATCGAAGAGTTTTTGGTGTGTGTGGATGTGCAGCGCCGTTTCGCGGCCCAGCTCCAGCCCTCAGCCAACGAGGCAACCTTAGGCTGGTCGCTGGCGCAGGCGCTGGTGGAGCAGGATTACCAGACCGACAGCCCAATCACGTCGCTGCTGCTGCTGGTGCTGCGCCAGCTCTCGGAGACCGCCAGCGACAAAGTCAGCGCCGCCGTGCGCAAAGATACCGCCGAAGACACGCGCTCGCTCCTGGCCGATGAAACGCCGGACTCGCAGCGTCACATCGTCGGCAAGGCGATCACCAATCTGCCACCGGAGCAGCAGCAGGTGATCGCGCTCAAGTTCTTTATTGGCCTGTCCACGCGTGAGATCGCCGAAACGCTGGGCCGCACCGAGGCCACGATCAAAGCGCTGCAACATCGCGCGATCAACCGTCTGCAACATCTGCTGGTCAACGAGCGGCTGGGCAGCGCCTCATAGCTGCGATCCGTATCCCGCAACCGCAACCAGATTGGGAGCTTACGCGCCCGCCACGATCTCGTTCAGCGCGCCAAAAATCGCGTCGATCTCGGCGATCGTGTTGTAGTGCGCGCAGCCGATGCGCAGCATGCCGCCGGTCTCGTGACGGTTGAGCCGCTCGACCAGCGCCAGCGCGTAGTAGTGGCCGGCCCAGGTGGTGAAGCCGCGCTCGCCCAGCGCCTCCGAGAGCTGCTGCGGCGTCCAGCCCGGCAGCGTCACCGCGAACGTCGGCACGCGCTCGGCCACACGCTCGGGATCGCCGATGCCGTACAGCTCCAGATCGGCAACGTCCTGCATGCGCTCCAGAAAATGCCGCGACAGCTGGCGCTCATAGTCGCGGATCGCCAGCATCGCCGCGCGGAGGTCGCGCCGACGCCCGGTTAGCTCGCCGATCTCGGCCTGGTAGTGCTCCAGATGATCGCGACCAATTCCCGCCAGATACTCGACGGCCGCCCAGGTTCCAGCCTGGCCCTCGTGATTCTGCGTGCCGGTCTCCCACTTCCACGGCAGCTCGTTGGGCGCGGGCCGCACCTTGTAGGCGTGCAGCCGCTCCAGATGCTCGCGCTTGGCCCACACAATCCCCTGATGCGGCCCGAAAAACTTGTAGGCCGAGCAGGCCAGAAAATCGCAGCCCAGCGCCTGCACATCGACCGGCAGATGCGGCACGCCCTGCACAGCGTCGACAAACACCAGCGCGCCCACACCCCGCGCCAGATCGACTACGCGGTGCAGATCGTTGATTGTGCCGACGGCGTTGCTGGCCATGCCCACCGCGACAATCTTGGTGCGCTTGCCGATCAGCTGCTCCATCTGCTCGTAGTCCAGCGTGCAGCCGGCGGGATTCAAATCTACTGTGCGAATCTCGACACCGCGCTCGGCCAGCGCCAGCCAGGGCGCAATGTTGGCGTCGTGATCCAGCGCCGTGACCACGATCTCGTCGCCCGGCTGAAGCTCACGGCCCAGCGATCGCGAGATCGCAAAGGTCAGCGAGGTCATGTTCTGGCCGAAGACGATCTCGTCGGGGCCGGCGGCGTTGAGCAGATCGGCCATCGCGGCGTGAGCCTCGGCGACAACCTCGTCGGTGCGGCGCGACGTGAGAAACGGGCCGTGCACGTTCGCGTTGGCGTTGAGCAAATAGTGACGCATCGCGTCCGCCACCGACTCGGGCACCTGTGTGCCGCCCGGATTATCGAAAAAGATCAGCGGCGTATCGTCCTGACGCAGAGTAAGCGCCGGAAACTGAGCACGGTAGCGCGACAGATCGAGCAGAGTTTGCACAGTCATAGATCAAATCTCCTCATATGATGGTTGACACATTGTACGACGTTGTCAGTCAATAGGGCTCCTGCGTGTCGATTGCTGCACGCTTCCGCATGGAACGGCTGGCTCCCACTCCCGCAACTTTTCCGGGATCGGATCGTCTACCATTGCAAGCCAGTGACCTCCCGGCTGTGGTGTTTGCCCCCGGGAGATCACCCAGACTAGCCCCAGGTGGAGAAACTATGCTTGCATCACATCGCACATCTGCTGCACGTTCGTCGGATCTTCATACGCCGCTCATAGTGGACTTTCCCGGTCGTTGGATTGGTGGTGGGTGTTTGATCCTGGGGCCGCTGCTCCTGCTGATCGGGGCCGGGCTGCGCATGCCGTTTCATTTTTTCTTTCCCCAGCAGCTGGCGGCGTTTGCGGATCATCCCCAGCGCATCACGGCCGCCTACAGCCTGTGGGCATTGGGCCATGTCACCCTCGTTTTCGGTGTGCTGACGCTGACCAGCTTGATTGGCCGGTGGAATCGGGTCTGGGCCGCCTGGGCAGGATCGCTGGCCATCCTCGGGCTTTTTACCCGCACGTTTCATGCCGGGATCGACCATCTGGCGTTTCAGCTGGTGCAGGTGCAGAGCCTCGAACAGGCCATTCAAGCCGTCGACGACTCCTATCGGGCGTTCCATGTTTTTCGCTACCTGAACGGGGCGATTATGGCCGGCTGGGTGCTGCTGGCGATTGGTAGCTATCGGTCTGGAACGCTGGGCTGGCCGCGCGCCCTGGCGCTTGGGCTGATGGTCATGGTGCCGTTTGGCACCTTGAAAGGGACCGAGATTCGGGCTATCGGCCTGCTGGGCCTCGCGATCGCCCTGATCCCGTTGGGGATCTCGATCCTGCGTCAAGGCCCGCCGCTGAGCCAGCGGGCGCTGCGCTGGAGCATCGCGATCCTCGTGTTCGATGTTGTGTTTATCTTCTTGTCGCTGCAGTATCCCTGGCTCATGAACTAGCGCGGTTCCTGACGAACAAAGGACGTGGTAGATCATCCTTCTCGCGCCGCCTGGCACTCAGCGGCGCGACATGCTGACGACGACAGCTGCCAGCAGGATCGCGGCGGCCACCATGAGATAGCTCCCAAACCGATCCAGCGCCGGCAGCGAAAATCCCAGCAGCGAGACAAGCAGCAGCACAGCCAGCAGCGCGGCCGGCACAATCCAGCGTCGTATCATCGATCACACAAGCATTCCACATCGGCCGAAGCAGATCTAGATCGCGACTTCGGGCCGGTACTCGCTCCACTCCTGACGCAGAACGCCGCAGACTTCGCCCAGCGTAGCCTGACACCGCAGCGCCTCGCGCATCGGCACCAGCAGATTGGCGCTTCCCTGCGCGGCCCGGCGCACATCTTCCAGCGCGGCCTCCACCGCAGATCGATCCCGCGTCGATCGAATGCGCGCCAGCGACTCGGACTGCTCGGCGGCGACGGTCGCGTTGGGATAGAAGACCGGCACCTGGGTTGCCTGATCGCCGACGAACTTGTTGACGCCGACGACGATCTGCGATTTCTGCTCGATCGCCTGCTGCGTTTCCCAGGCCGAGTCGGCGATCTGGCCCTGGATCACGCCCTCCTCGATCGCCCGCACCGCGCCGCCCAGCTCGTCGATCTGCGCGATCAGCTTGCCGGCCTCGGCCTCCAGCCCGTCGGTCAGCGATTCGATGTAGTAGGAGCCGCCAAACGGGTCGGCCACCTCGGGCACGCCGCTCTCGAAGGCGATGATCTGCTGCGTGCGCAGCGCTAGCGTCGCGGCCTCGGCGGTCGGCAGCGAGAGCGCCTCGTCGTAGCCGTTGGTATGCAGCGACTGCGTACCGCCCAGCACGGCCGCCAGCGCCTCAAGCGTCGTGCGTACGACGTTGTTCAGCGGCTGCTGCGAGGTCAGCGTCGATCCGGCGGTCTGCGTATGGAACCGCAGCTGCATCGAGCGCTCGTCTTTGGCGCCGAAGCGGTCGCGCATGATCGTGGCCCACATGCGCCGTGCCGCGCGGAACTTCGCGATCTCCTCGAAGAAATTGCTGTGCGCGTTGAAGAAGAACGACAGCCGGGGAGCGAATACGTCGACTTCCAGCCCGGCGTCCAGCGCGGCCTGCACATAGGCGATGCCATTGGCCAGCGTAAACGCCAGCTCCTGCACGGCGGTCGAGCCGGCCTCGCGGATGTGATAGCCCGAGATGCTGATCGTGTTCCACTTCGGGATGTTATCGCGGCAGTAGGCAAAGGTATCGGTGACGAGACGCATCGATGGACGCGGCGGGAAAATGTAGGTGCCGCGCGCGGCGTACTCTTTGAGAATATCGTTCTGGATCGTGCCGGTCAGCGCTTTGGACGGCACGCCCTGCCGCTCCCCGACCAGCTCGTACATCAGCAGCAGCAGCGCGGCGGGCGCGTTGATCGTCATCGAGGTCGAGACCTGATCCAGCGGAATGCCGTCCAGCAGCTGGGCCATGTCCTCGACCGTATCGATCGCCACGCCGACCTTGCCCACCTCGCCCTCGGCGCGCGGATCGTCGGAGTCGAGGCCAAGCTGAGTCGGCAGATCGAAGGCCGTGGAAAGGCCCATCACGCCCTGGCTCAGCAAAAACCGAAAGCGCTCGTTGGTCTCACGCGCCGAAGAAAAGCCGGCGTACTGGCGCATCGTCCACAGCCGGCCGCTGTACATGGTGGGATAGATTCCGCGCGTGTAGGGAAACTGACCGGGATCGGGCTGTGGCGCATGTACATCTTCAGGCCGGTACACAGGCTTGCGCTCGATCTTCGTTGACCGTTCTATGCTTTTGGACATGCTTATCCAGCCTTTCTACTCGTGCGAGTGCGACACCTCAACCAGCTCGATCAACACGCCCATCGTCGATTTGGGGTGGAGAAATGCCACACACGTATCGTGGATGCCAGGCCGCGCGTGCTCGTCGACCAGCCGCAGCCCGCTGCGCTCAACTGTTCGCAGCGCGTCCTCAACCTCGGCTACCTCGTAGGCGATATGGTGCATGCCCTCGCCTTTTTCGCGCAGATACCTGGCAAAGGCGGCATCGTCCGAGGTCGGCGTGATGAACTCCAGCATGGTGTCGCCGATCAAACAGACCGCGACGTTCATATGGCGCTCGGGAAGGCTGATGCGCTCCCACTCCGTCACGCCAAACTGATCGCGGTAGAGCGCGATCGCGGCGTCGAGATCGCGGACGGCAATACCTATATGGTGAATACGTTTCAGCATTGCTAAACTCGCGTTGGGAGCTGATCACGGGGTTTTACCAGCTCAGAATGCGCCGATCCGTCCAGGCTACAACTGCACGCAATGTGCGGACCCGCAGCCGCTATTCTAGCATGTTCAGCCGATCCTTCCAACGCCGCGACCGCGCTGCTGCGGCATCCAACCAGGGCGCTGAAGCGCCGGCTACTAACACCATTCGTAGGTCAATGGTACTTAAATACCAACTTGATTGATCACGCAATCCGTTACTTTAGAACCATAAAGCGGGTAGTTCGGTACCCGCAAACGCGGTGACTATCGGCCGATTGTTGCGCCGCGCCGACACGCCTATACTGCACTCATTCACTTGGTACCTACAAAATTCAAACAAAGGGAGGTGACACACATGCTTCGCAACTTCTTCGCTCGTGAGGAAGGCCAGGGCCTGGTCGAGTACGCGCTGATCCTTGTTCTTATCGCTATTGTTGTTATCGCGGTCCTGACGGTTCTCGGCGGCAAGGTTAGCTCGGTCTTCCAGACCATCAGCGACAGCCTGAACCCCTAATTTCCGTCCTTCTCCAATCTTCGCCAAAGGGTCGCAATTGCGGCCCTTTGGTTTTTGTGTTTCCAAAATCATGGCCACAAAACACTAGTCCTTCCGTCAGTAACACAAATCTAACCGCTCGTGACCGAAAGTAGGACCATTAGGCTATTCGCATCACGGGGCGGCTCCGCTATAGTACACACACGTTCTTCTACTACACTATGAAAGGGGTGGCAACATGCTTCGCAACTTCTTCGCTCGTGAGGAAGGCCAGGGCCTGGTCGAGTACGCGTTGATCCTTGTTCTTATCGCTATTGTCGTTATCGCGGTCCTGACGGTTCTCGGCGGCAAGGTCAGCTCGGTGTTCGAGACGATCGCCAACAGCCTGAACCCCTAATCCACGTCCTACTCTTCGTTTTGCTCAGCACCGGGTCGCGTTTGCGGCTCGGTGCTGGCGTTTAACGGCTTTTTGACGACTCGCTTCGGCGTAGGAGTTATGGAATTACCGAGGAGATGACCGAACGAGATGTGAAGTAGGACTGTTAGGCTATATTCGCCGGCCGCGCGCTGGATTATAGTACAGACACATTCTTCTACTACATTACGAAAGGGGTGGCACACATGCTTCGCAACTTCTTCGCTCGTGAGGAAGGCCAGGGCCTGGTCGAGTACGCGTTGATCCTTGTTCTTATCGCTATTGTCGTTATCGCGGTCCTGACGGTCCTTGGTGGCAAGGTTAGCTCGGTCTTCCAGACCATCAGCGACAGCCTGAACCCCTAATTCCCGTCCCAGCCTTCGTTCTGCTCAGCACCGGGTCGCGTTTGCGGCTCGGTGTTGACGTTTAAGCACCGCCCGCCGCGCCGCTTACGATGCCGCATAGTTTTTGATTAAAACTAAACAAATCTCCTCGCGCTGACCGCAAAATCTGCCACAAAGAATCAATTCTCTACCCAAACGACACCTAAGCGGCACGTATCGGCACAAAAGTGCCGTAAGTACTCCTTCAAAGATACGCTGATTCGCCCATCGACGATTATCGATTCCGACGATGTAGCCGCGCGCCGCCTCAGCTATTCTATGCATGTCGAGAGCGCCGACTGGGCAACAAAGCAATCAAGGAGCACGATCCCCTCTCGGAGCAGCGCCGCCAATCGCCTGGCGGGTGTTGTACCGAGCAGCTACCTGGTGGCTTCAGCCCTTTTTCCCCCGCGCTCAAATCTTTTCGGCATAGTTGTTCTTTAGGAGGACGGTCATGCTTCGCAACTTCTTCGCTCGTGAGGAAGGCCAGGGCCTGGTTGAGTACGCGCTGATTCTTGTTCTGATCGCCATCGTCGTTATTGGCGTCTTGACACTGCTCGGAGGCAAAGTGAGCAGTGTGTTCAACACGATCGAACAGGCGATCAACCCGTAATCAGCTAACACTCTTATCGCTACGACACGCAGGGGCGCAATTTGCGTCCCTGTTTTGCCAGTCAAGCTCTCAGCCAAAGGCAACGATCATGCTTCGCACTTTTTTTGCCCGTGAGCACGGCCAGGGTCTCGTCGAGTATTCGCTGATCATCTTGTTGATCGCGATCGCGGTGATTGTCGCCGTAACGGCATTTGGACAAGAGTTACTCGCGACCTACAATTTTATTGTCGGCAGCTGGCCATCATAACTATTCTTGCGCACTTCTTCCCAAACGAGGACGCGATTGTGTCCTCGTTTGTGTTTGTTGGGCGTTTTTTTACGGGCGTGTAACGTTCATTGCTTGGGCGGCGTACATGTTCTCATCCATCGATCATAACCTTGAGTAGCATAGAGAGCAGCATGAACATTGCACGATTAATCATTGTTGGGCATGACCTGATGCGGCTGGTCGAAGAGGTCCAGGCGCGGCTTGAGAAGCACTATGTCGTCGTGCATGACCCGGTCGTCGTGCTCGTCGCGGAGCAGTACTACTTCCGAAACAATTCGACCCTGCAATCGACGCTGGTCTTTGCCTTTGAGGATCGCGCGAGCTGTATGGTGGAGATCATTAGCGGCGGTGGCGCAGCCGGCGTGCTTAATCTGACTTTTGGCGCTGAGCAAGACCGAAATCTGACGATCGTAGAGATGATCCGGCAGCTCTGCGCGAGCAATCAATGGATCATCACCGACGAGCTATGGTCATAGCTTAGCGCTCGGCAGCCAAACGGCCAGGCTTGAAACGTTGACCGTGCTCGGCACGTATGGTGGATCGAATCGAGGTGCGGATTTCTGAGTATCCAGAAGCGCCTGCAATGTAGTAGTATATAGACACTCGCGCACTCCATTACATTCTCACGGAAGCAGGTGATCTCCATGCTGCGTAACTTCTTCGCCCGCGAGGAAGGCCAGAGTCTTGTCGAATATGCACTTGTTCTTGTTCTGATTGCGATCGCAGTCATCGGCATACTTGCGGTACTTGGTACGAATATCAGCGGGGTTTTTCAGCGGATCGCTGACGCATTTCCTTAACTGGCAGCGGAGGGGCGCAGTTGCCCCTCCGTTTGTGTTTAAGCCGCTTGAGGTTTGTTGAGGAGTGTTCTAGCTCGCGCCGACGCCCGCCAGCTTGTGCGCCGCGTACTCCGCCGATGCCGCGATAAAGGCCGCGAACACCCGCCGCCAGCGCGGATCGACCTGTGACCACAGCTGCTCGGGATGGCACTGCACGCCGAGCACAAACGCCTCGCCGTTGCCCTCCACCGCCTCTACAATTCCATCCGGCGCACGACCAACCACGCGCAGACCTGGCGCAATGTCTTTGAGCGCCTGGTGATGCAGCGTATTGACCTGAAGATCGCAGGTGCCGAGCAGCGCCGCCAGCCGCGAGTCTGTCTCAAAGGCCACGGGGTGATCCAGATTCTCCCAGCAGCGCTGCTGCGCGCCGCTGTCGTGGTCAAATGTGGTTGGGTACTGGCTGGGAATGTCCTGATAGAGCGTGCCGCCTAGCGCCACGTTGAGCGCCTGCATGCCACGGCAGATGCCCAGCAGCGGCTTGCGCTCGGCGACGGCCCAGCGGATCAGCGGCAGCTCGACAGCATCGCGTAGATGCTCGATCGCTCCCAGCTGCGGATGCGGCTCTTCGCCATACAGCTCGGGCGCGATGTCGGCACCGCCCGCCAGCAGCAGACCATCCAGCAGATCGTACATCTGGCGCAGCCCGGCCGGATCGATGTGCGGCGGCAGCAGCAGCGGAACGCCGCCCGCCTGGATCACGGCGGCGATATAGCCCTCGCGAATGCCCACCAGCGGCGGGCACCAGTCTTGATCATGGGCCAGCCGGCAGGGAATGCCGATCAGTGGCCGTGTAGTTTGTGCTTTCATAGGCGGCAAGTATAGCGCATCGCCGCCGGACGCAGCATCCAGCGGCGATAGGTAGAAGCGGGAATTCCAGGGCTAGACGGAGGCCAGCTCGGTGATGCCGAGGCCAAGCTGCTGAAGCGCGTAGAGCATGCCGGCCTGAAGATTGTTCAGCGTGACGACATCGCCCAGGTTGACGCCGAGCTGGATGATCGTCTGGGCGATCGTGCTGCTGATGCCGGTGAAGATCACCCGCGAGCCAAGCAGATTCACCGCCTGCGCCGTCATGATCAGGTGATTGGCGACCGAGGTATCCACGACCGATACGCCGGTGATGTCGATGATCACCATATCGGCCTGCTGGCGCACAATCTCTTCGAGCAGCTTCTCGGTAATCTCCTGCGAGCGCAGCGAGTCGATCGCGCCGACCAGCGGCAGCACCAGCACGCCGCGATAGATCGGAATGATCGGCGTGGACAGCTCCTGAATCACCGCGCGCAGCTGATCTTCGCGGCGCTGGGTGGCGCGGATCTCGGCGATCGTGGCCTCCTGTGCGGCTCGCCTGGTCTCGTCGACGTAGCCTTCCAGCACGGCGGATACCAGCTCCCAGCGCGCGTCGGCGTTATCGGGAGCGCCGTTGTTGGCAGCATCCGCCCGGAGCACGCGGCCGGCGCGGATGAAAGCCTGGAGGCTCAGGCCCTGCTCGGCCAGACGCGCACCCAGCGACCGGGCCTCCGCAGTATTCGGCTGGTCGCGAAAAGCGTAGAACTGCTGAACAATCCGCGTAGCGGCGTCTTGAAGCTGCTCGGCGCTCAAAGTCGAGCCGTGAACATCGGCGGTTTGCAGGGCATGAAGCACCTGTTGATTAAGAAAGGCGTAAGCTTCGTCAGTAGGCATACAGATTTTCCGTTACCTTGATTGAGGCGGAATGAGCAGCAGGCAGCCAGCATCCATGAAGCGTCATAGACCGCGCATGTCATCCAGAATCTAGCGGGGGTGTGCGTGTTTGCCGATAGGGGGGAAGTCCCGTTCCACGACGGTACATCGGGTAGAATCAGGCTATGCGTGCTCCGCTGCTGGTATCTCTGGCTACTGGCAGCCGTCAACGCGGGCAGTGCAAACCATGAACACACAGATTATAGTACACTCACCACGCAGCGTAGTACTATTATTCACGCTCCAATCCATCTATAAGCTTCTCATCCCATGCAGCGCACTCTGCTTCCAGCATTGTTGCACGCAAAGTCAAAAATAGAGACCGAAAGATCACACTCGAAAAAGAGACGGAATGTATCAGCCTGATCTGTCGTACGTGGCGAGGTTTCATGACGCCTGCTGCTTGAGAAAAGTCTCAATCTGCGCGATCTTCTCAGCGTCGCGCTTGCCCCGTTTGTCGCGGCGATAACCATCATGCTGCGAGACACGGTAGACAGCCAGATAGTCCTGCGGGCTCAGCTCTTTGAAGTGCACGCCCTGCACCGTGGCTGTAGCCAGCGTTCCCGGATCAACATTCGCAAACGGCACTAACGACTCTTGATCGGCAAAGGCAACAGATTCATCGCCGCGTCTGAACTCGTGCTCACGCGCATCGACCAGCGCAAAGTGTAACCGCTCCATCAAGGCCAGTAGCTCGGGCCAGCGCTGCGCCAGGAAGGCGGCAGGCACGAGGATGTCGACATCGCCGACTGATTGCGACGCATGGAGGACGCGCGCCAATCCAAGCGAGCCATACAGCACAGGCACGATCAGCAGCTCGCGGTTAAGCTGCGTGGCTACGGCTAGAAAGAGATCGAAGGCTTGGCGTGTGGATCGATCAGGCATGTAACTTCCTGTTGTTGCTTAAATCCTGCTCCATTCGCCGCTGAACCTCGGCAATGAACTGTGACGGATCTTTCGGTGTTACAAACAGGACCTTGTGCAGCGTGCTGCGGCGATACGGTTGCGCATACTCCACGCGAACAACCTGACGAAACCGGCGATTGATAAAGACACCGCCTGCGTCGGTCCATGCGATCTGGTAGAAGGGCAACGGCACATAGTTGAGCACCCACGTTTCTGCGCGAATTGTTTGAATCTGTGCTAAAGGGACGTGGTACATGCGATAGCGGCGCAGTGCCTGGACACGAATTTCATCGTCCACACACCGCACATCGTAGAACAACGGCGTGAAGAGCAGAAACAGCAGGCAGAAACCGATCAGGTACAGGACAACCATAGTTCCTCACAGGCGTTCAAGGTGTGCATACGAAGATAGAGACTATTGTACAGCCTGCTCTATCCAATGTTGAGTTCGCCGGAGCGGACGATCGAGCCACGCAGATTGTCGTCGGAGCGTGTATCATATGGATGAGCTTTTTGCAGCCAAATCTTTAGCTAAAGGTGAACTTAACCGATGGGCTCAGGCATCTTTTTTATCATAATCCAGCTGATCTTTCTGGAAGGCGTTCTTTCGCTCGACAACGCGGCGGTGCTCGGCGCAATGGTCGCGCCGCTGCCCAACGACAAGCCGGTGCCGTGGCCGCGCGCGCTGCGTAAGATCGGGCATCTGCTCGACAAGCCGCTGGGCATGCAGCGCGATGCGGCGCTCAAGGTCGGGCTGCTGGGCGCGTATGTCGGGCGCGGCCTGATGCTGGCACTGGCGACGATCGTGATTCAGAATCCGTGGCTGCGGCTGGTCGGCGCGCTGTATCTGCTGTATCTGGCGCTCGAATACTTGAGCAATCTCGGCAAGGCCGAGGGCGACGCGCACGAGGTCCAGGTCAAAGAGGCCGCCGAGGTCAGCTTCTGGTCGATCGTGCTGACGGTGGAGCTGGCCGATCTGGCGTTTAGCCTCGACAACGTGGTGGCGGCAGTGGCGCTCTCCGAAGATTACTGGGTGGTGCTGCTGGGCGTGGCGATCGGCATCGTGCTGATGCGCTTCGCGGCCAGCCTGTTCAGCCGCATGATCGCGTGGGAGCCGAACCTTGAGATCGCCGCCTACCTGCTGATCCTGGCGATCAGTATTGAGCTGCTGCTCGACGATCTGTTTCACATTCACTTCCAGCCGTTCACGCTGGGCGGCATTCCGATCAATGCCGAGGTGCAGCAGTTCGGCATTACGCTGCTGATCCTGGGGCTGACGGTGGCGTTCTCCAAAGTGAGCTGGCTCCAGCCGCTCAACGTGATCTGGCCGCCGATCCTGCGCATCTTTGCGCTGCTGAGCTATCCGCTGCGCTGGCTGAGCTGGCCATTCCGCGCGCTGCTGCGCCTGCTGGTATCGCGCTCGCCGAAAGCCGCCGCGACCAACGACTAGCGAGCACCACAATCGATGATCGCCCCACACGGCCAGGCAGCGGTGTCTGGCTGTTGCTTTAGACGGCGATCAAACTCAATGAGGCGGTGCCCCAGCGCTGGAGGCTGGCGCTACATTTGATCGGCATCAGCGTATCTGGTATAATCTTGACGCTGCGATACGCGTCATAGCACGAAAACGCTTTACAATGAATCGCAGATGTGTAGCCTGTAATGGCGGATCGTCCAAGGGTAGGACAGCGGACTTTGAATCCGTTAATCTAGGTTCGAATCCTAGTCCGCCAGCCAAGAATAACTGCTTGCGAAGCAACCCTCTCGCGATACTCGCACCGATGAAGTTGCACGCACAACCGATTATTTCGCGTAGCCCCTTACCAGCCGACAGGCCAGAGGGGACAAGCTGTTGCAGTGAAATGGTTCGCCGTTTCGCTGCTTTTTCTTGTGTATGACATCAACCAATAAACTAGGCGTTGTGATTCTGGCGGCCGGCGAAGGCACGCGCATGCGCTCGGCGCAGCCTAAGATTTTGCATCAAATCGTCGGTAAGCCGCTGGTGGAACATGTGCTGGAGCTGAGCCACACGCTGGGCGCGGCTCAGACGGCGCTGGTGCTCGCTCCCGATACCATCGAGCAGCTAAGGGAGCGCTGGGGCGAGCGCTATGGCTACGCGGTTCAGGCCGAGCGGCGCGGGACCGGCCATGCGCTGATGCAGGCGCAGCCGCTGCTGGAAGGCAAGGTCGATCGGGTGCTGGTGCTGTACGGCGCCGATCCGCTGCTGCGGCCGGAGTCGGTGCGGCGGCTGCTGGATGCGCTGGAGCAGCCCGGCGTTGTGGGCGTGATCAGCACGTTCCGGCCCGAGGCTCCTACCGGCTACGGGCGCATCATCCGCGACGATCATCACCAGGTCGAGGCGATTGTCGAGGAGCGTGACGCCACGCCCGAGCAGCGCAAGATCGGCGAGGTCAATCAGGGCGTGGTGGTCTACGATGCTGCCTGGCTGTGGGAGCATCTGCCCAGGCTTACGCCGAGCCCGGTCAAGAACGAGTACTATCTGACGGATCTGGTTGCGCTGGCGATCGCGGAGCACGGCCCCGGCGCGATCGGCGCGGTGGAGCTGTACGATCCGACTGAGGCGCTGGGCGTCAACGATCGAATCGAGCTGGCCGAGGCCGAGGCGATCCTGCGCGCGCGGATTTTGCACGAGCTGATGCGCGGCGGCGTCACGATCGTCGACCCCGCGCATACGTACGTCGACGCGGGCGTGCAGATCGGGCAGGATACGATCTTGCTGCCGGGCACGATGCTCAAGGGCGCGACGGTGATCGGGCCGAACTGTGTGATCGGGCCCAACAGCGTGATCGAAGACTCGCAGATCGGCGCCGGCTGCCGGGTCAAAGCCTCGTTTATGGAAGGCGCCGTCATGGAAGACGGCTCGGACATCGGGCCGCTGTCGCACGTGCGGCCGGGATCGCATATCGGGCCGGGCGTGCATATCGGCAACTTCGGCGAGGTCAACCGCTCGACGCTGCACGAGGGCGTCAAGATGGGCCACTTCTCGTACATGGGCGATGCAACAGTCGGGCCGGGCGCGAACATCGGCGCGGGCACGATAACTGCAAACTTCGGCGACAAACGCGCCGAGCCGGGTCAGCGCAAGCATCGTACCGAGATCGGCGCTGGAGCTTTGATCGGCTCTGATACAATGCTGGTAGCGCCTGTGAAAGTCGGCGCGGGCGCGAAAACCGGCGCGGGCGCGGTGGTCACCAAAGATGTGCCGGATGGCGCGGTGGTCGTCGGCGTTCCGGCGCGCACGCTCGGCGAAGAATGACCAATTATCAATGATGATCGACTCAGGCATCGCAACACAGTGACAAAACGCTGCATCATTGGTTATTGAGGAGCTAATGGACGGACGATTACAAGTTTTTGCCGGCAACTCGAATCTCGCGCTGGCGCGTGAGATTACAGCGCATCTGCATCTTAACCTGGGCCGGGCGCTGGTGGGCCAGTTCAAGAACGGCGAGACCCGGATCAAGGTCGAGGAGAATGTGCGCGGCTCGGATGTGTTCGTGATTCAGTCGCTCTCCGCGCCGGTCGATCATCATCTGATGGAGCTGCTGATCATGGTCGACGCGCTGCGACGCTCATCGGCCAAGCGCATCACGGCGGTCGTGCCCTACTACGGCTACGCCAAGCAGGAGAAAAAGACCACCGGACGCGAGCCGATCACGGCTAAGCTGATCGCCAATCTGATCGCGACGGCGGGAGCGCACCGGCTGCTGACGATGGATCTGCACGCGCCGGCGATCGAAGGCTTCTTCGATATTCCCGTCGATCATCTACAGGCTGGGCCGCTGCTGGTAGACCACTTCCGCCAGAAAGAGCTGCGCAATCTGGTTGCTGTCTCGCCCGACGCGGGCGGCGTGGGCCGGGCCAACAAGTTTCGCGAGCGCATCGGGGCCAGCCTGGCGATCATCGCCAAGCAGCGACCGGAGCCGGATGTGTCCGAGGTGATCGAGATGGTCGGCGATGTCGAGGACAAGACCGCGATCATCGTCGACGATATGATCTCCACCGGCGGCACGCTGGTCGAGGCGGCCAAGACGCTGCATGAGCGCGGCGCAACGCGCATCTTTGCCTGCGCAACGCACGGCATCTTTGCGGGCGCGGCCTTCAACCAGATGGCGGACTCGCACCTGGAAGAGATCATCGTCACCAACACGATCGTGCTGCCGCCCGAGGCCGCGACCGCGCGCATCAAGACGATCAGCGTGGCCGCGCTCTTCGCCGAGGCGATTATGCGCATCCACAAGGATCTGTCGCTGAGCACGCTGTTTATGTAAGGACGAAGAACCTAGAACCCAGAACCAAGAACCTAACGTAGAACAAAGAACAACAGAACAAATAGGCACTCAACCTTCCCCCTCGCCTATGCCGTAGGCAACCGAGGCAGAAGACTGCCAAGGTTTGGGGAAGGGGGACCGAGGGGGTGAGGGCCTGACATAGAACAAACGAACAAAAAAACAAAGGAACAAAAAGAATCCGGGTCATTTGTTCTTTTGTTCCCTGGTTCCTTTGTTTGCCGGGTGCCCTCTGGGCATGGCAAGCAGTGAGGGCCTGAAATACGCGATTAGAAACTAGCAACAAGGAGTCTGGCTTGGACCCTGGACCTACTATCGAGCTGCTCGGCCTGGTGCTGTGCTTTGCGCTAACAGCGATCGCCTCCGCCGCCGATGCAGCTCTCTCCGCAATATCCCGTCACCGGCTGAACGCGCTGGTTTCGGAAGGCCGGCCACGGGCGCAGGTCGTCGCGCATCTGCTCGATGATCCGGCTCGCCTGAAGGCGACAACACTCACTCTGGATACGTTCGCGAAATGTGGCGCGACCGCGCTGATCCTCGCGCTGCTGTTCAACACACCAACCCTCTGGCAGCGTCTGGTGATCGTTTTTGCGGCGCTGCTGCTCCTCCTGGTGCTGGGCGAGGCACTGCCCAAGCTGATCGCGACCGCCAACCCCGACCGCACCGCGCTGGTTCTGGCTCGTCCCCTGCGTATTCTTTCGATCATCGTCAGCCCGATCACCGCGCTGGTGGGCCTGGTCGCCACGCCTTTCGCGAGGATGCTCGGCATCAAGCCCAGCTCGACGCTGGTGACGGAAGAAGAGCTGAAGCTGCTGGTCAACGTCGGCGAGGAAGAAGGGCTGATCGAAAAAGAAGAGCGCGAGATGATCGAGGGCATCCTGATCTTTGGCGATACACTCGTGCGTGAGGTCATGGTGCCGCGCATCGACATCTCGGGTCTGGAGGTCGACAACACGATCAGCCAGGCGCTCGACTTCGCGCTGGAGCAGGGACACTCGCGGATTCCGGTCTATGACGAGACGATCGACCGCATCGTCGGCATTCTATATGTGCGCGAGATGATGTCGCTGCTGCGTGACGGCAAGCTGGAAACGCCGATCCGCGACCTGCTGCGGCCGGTCTATTTCGTGCCCGAGACGATGAAAGTCGACGATCTGCTGCGCAATCTCAAGAGCCGCAAGGTGCATCTGGCGATCGTGGTGGACGAGTATGGCGGCACGGCCGGCCTGGTGACAATCGAAGATCTGCTTGAGGAGATCGTCGGCGAGATCCAGGACGAGTACGATGTCGAGGAGCCGCTGGTGCAGCATCTCGGGCCCGACACCTGGATCGTGGACGCGCGTGTCTCGCTTGACGATCTGAACGCCGAGACCGGGCTGCATCTGGCGACCGAAGAAGGCGACAGCGTCGGCGGGCTGGTCTACGAGAAGCTGGGCACGATCCCGGCGGTCGGCGACAGCGTCGAGGTCGGCGACGTCAAGATCACTGTGCAGTCGGTGCAGGGCCTGCGGCCCGAAAAGCTGCGTCTGGAGCTGCATACGCAAGAGCCGGAAGAGGCTGTCATTCAAGAGGTGGGCGATGCAGGACATTGACTTGCACGGGCTGCTCGGGATGGCGCGGATAGCGCGCGGGCGCGCATACGTGCCGTACTCAAAATATCCCGTTGGCGCGGCGCTGCTCTGCGGCTCCGGCAAAGTCTATCCCGGCTGTAACGTCGAGAACGCGGCCTATCCGGTCTGCATGTGCGCCGAGCGAACCGCGCTCTTCTCAGCAGTCGCGGCCGGCGAGCGCGAGTTCGTGGCGATGGCGGTGATCGCCGACTCGGAGCGGCCGGTCCCGCCCTGCGGCATGTGCCGGCAGGCGCTGTGGGAGCTTGCGCCCGACATGCCGATCTTGCTGGCCAACCTGCGCGGCACGGAGCGACAAACCTCGCCGCGTGAACTGCTGCCCGACGGCTTTACCGCCGACGACATGCCACCACAGCCCGCGTCCTGACGCTTAAATCAGAGCGTGCTATAATTCAAACCGAGCCCGTTAGCGGGCTCGGTTCTTGTTTAGCCAAGCCACCGCGCTACGCCGAGCGTAGCCGATGAACGTAGCAATGGATAGCGTCATGACTGAACCTTTGACCTTGATGATCGTTCATGCCCACCCCGACGACGAAGCGATCGGCACGGGCGGCATCCTGGCACGCTATAGCGCTGAGGGCGTCAACACCGTCCTCGTCACCTGCACTCTGGGCGAGGAGGGCGAGATCGTTCTGCCCGAGCTGGATACCGAGGAGAATCACCAGCGTCTGGCCGAGATTCGCCGCGAGGAGCTGCTGGCCGCCGTGAAGCATCTCGGCATCAGCCAGCTTGAGCTGCTGCCCTACCGCGACTCAGGCATGGCCGGCACGCCCAGTAATCAGCATCCCGAGTGCTTCGCGCAGGCCGATCTCGACGAGGCAACCGGACGGCTGGTCGCGCTGGTGCGTCAGTACCGGCCGCAGGTGCTGATGAGCTACAACGAGCACGGCGGCTACGGCCATCCCGATCATATCAACGCGCATAAGATCACGGTCGCGGCCTTCGATGCGGCCGGCGATCCTGCGAAATATCCCAAAGCCGGCGAGCCCTGGACGCCCGCCAAGCTTTATTATGTCTCGTTCCGGCGCGGGCTGTGGCTCGGCGCCTGGGAGGCGATGCGTGAGCGTGGCCTGAAAACGCCGCTCGACGAGGAAGGCTTCGATCCTACGCGCTACGTGGACGATCCGCGCAACACCACCACGATCGATGTGCGCGCCTATCTGCCGCACAAGCTGCGGGCGCTTCAGGAGCACCGCACGCAGATTCGGCCCGACTGGATGTGGCTGGCCGTGCCTGAGGATCTGCGCGACGAGCTGTTCAACAACGAGCATTTTATCCGTGTCGCCTCGCGGGTGGACGTGCCCGAGGGTGAGGAAGACGACATCTTCGCCGGACTACGCGATGGAAACATCTAAGCAACAGCTCCAGCGCCGGCGTCCGTGGGCGCTGCTGATCTGCTTGTTGCTGCTGGCACCGCTGCTGGCAGCCTGCGCGGCACCGCAGGAGCAGCCGCTCAAGGTCGTCGCAACGCTGGCGCCGCTTGCCGACTGGGCGCGTCAGATCGGCGGCGATCGCGTGCAGGTAACACAGATCGTTCCGGCCGGGACTAACCCGGTAACCTACACGCTCAGCGACCGGGATCGACAGGCGATCGCCGAGGCGGACGTGCTGATCTTCAACGGCTACAATCTTGAGCCCTGGCTGGACGAGATCAGCCAGCAGTCGGCATCGCCGTCGCTGGTGACGCTGGATCTGTCGCAGTACCTGGGCACTCGCGACCCCGGCACCCGCACGGTTGTGCGCACGCCGCTGGAAGGCGAAGGCCCGCTCAAGACCGAAACGCAGCCGGTGTATTTTCCGCCCAACATCGTTTCGCCCTACATCTGGCTCGATCCCGGCCCAAACATGGCTCAGCGCGCGACGATCCTGATCGCCGATACCTTCGCGCGCGCCGACACCGATGGCCTGATGGTCTACCGGCACAACGCGGAGCGCTATAACGGCGAGCTGGAAAATCTCGACAACTGGATCAAACGGCAGATTCGCACGTGGCCGCGTGTTCGCGTCGGAGCCAAAAACCTGCTGGCAATGCAGATGACCGATCGCTCGTGGCACTACTTCGCGCAGCACTACACGATCAACCTGCGCACCGTGGCGACGATCAACACGTTTATGCCGACGATCCCATCGGTAACGCCGCTCTTCGTCGATCCGCTGCTCAGCCACTCGGAACAGCTGCGCGTGATCGGCCTGCGCAAGCCCGACGGCGTGCTCGATCCGCTCAGCAACGAGTCGTACATTGCGCTGATGCAGGAGAACGTCAACATCATGACTCAGGGCATGCAGCGCGCGGCCAAGAACGAGCCGAAGCAGTTTACGTTTAGCTTTGCCGACGCGGAGTGAAGCTCAACACAACCGGTTCGAGGCAATGGGGCGCACAGCTTGTGCGCCCTTGCGGATCTTTTGGTATAGCCAGACTATTGGCTTAGTGGAAAAAGAATAGATGGCATCTATGATCGAAGAAGCTCCTCCAGCGGAATTATCACATGGGCGGCGCGATCCACGCTTTGGCCTGCGCATCCCCGTCGATGGATCGACGGCGCCGTTTCGAGTTCTGGTCAGCACGCGCTGGCTATGGGCCGGTGTCGTGTCGTTGCTGACGCTGGTCGTGGCGCTGGTTCGTCTGCCGCTGCACTGGCGCCTGCCGTTGATTCTCAGCGCAGCTACTACCGGGCTATCGGCGGCGATCACCGGCATCGTGCAGGCGCGCGGACTGAAGTTTGAGCATGTGACGATTCCGGTTGCGGATCTGCCGCCGGCGCTGGACGGCTTCACGATTGTGCAGCTCAGTGATTTTCATCTGGGCGCGCGCTTCACGGAGAAGAATCTGCGCCGTGCTTTCGCCTGGACGCGCCAGCAGCAGGCCGATCTGGTGGTGCTAACCGGAGATTTCATCAACTATACGCAGGACATCCCGCTGCTCAACACGTGCCTTCAGGATCTCAACGCTCGCTACGGCACCTATGCGATTCTGGGCAATCACGATTACTGGACCAACATCCAGTCGATCGGAGCCGTGCTGGCCGAGCATGGCGTCGATCTGCTGCGCAACGAGCAGCGCTGTATCGAGGTTGGCGGAGCGCGGCTGTACCTGGTCGGGATCGACTGTGTGTGGGAAGCGAAGCATGATCCGGAGCTGGCGCTGAGCGGCATTCCAGCCGGCGCGCCGATCGTGGTGCTGGCACACGAGCCCGACATCGCCGACGAGATCGCGCCGTATGGAGCCGCGCTTCAGCTCTCGGGGCATACGCACGCGGGGCACTTTGCGATCCCGGGGCTCGGGCCGCTCTTCCTGCCGCGCCACGGCTTCCGCTATTTCCGGGGCTTGCAGCGCGTCGGCCGGATGTGGCTGTATGTGTCGCGTGGTCTCGGCGGTTCGCCGATGCGGCTCGGCTGCACGCCCGAGGCGACAAAGCTCACGTTGCGGCGGGTCGACGAGCGCTAGCGCAGCGCGGTCCAGGCAGGATTGGCGTAGCGCTCATCGACAAGCTCAGCCGCGCGCGTTTCTTCGGCGGGTGACAGCTCGCCCGGCTCCAGCGCGATCTGCCAGGTCTGCTCAAAGCCGCGAACCAGCGCCGCCACGACGGTCTCAAACGCCGGCTGAAAGCCCAGCGCCTCGTCGAGCGCGATCAGCCGCTGGGCCAGTGCCGCGCCCGTCAGATCTTCGGGCAGTCGCAGCACCCTGGCCCATCTATCGGCGTCGGCGTGGAGTAGCAGCGTGCCGTGCTGGAGCACAACGCCATGCTTGCGCGCCTGAGCGCTGCCGATCAGCTTTCTTCCCCGCGACGTAATCTCGTAGTC
>DASWTQ010000147.1:0-13049 GCA_036402055.1 Herpetosiphonaceae bacterium
GGACGAATCAGTCTCTGCCGCGCTGGTGCTGCTGGCCGATCAGCCGCTGCTTCAGCCCGCGACGATCGATACGCTGATCGACATGTACCGGCGCGAGCAGCCGCCGATCGTCGTGCCGCGCCATGAAGGACAGCGCGGCAATCCGGTGCTCTTTGATCGCAGCCTGTTCGCGGAGCTACAGGCGATTCACGGCGACCAGGGCGCGCGGGGCGTGCTCAAAGCTCACCAGCAATCGATCTGCTGGCTCGATACTACGGATGGTGGCATCCTGCTTGATATAGATACGCCTGATGCGTATGGCGCATTGCTTGAGCGGAGCGAAGCGACAGCGAAGGAGCCTGAGACAAGCGGAGAGGGCTGATCTGGGAGGGAAAAACTGCCTATTGCAAATTCCGTGCCGCGTGCTATAATCGCGGTATCTCCTTCTCCTCTCTTCTCTTGTCTCAAGGGCTCGGCTACTGCTGGGTCCTTGAGGCGTTTAACGCCGCTGTTTATGCTCGCTCCCATGATGATGTGAGCCGAATGAGCAGAACAATGTCACCAACCGAGGCTACCATCCTGGTTGTCGAAGATGATATAGCGATCGCCACGCTGCTGGACGAGCTGCTGGTGGACGAGGGCTACACCGTGCTGCTGGCAGGCTCCCTCGGCGACGCGAACGAGCTGATTGCCGGCAATCAGCTGGATGTGATCCTGCTGGATGTGCAGCTGCCCGACGGCAACGGGCTGGATCTGTGCGCGCGGCTGCAATCCAACCCCGCGACCGCCGACGTGCCGATTCTGCTGCTCTCGGCGATGGATCGCAGCGCGAAATTTGTGGCGCAGGGCCTGGATCGCGGCGGCTACGATTTCTTGTCCAAGCCGTTCTACAACGACGAGCTGCTGGCGCGTGTGCGCGTGCTCGTTCGGCTGCGCAAGATGCATCAGCGCGTGCTTGAGCAGGAGCGCGATCGGGCGATGCTGGCGACGGCGGGCGCGGCGGCGCACAACCTGGGACAGCCGCTCACGGCTGCGCATGGTCTGGTCAGCCTGCTGCTGCGTACAACGCTCACACCGGCGCAGCGCCAGGATCTTGAGATGATCGACGCGGCCCTGCGGCAGATGAGCAAGATCGTGCACGAGATCCAGGAAGTGCAGCATTATAAATCCCAGCCCTACCTCGACGACGATCCCTCGGGCCTACAGATACTTGATCTGCAAGGAGCGCGGCGGCCACGCTAGCCAGCTTTTGAGCGCGCGCCGGTCATGAATTTTGCCGCTCGTTTGGGGCGGCGCGGCCGGTACTTCCGCTGAGCGGAGTCGTGTTTGCGCGGCTTCCTGCCTGCTCTTAGATGAGTACTCCTATACCTGACAGCCGCAAAACGTCGCCGATTGCTCCACACTGTGTCAAAATAAGAAAGCATAATGCTTGTCATGCGTGCGTCGGTACGCTACAATGCTGGTCCAGCATTATCTTTATTTCATATCTACGACTCGGCCCTGCTGAGTCACGTGAGCTTATGGCTGTTACTGCTCCGCCAACCGAGCGTCCACCAGTTTCTCATGTATCGATCGCGCTGACCGAGCCACGGCGCTGGAGTCTCACGGTCGAGCAGATGCTGTATCTGCTGATCGGTGTGCTCTCCGTGCTGAGCCATTTGTATCTGCTCGGCGATCGCGCGTTCCACCACGACGAAACGCTGCACGCGGCCTACTCCTGGCGCATCTACCAGAACCAGGGCTACCTCCACGATCCGCTGCTGCACGGGCCGTTTCTGTACTACTTCACGGCGCTGCAATACTTCATCTTCGGCGATAGCGATTTCACGGCGCGGCTCAGCGCGGCGCTGTTCGGCATTGTGCTGTCGCTGCTGCCGTGGTTTTTGCGCCGCGATCTTGGACGGGGCACCGCGCTGATCGCCAGCGCGTATCTGCTGCTCTCGCCGGTGGTGCTGTATGTCGGTCGCTTCATCCGCCACGATATTTTCGCGGTCGTCTTTGAGCTGGTGTCGGTGATCGCGATTCTGCGCTACATCGCGACCGAGCGTCCGGTCTGGCACTATACGCTGGCTGCGGCGATGGGCCTGATGCTGACGACGATGGAAACGTTTTATCTTTTCCTGGCGATCGTCGGCAGCTTTGTAGCTGTCTGGGTGGTCTGGCAGGTCGCGCGCCGGCTCTTCTGGCTGATCGTAGCCTACGCGGCGATCGCGATCGTGGCGCTCAAGGTTATTCCACGCTACGCCGGCCCGATCCCGTTGCCGACCCCGGAGCAGGCGCTGCTGGTGCGGCATCAGCCCGACAATAACTTGATCACCTACGGGCGCAACGTCGGTCAGATCCTCGGCCCGATGCTGGGACATCCCGCGAGTCTGCTGGTGCTGATCAGCACGTTGCTGTTGCTCGGCGCGCTGATCGTGCTGATCTTTATCAAGCGCGGCGAAGATGGCCGTAGCGCCTGGCGACAGGTGGCCGATACCGCGCCAACGGGCACACTGATCGGCGCGCTGGATCGCATTCCAGGCCGCCAGTGGGCGATCGCGTTTGGCATTGCGTTTGTGATCTACGCCGTGCAATACACTGCGTTCCTATCGAATCCGCTGTCGCCCAACATCGCGGGCCTGATCACCGGCGTCTCCGGCTCGTTCCTCTACTGGCTGGGCCAGCACGAGGTGCAGCGCGGAGGCCAGCCGCCGCACTATTACCTGTTCCAGCTTTCGGTCTACGAGCCGCTGCTGCTGCTCTTCGGCCCGATCGGCCTGGGCCTGGTCGCCGGTCGCATGGTGCGGCTGTTCCGCAGGCGCAACGACACAGATGAGGCTGCGGAGCACGGCTGGGCGGCTGAGAAGCTGCTGTTTGCGCCGACGCTGCTGGCCTGGTGGAGTCTCGGCGCGCTGGCGATCTATAGCTGGGCCGGCGAGAAAATGCCCTGGCTGACGATTCATGTGGCGCTGCCGCTGGTGCTGCTGAGCGCCTGGGCGCTGGCGCGAATCTGGAGCTGGGCCGCGCGCGGTGGCTTCGAGCCGCTGGCGCTGGGTTTGACCGGCATGGCGGGCACGCTGCTGCTGCTGGTCTTCAACCAGTTTACGTCGATCATCCGGGATGCCGAGGCGACCCGGCTGGCGGCTGCCTGGCCGATCCTGGCGCTCGCCTTTCTGGCGCTGATGGTGGCCGGCATGTTCGCGCTGTATCGCTCGCTGCGACCGGCAGTGCTGGCGCTGCTCAGCCTGACGCTGGCCTTCGGTGTCTTCTTCACGCTGCGCAGCTCGATCCGGCTCTCGTTTGTCAACGGCGATGTGCCGGTCGAGCCGATGGTTTTTGTCCAGACTTCGCCGGATGTGCCGCGCGCCCTCAACGATCTGCGCTCGGCCTCGCTGCTGCGCACGGGCAAGCTCGATCTGCCGATCCGCTTCGACAACGAGACGGTCTGGGACTGGTATCTGCGCAACTACACGCAGACCGATGGCAGTCGCGGCACGCAGATCGATTCGATCGGCGAGGAAGTGCAGGCGGTCTTTATGCTCTCGGAGAATGTCCCGGCGAACGAGGACAATCTGACTGGCTTTTTGCGCCAGGAATACCCGCTGCGCTGGTGGTTTCCCGAGTGCGAGGTGTATCGCTTCCCGGCCAGCGATAGCTACTGCGGCAACGATCCGCAGGGCTCGTCGCTGCTGAGTCGCGTGTTGAGCCGTCCCTGGGATGGCAAGGCGCTGGCCGACTACTGGCGGTTCTGGTTTGATCGCAAGGTGCCGGCCGCGCTGGGCTCGACCAACTGGACGCTCTTTGTACGACCCGAGGTCGCCGCCGAGTTCAATGTCGGCGCCGGCGCCGAGGAGTAACGACATCTTATTCGCGCTGTGCGACGGATAGAGTCAATAATTCATCTTTTTGAAAGCCTGCCGCGCTGAAGGACCAAAGCTTGAGCGTATGATACAAAACGATTACACGACCACGATCGCGCCCCGCCGCTCGCCTCTCGATCGCCGCTTCGGCTTCGACAGGATCGATACCGAGATGCTGCTGTATGTGCTGCTCTTTGGCCTGAGCATCTTTTTGCATATCTGGCAGCTCGACGTCAAGGCGATGCACCACGACGAGTCGATCCATGCCTGGATGAGCTACAAGTTCTTCAATGGGCTGGGGCCGTTCACCTGCGCCGGCGGCGGTCAGGCCGACACCTACTGCTACGATCCGGTGTATCACGGGCCGTCGCTCTATGTGCTGACGCTGCTCTCGTATTTCCTGTTCGGCGTCGGCGATGCGCAGTCGCGGCTGCCGATGGCGATGGCCGGCATCGGGCTGGTGCCGATGGCCTGGACGCTGCGATCGTTTATTGGGCGCAAGGGCGCGTTTCTGGCGGCGGTGCTGATGACGATCTCGCCTTCCCTGCTCTACTACACGCGCTTTGCTCGCCACGACGCGCTGGTGCTACTCTGGTCGCTGTTTATGGTCGTCGGGCTCTTCAAGTTTATTCGCGACGGCGGCGCTGTCAATCTGTCGCTGGCGCTGGCGGGCCTGGCGCTCACCTGGGCCACTCATGAGCTGGTCTTTATTCTGCTCTTCATCGGCGGCAGCTTCCTGGGCTTTCGTATGCTCTGGGAGTGGCGACCGCGTGTCTTTTTCATCGTCGTTGCGGTCGCGATAGCGATCTCGCTCGTGCTGGTCGGCCTGACGATCGGTGTGACCGAGGCGCAATCGCCCGGCCTGTACAGCGTGCTGCATCGGCTGCTCGGTCCGGTGCTGCTGCTTGGCGTCGGCACGCTGCTGATCCTGCCGATGGCGCTGGCCTGGGAGCGCGAGCCGGTTGTGCTGGAGCGCCTGCGCGATACCTGGCGCAACGAGCGCGGCGTGTACGGCGTGGCGCTGGCGACGTTCCTGGTAATCTTTACGCTGCTCTTCACGACGTTTTTCGCCTATCCCAAGGGCTTTCTCGACGGCTGGTATCAGGGCATCAACTACTGGCTCGGCTCGCAGCATGAGTTTGCGCGCGGCGAGCAGCCGTGGTTCTACTACCTGATGCTGCTGCCGATCTATGATCTGCTGGCGCTGATCTTTGGCCTGGTCGGCGTCGGCTGGCTGCTCTTCGCCGGTCTGCGCCAGCGGTTCGGCAATCGGATCGAGGTCGGTGTATCGACGCGCGAGTCCGGCACCAACGGCGACGGTCACGCCGAGATTCTGGACGACGAGCCGATCGCCAACGGGCATTACGCGCCCGCGACGAGCTGGACGCCGCCGCTGCTGGTCTTTTTCCTGGGCTACTGGTTCATCCAGGCGTTCGTCGGCTTTTCGTGGGCCGGCGAGAAAATGCCCTGGCTGCTGACGCATATCTCGCTGCCGGCTTCGCTGGTGACAGCCTGGGTGCTCGGCGTGCTGATCAACCGCGTGCCCTGGCGCGAGCTGCGTCACGATTACGGCTGGACGGTGCCGCTGCTGACGCTGCTGCTGGTCAGCTCGACTCTGGTGGCGGCCTATGCTTTCTCGGGTGCGTCCCAGACGGTCGAGGGGCTCCGATCGCGGCTTCAAGGCCTGATCCCGGTGATCTTCGCCGGCCTGTGTATGTTTGGCCTGCTGACGGTCGGCAGCTGGTTTGGCTGGCGCGTGGTCGGCCGGCTGGCAGCGCTCACCGTGGCGGCGGTGCTGTTCCTCTACGGTATTCGCTCCTCGACCTTTGTGGTTTATCGCCATCCCGACACGCCGGTCGAGCCGCTGATCTACACCCAGACCGCGCCCGACGTACCGATCCTGGTCCGGCAGATCGAGCAGATCTCGATCAACCAGACGCGCAACAAGCGCACGGCCGACGATCCGACCGGCGGCCTGACGATGCCGCTGATGATCGACGGCGGCGGCAGCAAGAACGGCGGCGAGGGTAGCCTGGCCTGGCCGCTGCAATGGTATCTGCGCGATTACAAGAGCATTCGCTGGTTCGATCCCGATACCAGCAGCGAGATCAACAGCGAAGCGCCGATGATCGTGCTCTACAAGCCGCATGTCACCGAGGATCTGCGCAGCCAGCTTGAAGAAGAATATGTTAAAACCTCGGAGGGTGTCTTCAACTGGTGGTTCCCCGAGCACACCGACACCAGCGAGAACGGCCAGTCCACGCGCGGCTATAAAGCTGTGGGCGCTGAGGGCGTCGGCGCGGTGCTCAGCTGGCCGCTCAATCCCGCCAACTGGCCGACGCTCGCCAAATACATGCTCTACCGCGATCTGCCGCTACAGCTCAAAGGCCGCGAGATGGAAGTCTACATGCGGCGCGATGTTGCTCCCGGCGGCGGTGGCGCGCAGGCCAACGCGATCCCGACCGAGACGATCAAGGCCGACGAGGTGCTGGCACAGCCTGAGCTGAACGGCGCGCGCGGCATCGCGGTCGACAACAACGGCAACGTGTATATCGCCAACTCGCTGAAGCATCAGATCCTGGTCGTCAGTCCCCAGGGCGAGCAGCTGCGCACGATCGGCAGTCTGGGCAACGGCGAAGGTCAGCTCAACGAGCCCTCGGGCGTGGCGGTAGACGACGACGGCAATGTGTACGTCGCCGATACATGGAACAGTCGGATCGTGAAGTTCGCGGCTGACGGCTCGTTCATCGCTCAGTGGGGCACGTCTACGGCTCCGTTCGGCGACTCGTTCACCGATCCGCAGAGCGGCGCGACGATCCAGCGCTTCGCCACCGACAACAAGGGCGATGCCGCCGCCAATGAGCAGAACCCGCTGGGCTTCTTCGGGCCGCGCAACGTGCTGGTGCTCGACGATCGGCTCTATATCGCCGATACCGGCAACTCGCGCATCGTGGTCACCGACCTGAACGGCCAGTTTGTCCAGCAGTTCGGTAGCCGGGGCAACGCCGCCGGGCAGCTGCACGAGCCGATCGGCCTGGGCAAGGACGATCAGGGCCTGCTCTACGTGGGCGATACCTGGAACGGACGCGTGCAGGTCTTCCAGCGATCCACCGACGGCAGCATCGATCCGCTGCCGACCAAAACGATCGATGTGCGCGGCTGGGCGGCCAACACCTACACCGATCCTTACATCGCGGTCGCGCCTGACGGCCGGCTGTGGGCCACGCTCGGCGGTCGCAACCAGATCGCGGCCTTCGATCAAACGCAGCAAAATCCACGGCGGCTCAAGTCCGATCCGGCGCTGGACGCGCCCAAGGGCATCGCCTTTGGCCCGAACGGCCTGTTCGTCTTGAGCAGCGCGCGCAACGAGTTGCTGCGCTTCAACGCGGGCTTGCAGTAAGCGCGTGGCATAGTCTTTGCTCTTCATTGTATGCAATCATTGCGATCGACGGAACATAAGCGCAGCTTTTGCTCTGTCAACGAGGAGGAGCAAGCATATGGACGAGAACAAAGAACGCGCCAAGGGCAAGCTGGATGAGGTCGTCGGCAATGTCAAGCAGGGCCTCGGCGATCTGACCGGCAACGAGCGGCTGGAAGCTGAGGGCCGTGCTCAGGAGCTAGGCGGCGAGAGCCGGCAAGATGTCGCCAAGACGGTCGGCACCGCCAAGGGCATGGCCGAAGAGGCGAAGGGCAACATCAAGCAGGGCCTCGGCAATCTGTTCGACAACGAGCAGATGCAGGCTGAGGGCAAGGCTGATGAGCTGAAGGGCGAAGGCCGCCAGCGCTTCAACCAGTAGTCCAGATCCATAAACGCAGCACGGGTCGATCCTCAAGGATCGGCCCGTGCTTTTTTGTTGCAAGCGAATCTGAGTCGCTCAGGCGGGCTCGCCGTCGGTCAGCGAGCCAAGCTGTGACCGCTCGTCACGGCGCGGCAGCGACCAGCCGGGAGCGCTCAGGGCGAAGATGATAAAGATCAGCAGCGTCAGCACCGACCACAGCCGCGCGGTCTCCTCGATGAAATAGAAGAAGGTGTTCGATCGATCTACGCCGCCGGTGTTGTAGTGGAGATAGTACAGATACACGTAGTACAGATTGATCGTGTGCAGCACAGTGACCGCCGCATAGAGCAGGAACGGCACGTTGAGCACGCTGCGGATCACGTTGGGCGCGCGATCGTGGCGGTTGCGAATGTAGTAGACAAACGCGAAGATGATCAGGAACGGCAGCACCGGATACAGATAGCGCTCGTGCATGCGGGTTGTGACCATCACCGGCAAGAAGGTAAAATAGGTGGCGAAGAAAAAGACCGTCAGCGTATCGTTGGTGGCGCGCCGGAGCTGGCGGATCATCAGCGCCACGCCGTACACGATCCCGACGATGTAGAGCAGCATGCCCAACAGGCGCGGCGTCAGCCCTGCGCCGATCGGCACGGTATCGTCCTGCCAGAAGCCGTAGAGGCCCCACAGGTTGTAGGTGAAGAGCGACGTGTAGGGATAGGTCTCGATCGATTTGTTGAGCAGCGTGATCAGCCGGCCGAACGAGTTCAGGCCCAGGAACGGAAACAGGATGCTGTAGGCCATGACGATCGCGATCGCGCCCGCGAGCAGCCAGCGCTTCACGGGATAGCGCATCAGCACCAGCACGGCGATCGCGGGCGCGAGGCTGATCGCCTGGGGCTTGATCAGAAACGCCACCACGTAGCTGACCGCCGCGCCCTCAAGCTTGCCGCGCAGCAGCAGCACGGTTGTCAGCAGCATAAAAAAGGTGAACGTGGCATCGATCTGGCCCCAGATCGCCGAGTTGAGGATGATCGCCGGGTTCAAAATGTAGGCCAGCGCCGCGATCGATGGGAGCGCCAGGCTGCTGCGCGAGGTGGCCGGTGCGTCGTCCGTCTGCGGCTCTTCGCCAAAGACGCGCTCGACCGTGAAGAAGATCAGCGCGGTCGTCGCCAGATCGAAGAGGATCGGCGGGAAACGATACAGAAAGTGGTAGGTGCCGACGTCGGCGCTGGCGAAAAAGGCGTGCTTGATCGCCGCAGTCAGCCACATCACATACACATAGCCGGGCGCGTAGTCCGAGAAGAGCGTGTCGGTGTAGAAGCCGGCCGGCCCTGCGCTCAGCACGTGCTCACCCCAGGCGATCCAGTCGTTCATGTCGATCGGGAAGGGCGGCCAGCGCATGGCCCACAGCCGAACCGCCAGGCCAACGATGATGATCAGCGCCAGGACGCCGTAGTTGGTGCGACTGCCAGTCGTCTGTCTCATGCTCTCTTTCCTGTCTCACAAAGATCTCAACAGCGCGGCGCATACTCACCGTGGTCTGTATGCTACACGGCTGGACAGATTAACACAAGCAAAACACGAACGAGCGTTGAGGCGCGGCTAGTCGTCCTGGCGTGGACGGCTGCGTCCGGCTTTGATCGCCGCGTGATGGCGTTTGTTCGACAGCCGTTCGAGCTTACTGGCGCGGCTCGGACGCGTGGCGTGGCGCTCCTTGGGCACGATCGCGGCCTGAGCCAGACGCGCTGCCAGCCGTTCAAGCGCTACCCGGCGATTGGCCACCTGCGAACGGCGCTCGGTCGCGGTCACGACGATGCCGCTGGGCAAATGCCGCAGCCGCACGCCGGTCGCCACACGGTTACGATGCTGACCGCCGGGACCGCCCGCCGTGAAGAATTCTAGCTCGCACTCCTGCTCCAGAGCCGCGAGATCATCTGGTGCGTTACTCATAACACGTGCTCACACAAAAACAAGGATCGACTCGTACATCGATCCTTGTTGCAGCATTTCATAGAACAAAGAACAAGGATTTAAGCTTTTGCTCTCTGTTCTTTGTTCTTTGTTCTTCCGCTTAGTCTCCGCCGAAGAAGTTGCCCAGGTTGATATTGCCCAGGCCGCCCTGGCTACCGCCGCTGCCCTGAGTTCGCGGCAGATAGTTGGCGATCTTCTTGGCCAGGTTCATCGCGGGCATCGTCTGGAGCCACACACGGCCAGGGCCGCGCAGCGTCGCCAGGAAGAGACCCTCGCCGCCGAAAAGGATGTTCTTGAAGCCGCGCACCATCTCGACGTCGAACTGAACCGTGGGCTCAAGCATCGCGACGTGGCCGGTATCGACCTTGAGCACCTGGCCGGCCTCCAGCGTGTACTCGACGATCTCGCCGTCAAGCTCCGCAAAGACCACGCCTGGGCCGGTCGCGCGCTGCATAATAAAGCCCTCGCCGCCGAAGAAGCCCGCGCCCAGGTTGCGGCGGAAGTGCATCTCAAGCTGGACGGTCTTTTCAGCGCACATAAAGGCATCGCGCTGCATGATCATCGACTGGCCGGGGCCAAGGTGTAACGGCACGATCTTGCCGGGAAACTCCGAGGCAAACGCGACGAGACCACGACCGCCCTGTACCGTGTAGTCGACGATAAAGAGCGACTCGCCCGAAATCGCGCGCTTGACCATGCCGCCGAGCATCCCGCCGAGACCGCCACCGCCGCCGGCGTTGGTGTTCATTGTCACGTTGCCGCTCATCCAGGCCATGCCGCCAGTCTCCGAGTAGATCGTCTGGCCGGGCTCAAGCTGAATGATCACGGCCTGCATGGTTGTGCCGACGATCTGATAGTCCATGCCGGTCTTGCCTTCGCCGCTGGCAACAACTTTGGGATCGGGCAGGTCCAGACGCTGGCCGGCCTGACTCTGGAATGAGCCGGCATCACCGCTCAGCAGAGTCGTGGGACCGGTCGCGGCAGCGGCAACCGGCTCGCTTACGGGTACGGGAGTGCCGCATTTGGTACAGAATTTCATGCCGGGCTGTACGGGTGCACCACAGCTAGAGCATTGCATAGGTAGTTACTCCTTGTATCGAGTTCTTATGGGAACGCTCAATACATTACGAACGCCGACAGCAGGATGTTGCAGACTGAGTTGAAGGGTGGGCTTTCTGCGAGTATAGCACGCTGGTGCAAGCCGTTGAAGGGAGAACAAAGGAACAAGCAAACAAGGGAACAAAACGAGGCTTTTTCTTTGTTCTTTTGCTCTTTTGTTCTTGCGCTGGCCCTCACCCCTGCCCCACCGTCGCGGGTCCCTTTCCCGTTCCTGTACGGCAGGCAAGGGGAATGAAGGTATTTGCTTTTGTTCCTTGGTTCTTTGGTTCTTTCGCTCCCCGGTTCTAGGTTTTAGGTTCTTAGTTCTTGGTTCTCCCCGCTACTCCCTCCAACACCTCCACAATCTGCTCCTGGACCTTCTCGGGCTTGCCCTCGGCTGAGATCGTATGCAGCAGCCCCTGATTCTGGTAATAGTCGAGCAGCGGCGCGGTCTCTTCCTCATAGACGCGCAGCCGCTCCAGAATAACGTGCGGCTCGTCGTCGGGCCGCGTGACCAGCCGGCCGCCAAGGCGCACGCACGCATCGACGCTGGCCTGATCGTCGATGTGGAGCGGAAACGGCTCGCCCAGGCCCTCGCACATGCGCCGGCCGCCAAGCCGCCGCACGGCCTCTTGATCGCTGAGGCTGAGCGAGATCACGGCATCGATCGAGCCCGCGATCCGCTGCATGAGCTTGTCCAGCGCCTCTGCCTGCACAACTGTGCGCGGAAAGCCGTCGAGCAGAAAGCCTGTCTCCTTGGGCAGATGCAGCAGCCGCTCGGTGATCACCGCGATCATTACGTCGTCGGGCAGCAGCGTGCCGCGCTGGAAGTAAGAGTCGGCAAGTAGACCCAGCGCCGTTTGTTTGGTGACCTCGTCGCGCAGCATCTGGCCGGTAGCCAGCACATGCAGTGTATAGTGCGCCTTGAGCAAACGCGATTGCGTCGATTTTCCCGCGCCGGGAGCGCCCATCAGAATAATATGCAGTGGTTGAGTTGCCATAATGAATAACTCCTGTTGAACATGTGTCTCGCCATGATACCTGATCTACCTGGATCGTAAAACGTGCGGCATTGACGATCGATCTGAGTACCGATACAATCACCGGGCTTTGAAGACACATGGATCTACTTCACGCCGAACAGGCTTTTTGCTCACAGTGCTTGCCGCAGTGGTCTGGTCGTTCACCGCGCCCGGTATCGACTATCTGCTGACGGTGTATCAGGTGCCACGGCTGACGCTCGCCTTCTGGCGCGATCTGTCGGCGGTGCTGGTACTGGTGCCGGTAACTCTGCGCCGGTTTGCGCTGCCCGCGCGCCGCGATCTGCTGCACCTGGCGATCGTCGGCGCACTCTTCATCGGTTTGTATCACGCCTTGTGGGTCTTCTCGGTGTCGCTCAACGGCTCGGCGCTGGCGGTGGTGCTGATCTACCTTTTTCCGGCCTTTACGATCGTTGGGGCCTGGCTGCTGTGGCGGGAGCGTCCCACGCGCAGCGCGATCCTGGGGCTGGCGCTGGCCTTTGTTGGCTGTGTGCTGGCAGTCGAGGCTTACAATCCTGAGGTATTCCAGCTTAACTGGCTCGGCGTGCTGTGCGGGCTGGGCACTGCTCTGACGCACGCGGGCTATACGCTTAGCCAGCGAAAGCTGCGCAACCATCATCCCTGGACTACGCTCACCTGGACGATGGTCTTTGGCACGCTGGTGCTGGGCCTCATGCAGCGCCCGTCGACGATCTTCGCGGTCGGCACGACGCCCTGGCCGTGGCTGCTGATTGTGTTTCTGGGCGTTGGCCCGACTCTCGGCGGCTATATCCTGTACACCATGGCGCTGCGATCGCTGCCGGCGGGCGTGGCCGGAACCGTGGTGATGCTGGAAGTTCCCTGTTCGGCGCTGCTGGCCGGTCTGCTGCTCAACCAGTGGCTCGACTGGCTTCAGGTGCTGGGCATGCTTTGTATCCTCGGTGGCGCGGTGCTGCCTCAGCTCGGCGATCTCATGAGTGCGCGACGTGAGCTACTAGCGGAAAGGATCGATTAGCCTTGAAAGAAATCCAAGTATTGTACTAACCCCCAGAATACCCCCAGACTAGACCCCGGAATACCCCCAGAACAACCCCCGGAACAGCCCCCGGAAGACAGTTCTGGGGTCCAGTCTGGGGTATAATAGCCGCACCCCCTCCCAACATGAGTCTGCCAACCATACCGCTTAAGGTTGTGCGACCCGTCGTTGCATGCGTTCCAGGAGGTTGCGCCGTATGTCCAAGGGTTCATCGCTCCCCGGCCTCGCCCTTACCCCGCGTGATATTGCTATCTTTCAGAGTCTCCACGAGGCCCGCTACCTGACCACCGAGCAGATCGAGTGGCTGCACTTTCCGCAGTGGCAA
>DASWTQ010000148.1:0-11537 GCA_036402055.1 Herpetosiphonaceae bacterium
CCTCGACCTCATTGAGATCGATGCGCTGGCCTTCGATCCAGACCTGCCGCCCGGCCGCGCCCACCAGCTCGATCGAGCCGTCGCCGAGCCGCCGCCCGCGATCGCCGGATTTGAAGAGCCGCGCATCGGGAGCGCCGGAAAAAGGATCGGGAATGAACGCGCCGGTGGTTGTCGCGTCGTCGGCCAGGTAGCCGCGCGCCAGACCAGGCTCAGCGAGGTAGAGATCGCCGGTTACGCCGCGCGGCAGCAGCCGCAGCTCGGCGTCGAGCACGTAGACTCCCGGCGCGAGCAGTTGATCCTTAGACTGCGGGTAGCGCTGGATCACGTACGCCCCGGCTTCCGGCGGGCTGTAGAGTCGGTAAAGATTCGCGCCCAAAGATGCCGGCGGTTCCAGCAGCGGCTCGCCGCTGTACAGCACGGCCCGCAGCGATCGCAGGCCCACCAGACTCGACTGCGCCGCCAGCAGTGCCGCGCGGCTGAGATGCAGCAGGCTGATCGACTCCTCGGCGATGACCTGGCGCAGGTAGTCGGGATCGTCCTGGCCCTCCGGCAGCGCGATCGCGACTCGTGCCCCTGACACCAGCGGCCACAACATCTCCCAGCTCGCCGTCTCGCTCGCCAGCGCGGCCTTGTGCAACACCACATCCGAGGGCGTGAGATCGAACGTTTGCTGAAGCTGCGCCAGGCGGCTCAACACTGCGCGATGCTCGATCAGGGCCGCGCCTCTGGCTGTGACCAGCACCACGGCCAGATTCTCGTCAGTGGCGGCCGGCTCAGGATTCGCGCCGGACTCCTGGCTGATCGCGCTCCAATCTGTGTCGATGCGCACAATCTGCGACTGCCGCGCGCTGAACTCGGGAATGTCGCGGACCAGTCGCGCCTGGGTTAGCAGCAGCGCGACCTCGGCCTGATCCAGCGTCGCCACAATACGCGCGATCGGATCGGCCGGATCGAGCGGCACGTAGGCGGCGCCCGCCTTGAGAATGCCCAGCAGCCCGACGATCAGCTCCGGCGAGCGCTCCATGCACAGGCCGACTCGACTTTCGGCCTGCACGCCTCGTGAGCGTAAATAGTGCGCCAGCTGATTCGCCCGCTGGTTCAGCTCGGCGTAGCTCAGCCGCCGCTGCTCGAAGCTCAGCGCGATCGCCTCGGGTGTGCGCGCTGCCTGGCGCTCGAAGCGCTGCACGATCGTTTCCGCCGAGCCGTCGACGTGGCGCGTGGCAGCACCCAGCCGCAGCAGATCCTGGCGCTCGGCCTCGGTCAGCAGCGGCAGATCGCCGATGCGGCTGGTTGGATCGGCCAGCATGCCGGCCAGCAGCGCTTGCAGATGGTCCAGCAGGCGCTCGATCGTCGCGCGGTCAAAACGATCGACATCGTAGATCGCGCGCAGGTGCAGCCCATCGCCGGGCAGCACCGCCAGATTCAGCGGATAGTTGGTGCATTCAAAGGAGTGCGCGCTGCTGAATACCAGGTTGCTGGCGCGCGCCTCCTGGTTGAACTCGCGGGGAAAGTTTTCAAAGACCAGCAGGCTGTCGAAGAGCGGCTGACCACGGGGTATGTCACTCCAGCGCTGAATATCCACCAGCGAGCTGTAATCGTAGTGGCGCGACTCGCCCTGATGCGCCAGGATGCGCTGGAGCCAGGGGATCAGCGGCTCGCTCGGCGTGACGCGCACGCGCACGGGCAGGGTGTTGATCAGCAGCCCGGCCATCGACTCGACGCCGGGAATCGTCGTCGGACGGCCTGAGCCGGTCGCGCCGAAGAGGATCTCTTCCTGGCCGCTGTAGCGGCTCAGCATCAGCGCCCAGGCTCCCTGGAACAAGGTGTTGATCGTGATGCGATGTGCGCGCGCCAGAGCTTGCAGCGCCGCCGTGGTTCCCGGCGAGATGTGCGCCCAGGCTTCGGTGTACTGCTCGTGGCCCGGCAGCTGCGACGACGGCCGATCGACGCCCAGCGGTGTGGCCTGGGTAAATCCCGCCAGCTCCCTGCGCCAGTAAGCCTCGGCCTGGGCGCTGTTCTGCCGCTGGAGCCAGGCCAGATAGTTGCGATACGGCAGCGGCCGCTCAAGGTTGGGCTGCCTGCCCAGCCGAAACGCGGCATACGCGCGCAGCACCTCGGTCAGAATCAGCGCGACCGACCAGCCGTCGAGCAGCAGATGGTGACGGCTCCAGATTACGTGATGCTTGTCGTCGGCGAGGCGGATCAGCGTCAGGCGCATTAGCGGCGCCTCGACCGGATCGAAGCCACGGTCGCGATCGGCCTGTGCCAGCGCATCAAGGCGCGCGTCGTGCTCGGCCGGCGGCACGTCGCGCCAGTCGTGCTCGGCCAGCGGCAGGCGAATCTGCCGAAACACCACCTGTACCGGCTCGTCCAGCCCTTCCCAGACGATCGCCGTGCGCAGCACCGAGTGCCGGGCCAGCACATGCTCCCAGGCTCGTACAAAGGCCGCGCGATCGAGCCGGCCCTCGACCAGAAAGCCTTCTTGCTGGAAGTAGACCGCCGATCGCGGCGCGTAGAGCGTGTGAAAAAGCATGCCGCGCTGGGTCGGCGTCAGCGGATAAATATCTTCGATCTGGGTGGTGTCGAGCGTCATCATCCGGGTGCTTATCCTTGCGTCTTGCGCACTTGCGCCAGAATCGTGTCGAGCGCCTGCTGGTTGAGATTGGCCAGCGGAAAATCGGAGGGCGTGTAGCCGCCCGCGTCCGGCGACTGGCAGTGCGCGATCAGGTCACGCAGCGCCGCGCGGAAATCCTGGGCCAGTCGCTCGATCGTTGCGCGCCGGTGCTGGCTCGGGTTGTACTTCCAGGCCAGGCGCAGCTGCCCGCCGACCACGCCGCCCTGAATTTCCAGCAGATAGCCGGGACTCCACAGGCCGCTCGACGGATCGACCATCTCGGCGGCCAGCCCAAAAACCTGCTCGGGCAGCACCTGATCGAACTGGCCGAGGTCGTTGAAGCTGATCTCGGGCCGGGGCAGCTCGCGCAGACGTTGGACACTCGGATTGTCGTCGCCGAGGTAGCGCAGCACGCCGTAGCCGATGCCGTGATTCGGAATCCGGCGCAGCTGCTCCTTGACGGCGACCAGCGCCGCCGCAGGCTCGATTGCGCTACCGAGATCCAGCGCGACCGGAAAGATGCCGGTCAGCCAGCCGACGGTCCGCGACAGATCGATGCCCTCGCCGATCGGCTCGCGCCCGTGGCCGCGCAGATCCAGCGCCAGCGTGGGCTGGCCGCTCCACTGCTCGACCGCCAGCGCCAGCGCCGCCAGCAGCACGTCGTTGATCTCGGTGCGATAGGCGGCCGGAACATCCTGCAACAGGGCGCGAGTTTCTTCGCCGTCCAGCGTGATCACCACGGTCTGCGGCGCGTCGATCGCGGACGAATCCTGAGCGTCGCGGGGCAGTCGTGGGGCCGCCGCCGAGGCCGTGGCGAGCCAGTAGTCAAGCTCGCGCTGTAGCTCGTCGCTTGCCGCGTAGCCGACCAGTGTTTCGGCCCAGCGCTTGAGCGAGGTCGTTTTAGCCGGCAGCCGGATCGGCTCTCCGGCGAGCGCCTGCCGGCAGGCCGTCTGGAGATCTTCGGCCAGAATGCGCCGCGAGAAGCCGTCCATCGCCAGCGCGTGTGTGACCAGCAGCAGCAAACTCGGCCGCTCCGGGCCGCGCTCGATCAGCGCGCCGCGCAGCAGCACGCCGGCGCCGAGATCCAGCTCCGCGTTGAGATCCGCCGCGATCCGCTCGATCGCCTGGGCCTGCTCGGCGTTCGGCACATCCGACAGATCGACCGTGGTAAGCGGGATCTGCTCGGTGGGCGGCGCGATCTCCTGCTGCCAACCTGCATCAATCCTGGTGAAGCGCAATCGCAGCGCGTCGTGGTGGCGGATCAGCGCGACCAGCACCTGCTCAAGCTGTGCCGGCGCGATCGGCTGCCGCAGCTCAAGGCCGATCATCTGGTTCCAGGCGCGCAGATCCGGCCAATCCTGATCGAAAAACCACTCCTGGGCCGGCAGCAGCGGCAGCGCACTGCTCACGGGCTCTTGATCGGTCTGCTCGGACTCAACTCCCGCCGCATCGCCGACGACTCCGGCCAGCTCCGCGATCGTCTGGTGGGCGAAGATCTGCCGGGGAGCCAGCGACAGCCCGGCCTGGTTGGCCCGCGCCACGACCTGAATACACAGGATCGAGTCGCCGCCCAGCTCGAAAAAGTTGTCGTCGATGCCTACGCGCTCGACGTGCAGCAGCTCGGACCAGATCTGCGCCAGCAGCGCCTCGACCCGCGTGCGCGGCGCGACAAACTTGTGCTTGGTCGATCGCGACTGCTCTGGATCGGGCAGCGCGCGGCGATCGAGCTTGCCGTTGGTTGTGAGCGGCAGCGACTCAAGCAGCACAAACGCAGCGGGAACCATGTACTCCGGCAGCCGTTCGCTCAACCAGCGCCGCAGATCGCCGGTCAGCCGGCCAGGCTCGGCCCAGGTTGGCTGCGGCTCGACGGCGACGGCGCGTGGCGCAGGCGCGAGATCCGCTCGGCGGGCGTACACAGCATAGAGCGGCGTTCCGGCCATCGCGGTTTCTTGCTCGACAACCACGCTGTAGCCTTTGCGCTCAAGCAGCGCCTGGACCTGCGCCACGCGGCCATCAATGTCATGCACCTCCAGCACGATCTGGCGAATCCTGGGCCAATCCTCGGCCGCGATGCCCAGCAGCACATCCAGCTCGCTTTTTTGCGCGTCGATCTTGAGCAGATCGATCGCCGTCAGCGCGTGCTGGCGAATCATCTCCGAGATCGTCGTCAGGCGGCAGGTAAAGCGCTCGCTGGTCAGCCGCTCGGCGATCACCTCGTCGAGCAGCGCCGCGTCCAGCCGCGCGCCGTCGCCGCGCTCCTGCTCCTGCGTCAGCAGCAGCGAGCGGATCACCGCGCGCTCCTCGTCGGCGTCCACGTAGCGGCCCGACATGGTTGAGGCGTGCGCGTAGTAGGTGAACGTCGCGTCCTTGACGCTGTCGGCCAGGCCGTAGGGCAGCGGCACGATCTTGAAGTCGTAAAGCTGGGCGTTGGTGCGCAGCACCTCGAAGACCGGCGGGATCGGCTCGAAGGCGTAGATCGTGGCGTTGGGGCTGTGCCGGCCGACGAAGAGCGAGAAGATGCCCACGTTCGCGCCGACATCGAAGACGCAGGCGTTGGCGTCGAGGGTGATGCCGTGGCGCAAGTAAGCCTGCTCCGCGAAGATCTCGTTGTAAAGGAACTCGGTCTCGTTTTTGTTGACCTGCGCCACGATCATTGTGTTGGGCAGCTCGTAGACGGCATCGCGCTCGATCCGGCCTTCGCGCTCCAGGCGCAGCAGCTGGCGCACCGTAAACGCGCGCTGCGCATCCGGCACCACGTAGGCGATCAGCCGATGGGATTCCTCGGAGCGCAGGAGCACGGCGGCGTCCTGCACGGCCGGATGCTGATGCAGCACGCTCTCGATCTCGCCCAGCTCGACGCGAAAGCCGCGCAGCTTGACCTGATCGTCGATGCGGCCCAGGTACTCGATCGAGCCGTCGGCGCGGTAGCGGCCCAGGTCGCCCGTGCGATACAAGCGTGCTCCGACTTCACCTCTGAATGGATCAGGAATGAACTTCTCGGCGGTCAGATCCGGCTGCTTGAGGTAGCCGCGCGCCACGCCAGCGCCGCCGATGCAGATCTCGCCGGGCAGACCAAACGGCACACGCTGCTGCTCACGATCCAGCAGATACACCTCGACGTTGGCGATCGGCCGTCCGATGGTGGGCGCGGGCGTGGCGACGTCGATCCGGCTGATCACCGCGTCGACGGTACACTCGGTGGGGCCGTAGAGGTTGTAGAACTGGCGATCCTCGATCTGCGTCAGCGTCTGCCAGAGCGCCTCGCCGATCGCCTCGCCGCCGATCAAAAAGCGCGTCGGATACGCGCCGAGCTGATCGGCTTCCAGCAGCGGCTTGAGCAGCGACGGCGTGCAATCGAAGACATCGACCCGCTGCTGCTGGAGAAATGCGCTCAGCGCCGGCGGATCGAGGCGCAGCTCCTCGGGCACGATCACCAGCGTGTGACCGCGCAGTAATTGCACCAGCTGCTTGACTGAGGTATCGAAGACCAGCGGGCCGTTCATGCTCACCCGCAGCGGCGCCGCCTCACCGTAGATCGCGCGATCCAGCCCCGCCAGCAGGTTGACGACCGAGCGATGCTGTACGACCACGCCTTTGGGCACGCCGGTCGAGCCCGAGGTATAGATCACGTAGGCCGCGTTGTCGGCGCCGGCCTGGGGCGCGGGCTGCTCGGCGTCCGCACCGGCGATCGCGGGCCAGTCGCTATCCAGGCAGATCACGTGCGTCGAGCGCAGCGACTCGGCGCTGAATCGGTCGCGCAGGAGCTGCTGAGTAAGCAGGATCGGCGCTTGCGCATCGCCGAGCACAAACTGGAGGCGTTCGGCAGGATAGGACGGATCGAGCGGCACGTAGGCAGCGCCCGCCTTCCAGATGCCCAGCACCCCGACGATCATCTCGACCGAGCGCTCGACACACAGCGCTACCGAGATCTCAGGGCCTGCGCCGCGCTCAAGCAGATACTGCGCCAGCCGGTTGGCGCGATCGTTCAGCTCGGCGTAGCTCAGCGCCACCCGCTCACGGGTACCCGCTCCATAGCTCACCGCGCAGGCATCCGGCGTGCGTGCAGCCTGCTCCGCGAACAACTGGTGCAGGCTGCGATCGCCCGGCAGCTCGTGCTGCGTCGTGTTGAGCCCGGCGATCAGCCAGTGGCGCTCCTGCGGCCCGACGATCGCCAGCTCCGCGATCGGCGTTTGCGCGTCTGCGATCGCCGCAAGCAACAGGGTTTGGAAACGCTCGATCAGCCGTTGAGCGTCCGCAGCGGCATAGCTGTTTGGATCGTAGTGCAGATCGATCGCCAGCGCTTCTTCGCGCGCGGCACACGAGAGCCGCAGCTTGAACCGATCGATCCAGTCGCTCTGGTGCTGGATCGTCCAGCGGAGATCGGCGGCGCTGAAGGCGGCGGGATAGCGCGTGTAGTCGAAGCCAAAGGCAAAGCCCGGCTGTTCTCCACCATACAGATCCCAGGAAAAATATTCTTGCAGTTCCTCGATCGTCTGGGCTGAGCGCGCGAGCTGCTGCACGATCGCGGAAAATGTCGCCTGACTGTCGAGCCGGCAGCGCACCGGCACGTAGCGCGCGAACAGGCCCAGCGCGCTGTCCAGACCCTCGTAGGTTCGTCCCGCATAGGCGGTGCCGACGACGATCGCGTCTGCTGCGCTCAGCCGACCAAGCAGGATCTGCCAGCCGGCCAGTAAAACGATCTCGGCGCTCGTATTGTGCTGCCGGGCGCACGCCTCGATCTGCGCGGCGACCGTCCGATCCAGCGTGAGCGTCCGGCGCTGTGGCGCGAAGGTTCGCTCGACGGCCGGCGTTTCCAACGGCAGCGCGGGCTGCACGCTCGGCCCAGGCTCCTGCTGCCGCCAGTAGTCGCGCCCCGACTCGGTATCGTCGGCGTCGAGCAGCTCGTTGAACAGCTCGGCGACATCGGCGTACTGCGTGGGATCGTCGGCGAAGGGCTCGGCCGCGTAGGCTTGCGACAGCTCCTGCGCCAGATTGCCGATCGTGGCGGCGTCGGCGCACAGCGCGGGCAGGCTCAGCAGCAGCGCGTGACGATTCTCTCCCAGCCGGGCCAGCGCCGTGCGCAGCAGCGATCCGCTCCCGAGATCGTGGTGCTGCTCGGCCAGCTGATCCAGCAGCAGTTCGATGCGCGCCGCCTGCTGCTCGGGCGAAACATCGCCGAGATCGTGTTGATTCAGTGTCGGCGCGGCCTCGTCGGCGATCACCTGGACCGCCAGCGCCATGCCCGCCCGTCGGTGAAAGGTTGTGCGCAGGATCTCGTTGCGATCGACGATCTGTTGCAGCGCCGCCAGCACGCGCTCCGCCTGGAGCGGCCCTTCGATCAATACGACCCCTTGTGTGCGATACGCTGTGCTCTGGCCGGCCTGGAGCTGCCAGAGCCGCTTCTGCTGCGGTGAAAGGCGAAAACCTTCGCTTGGCTGCATGATCATAACCCTCAGCGCTGAATATCCGACCAGTGGCAGGGCTCGGCCATGCCGACGACGATCTTGCGCGGGCCGCTGAACGGCGCCCGGCCATGCGCTACCAGCATGTTGTCGAGCATCAGCAGGTCGCCCTCCTGCCAGCGGAACGCGACGGTGTTGTTGTCGTAGGTGGCGCGCAGATGCTCCAGCACCTCAGGCTCGATCGTGCTGCCGTCGCCGTAGTAGGTGTTGTAGGGCAGATCTTCGACCGGCATCGCCGCCAGCAGCGACTCGCGAATCGCGGGCTCCTGGGTGGAGATATGGAAGAACGTGCCGTGATTGAACCAGACCGGCGCGCCGGTGCGCGGGTGCCGAGCCACGGCCGGACGCACGTAGCGCACGCGCAGGCCGTTATCGGCTTTCCACTCGGGCTCGATGCCGTTGCTGCGGCAGTAGTCCTCGACCTCGCCGCGATCGTCGGTTTTGAAAACCTGCTCCCAGGGATAGCCCAGGCCGTCGCCGAAGTTGCGCACATACATGATCTGCTTTTCCGTGAAGCGCTGGCGCACCGCCGGATCGAGCTGCTCGAAGATCGCGCGGCAGTCGGCGATCGGCGTTTCGCCGCCCTCGGGAGCGGCTGTGACGCAGAAGAAATAGATCTTCATCGGCCAGCTTTCGGTATGCGAGTTTTCGTTGTGCAGAAAGATTCGCTGCGCGGCGGGATAGTCGGTCGAGGTGTAGATGTTGCCGCTGACCTGGCTGCGCGGCGTCGCGGGCTCGCGATACTCCGCCCAGTTGCTGGCCGTGGCGCCGATGAAGCGCTCGAAGTCCGCCACCGAGCGCGTGTCGAAGCCGCGAAACAAGACGCCGCCATGCTCAAGCAGCCAGCTTTCGATCTGCTCACGCTGCGCGGCTGCCCAATCGAGCAGGCTTACGCCGTCGACGGCTGGTGTGACCAGCAGCGGCAGCGATCGATCGGGCCAGAGCGGGCTGGTGTTTACCAGCGCGGTATCCGCGATGTTCACGGCCTTGCGTCTGGCAGCCGGCAGCCGCTTGGCGGGAATTTTGGGATCTTCCTGGTTGCTCATCGTCGATCCTTTCTCACGAGTCGGAAAGCGTCTTGCGTCGAATATCCTTGAGCTTGCGCTGCTGGGATGCGCGGAGATCGCGGGCCTGGCGCAGCTGGTGCTCGTGGTCTGCCGCGCTGAGCTGATCCGCCAGGCTGTGCAGCGTCGCGTCGGGTTGCCGCACAATCATCTCCAGCACGGCGATAAACTGTTCGATCATGCGCGCGATGGTGTTCGCCTTGAAGATCTCGCTGTCGTATTTGAACATACACCGCAGCTGTCCGTCGATCTCGATCAGCTCGATCACCAGATCAAACTTGGCGGTTCCCGCATCGACGGGGAGCGGCTCCACGATTAGCTGCTCCAGCTCCAGCGCCGGGAGCGGCATGTTTTGCAAGACCAGCACGACCTGGAACAGCGGCGCGCGGGTTAGATCGCGCTGAATCTGTAGCTCGTTGACCAGCACGTCGAAAGGCAGATCTTGATGGGCGTAGGCCTGGAGACAGACCGATCGCACGCGACTCAGCAGCTCGGCAAAGGTTGGATTGCCCGAAAGATCGCTGCGCAGCGCCAGCATGTTGACGAAGAAGCCGATCAAGCCCTCGGTTTCGGCCTGCGTGCGGTTGGCGATGTCGGTGCCGACCACGATGTCGGTTTGCCGCGTGTAGCGGTAGAGTAACACATCCAGCGCCCCCAGCAGCGTCATGAACAATGTCACTCCCGACTGACGGCTCAGCGTTGCCAGGCCCGCCGATAGCTCAGCCGAGAGCGACTGACCGTGCTCTGCGGCTCGGAACGTCGGCGCGGCGGGACGCGGATAGTCGCCGGGCAAGGCGAGGGGCTGGAGATCCGCTAATTGCTGGCGCCAGTAGCTCAGCAGCCGCTCTAGCTGCTCGTCGCGCAGCCAATCGCGCTGCCAGAGCGCGTAGTCGGCATACTGGAGCGGCAGCGGCGGCAGATCAGGCGGCATTCCCTGGCGCAGCGCTCGGTAGGTTGCCGCCATTTCGCGCACCAGCACGCCCAGCGACCAGCCGTCGACGACGATGTGATGGATGTTGAGCAGCAGCAGGTGCTGCTCGTGATCGTGCGTTGGGTGGAGACGCAACAGCCGGGCGCGCAAGAGCGGCCCACGGGTGAGATCGAAGGGCTGGTGGGTGAAGGCGGCGATCTCGGCTGCAAGCGTCTCAGCCTGGATGTCGAAGGGTAGCGCACGAAGATCGACGAGCGGCAGCTGCCAGGCGACTGGCGCGTGGATCTGTTGCACGGGCTGACTGTCCGCGCGGGCGGGTGCCCCCTGGGCGAAGGTCGTGCGCAGCGTTTCGTGGCGTGCCATCAGCGCATTCAGACTTTGCTCTAGCGCCTGCGTATCCAGCGGCCCGCTCAGGCGAATCAGCAGCGGCACGTGATAGGCTGTGCTGTGCGGATCGAGCTGGGCCAGCAGCCAGAGCCGCTGCTGCGCAAAGGCCAGCGGCAGCGAAGCGGGGCGCGGCTGCGGTCGCAACGGCGGCGCGTTGAGCCCGGCGCTCTGGCTGCGAGCTGCGGCGATCTGCTCCGTCAGCGCGGCGACGGTGGGATGCTCGAAGAGGCTGCGCAGCGGCAGCTCGACGGCAAAGGTTGTGCGGATCTGCGCGATCACCTGGGTTGCCAGGAGCGAGTGGCCGCCCAGCTCGAAGAAGTTTTCGTCGCGTCCAACTCGCGCCCGATCCAGCACCGTGGCCCAGATGTCGGCCAGCAAGATCTCGGCGGGGCTGCTCGGGCCGGCGGTGGGCTGATCCTGCTCGTCGTGCTGCTCGGGTGCCGGCAGCGCGCGCCGGTCGATCTTGCCGCTGGGCGTGTGCGGGAGCTGCTCCAGGATCACAAACGCGCTCGGCACCATGTAGTCGGGCAGCCGTTGCGCAAGGAACTCGCGCAACGGAGAACCAAGAACCAAGAACCAAGAACCGGGGTCTGTTGAATCTGCTAGGTTCTTAGTTCTAGGTTCTAGGTTCTCAACCACGTACGCCACCAGCCGCGCATCGCCCGGTCGATCCTCGCGCACAACCACGACGGCCTCGCGCACCGCCTCATGCTGCACCAGCACGGCCTCGATCTCGCCGGTCTCGATGCGGAAGCCGCGAAGCTTGACCTGGTGATCGATGCGGCCGAGGATCTCAACCGTGCCGTCGTCGCGCCAGCGGCCGAGGTCGCCCGTGCGCACCATGATCTCGCCGTCCGCGAACGGGCAGACCACGAAGCGCTCGGCGGTTAGCTCCGGCCGGAACAGATAGCCCCGCGATACGCTCTCGCCTGAAACGCAGACCTCGCCCGCGATGCCCACCGGCTGCGGCTGATTGCAGGCATCCAGGATGTAGATGCGGTTGTTTTGCAGCGGCCGGCCCACGGTGATCGGCTGGCCCAGGTCGGCGGCGCGAATCACCCCCAGGATATTGATGTCGC
>DASWTQ010000149.1:0-3314 GCA_036402055.1 Herpetosiphonaceae bacterium
TATCTAGCTCCAGCGCCAGCAGCTGTTCGACGTGGGCGCAGGCATGGGGAATGTTGAACTGGCTGGCCAGCGCTTCTGCGCGACTGAGCTGCGGATCGAACACGCCGACCACCGTCACGTCGGGCATGGCGCACAGCAGCGGCAGATGCGCTCGCTCGACGATTTTTCCAGCTCCGATCATCCCAATCCGCAGCGGTGACTGTGCCGAGAAACTATGACCCACGCTGATTTAACTCCTCCCCAGTGCTTGTAGTACCGCACGCAACGTCTGCGGCGGCACCTGCGCCTCATCCACGATCTCAACCTGGCCCAGCGCGCGCGGCAAGATCCAGCGCAGACGACCATGCTGCTGCTTTTTATCGCCACGCATCGCCGCGATCATCTGCTCGGGCGTGTAGCCAGGAATCGTCGTGGGCAGGTTGAGCGCGATCAAGGTCTGCTCGATCCGATCGGCGAGCGCTGCCGGGCATAGACCGATCGCGACGGCCAGGCGACTGGCGATATGCAGTCCGATCGCGACGGCCAGACCGTGTGACAGGCGAAAGTCGCTCAGCTGCTCCAGCGCATGGCCGAAGGTATGCCCAAGGTTGAGTCGGGCGCGAATATCCAATTGATCGAACGGATCGGCTGCGACGATCGCGCTCTTACACTGGATCGCCGTCAGAATCAGCTGCTCCAGATGTCGCGTGCCGTTGCTCTCCAGGTCGGCGAACAGGTCGGGCGCGCCGAGCACGCCGACGGTCACCAGCTCGCCCAGGCCGGCGCGATACTCGACCTCGGGCAGCGTCGCCAGGGTAGCGGTATCGATCAGCACCAGACTCGGCTGATTGAACATCCCGATCAGGTTCTTCTGCGCGCCGAAGTTGACGCCAACCTTGCCGCCGATACTGGCCGTGACCTGCGCTACGAGCGTTGTCGGGATCTGCACGAAATGCAGGCCACGGAGATAGGTCGCTGCGAGCATACCGGCAACATCGCCTACCACACCGCCGCCAAGCGCCAGAACCACATCACGGCGCTCGACGCGGAGCTGCTGGCAGCGCGTGTACAGCTGGATCAGCGTCTCGATCGTCTTGGCGGACTCGCCGGCCGGCATTTCCAGCAGCTCGACACGAAAACCCTGCTGCTCTAGCGCGTGCCGGAGCGGCTCGGCGTACAGCTGCGCCACCTGTGTATCGCTGACGATCAGCAGCCGGGCATCTTGAAATGAGCCGAGCAAAGATCCGGCCTGATCAAGCACACCGTGGCCGAGCACGAGCCTGGTCTCGGTCTGGCCCGCCGGCAGCGTCAGCTGTACAATGTCCTGGCTGAAGTTCGCCGCGCTTGATTCGTCGAGACTAGCCATGTGTACCAGCGATCCGTGTGATCATGTTATTGCTCCTCGCCGCTATGCTGCTGCTTGTGCTGCTGCGCCAGATACAGCGCACCAAGCAGGCCCGCCGTGTCGGGGAGCATTGCCCGTCGCAGGCTGACCTGCCGCTCCGTCGGGGAGAGCAGATTCGTTTCTAAAGACGCCTGCAACGCCGACCACCACGGCTCATCCAGCGCGCTTAGTCCACCGCCTATCACCACCGCGTCCAGATCGAGCAGATTAACGACGTTTGCCGCCGCAAGTCCGAGCCAGCGCCCGCTTTCGGCTAAGGCTTCCAGCGCCCAATCTTCGCCCTGAGCCGCCGCCTCAGTCAAAGCCGCAGCATCTAGGAGACCGCGCGCCACGGCGATCCGCTCAAGCGCACGACCGGAGGCCAGCATCTGCAAACAGCCTTTGTGGCCACAGGCGCAGGCCGGCCCGTCCCTCTGCATCACGAGATGCCCCAGCTCACCAGCCCAGCCGTGCCGCCCGCGCACCAGAGATCCGTCCAGGATCAGCCCGGCGCCGATGCCTGTGCCGACCGTGATCACGACGACATGCGCGAAGCCTTGCGCGGAGCCTACGGCATACTCGGCCAGCGCGGCCGCATTAGCATCGTCTTCAACAATCGTGGGCAGCCCTAGCCGATCGGTCAGTAATGAGCGAAACTGTAGACCGCGCCAGGCCGGCCGGTTAGGCCAGTCCACAACGCGACCATCGCGGTCGGTCAGGGCGGCGAGCGCGACTCCAGCCGCGCGCACCATCATCTGCTGGCCTGACTCATCGATCAGCGCGTGGGCGAGATCCGCCACAAAGACGACCTCATCAGCCGGAGCAAGGCCGGACGGCCAGACAGCTGTGCGGCTAGCTACGATCTCGGCACCATGGCCCAGCGCCGCTCGCACGTTGGTACCGCCAATATCGAAGCCGAGATAGAGCGCCGGCTCAGACATGCGCCGCTAGTTCCCGTGCTGTAATCACTTGTCGTCCCATAGACTCCTGCACATCTCTCCTATGAAATACGCCAGACTGTGTAAATCCTTTTGAATATTCTTAACCTGGATTCTACTATAGTATGGCAAAATCATCAATCAAACCCATGGATGCGCGGCGAGTAGAAGCGCCGCCATGCTCGCCGTACTACCCGCATACAGTGCAGATCCGGCGCGAGATGCGTTCCCGGTACCACCAGCTATCCCCACATCAGCGCAGCAGCGATCGCCGGAATGTGTGTGAAGATGCATTGGTATGAAATATTTAACTATGTTACAATCGATCGCCTGTCTAGCGACGTTGAGCGATCAGCAGAGCATTGATCAGTGCAGGCAAGGATGCTGTTGGAACGTTTTCGATTCGTCTTTCGATAGGAATGCTATGAGCGCTGGCCCCGGTCATATCCGGCACGCAGATCCTGGAGATCGCCTGAGCTGATGCGAGCCAAGCTCCGCTCCTATCCGTCCCTGCGCCCCTATTCATCTGCACCATTGTGGAGCTTTTCAAAGCCGGAAAAGGCTAAATAGTGCAATGTTGCACCTACTAAGGAGAAAATATGACAACAGAAGAATTAGCGATCGCTGGTGGGCCACCCGCCAAGCGCAGGCCCTTTCCCGAGTGGCCGGCGTATGACGAGCGCGAGATCGCGGCGGTCACGCGCGTGATCGAAAGCCGCCAGTGGTGGCGCATCGTCGGCAGCGAGGTGCGTGCCTTCGAGCGCGAGTTTGCCGCCTATCATCACACGCAGGCCGCGCTGGCCGTCACCAGCGGCACCGACGCCATCGAGGTCGCGCTCGCCGCCCTGGGCATCGGCGCCGGCGACGAGGTCATCGTGCCGGCCTTCAGCTTTATCTCCTCGGCCAGCGCGGTGCTGACCGTCAATGCCGTGCCGGTCTTCGTCGATGTGCTGCCCGACACCTACTGCATCGATCCGGCAGCGATCGAGGCCGCGATCACGCCGCGCACCAAA
>DASWTQ010000150.1:0-10297 GCA_036402055.1 Herpetosiphonaceae bacterium
GCTGTCGGATGGCATCCCGTCGCGCATCCATCACATAGGCTTTGTGGTCGATCATCTTGAGGCGGCGTACGGTCATATCAAGCGCGAGTATCCGCAGTTCGTCTCGGACTTTACGCTGCTTGAGCGCGAAGAGCGATCGTCGCTGTATGGCCACGTCACGTTCGGCGATGTGCGCTTCATGATCCAGCTTTCCGAAGTGAAGCCGCAGTACCGGGGATTCAAGAGCGGCACGCCGTTTGTAGACGTCATGTACGACTACGCTTCCAAAGATTACGGCGTGCGCCTGGGCTAGCGGTGGACGAGCAGATCAAACCGGCGGGCGTGGTGCCCAAAGCCGCATCCACACCACTCGCGATCTGGTGGCGCGCGATCCGGCCCAAATCGTTTACCGCAACCTTCACGCCGGTCGCGATCGGCATCGGCTGCGCGGCGCTGGACGGCGTGTTCGCGCCGCTGTGGGCGCTGCTGACGCTGGTCGCGGCGCTGCTGCTTCAGGCCGGCACCAACCTGCTCAACGACTACTTCGATCACCGCAACCAGGTCGACAGCAGCGCGTCGCTCAGTCCCAGTGGCGTGATCCAGCAGGGCCTGCTGACACCACGGGCCGTGCTGATCGGCGGCGCGGGCTGCTTTGGGCTGGCGGCGCTGCTGGGCATTGCGCTGGCGCTGCACGGCGGGCCACTGATCTGGCTGCTGGGCGTGATCGGCGTATTGATCGGCGTGCTCTACACGGCAGGACCCGCGCCGCTGGCCTACATCGGCCTGGGTGAGATCGCGGTGTTTATCGCGATGGGGCCGGGCATGGTGCTGGGCGCGTACATCGTGCAGACGCAGGGCTGGAGCTGGACGCCGCTGCTGGCTGGCACGCCGATCGGGCTGCTGGTCGCGGCGATCATGCATGCCAACAATCTACGCGACATCGAGACCGATCGCGCGCAGGGCAAGCGCACACTGGCGGCGCGCTTTGGTCGGCGTTTCGCGCAACGAGAATATGCGCTGCTGGTGCTGGGCGCGTACATCGTGCTGCTGCCCCTGCTGGCGCTCGATCTTCGGCTGGGTCTTTCGGCGCTGCCTGTGCTGCTCACGCTGCCGCACGCCTGGCGACTGGCTGGTGAAGCCTTTGCAACCGACGATCCTGTGCGTCTCAATCGTGTGCTGCGCGGCACGGCGGTGCTGCATGGTCGCTGGGGCTGGCTGTGGCTGCTCGGGCTGCTCGGCGCGATGATCGTGAGCTGGTACTCAGCCTAAAGAAATGCCTCAGGCAAGCGACGAACCTCGACCGATCGTCCCCAGAGACACGAGAAGACTCGCGGCGCGTCCTGGAGATCGCCACTGGTCCAAAACTGCGCACCGCCGCGTCGATCGGATGGATTGAGCAGATCATAGCTCGACAGAACGCGCTGTAGCTGTCGGGCAACCGCCGCTCCGGTATCGATCAGAGCCACATCCGCGCCGACGACATCCGCAATCAGCGGGCGCAAAAAAGGATAATGCGTACAGCCCAGCACGATCGTATCGGCGCCGCGCTGCATCAACGGCGCGGTGAAGCGCTCCACCAGCGCGCGAGTCTCAGGGCCGTCGAGATCGCCAACCTCCACCTGCTCGACAAGGCCGGGACATGGCTGCGTCACAACCTCAATTCCCTGGCCGAAGCGCTCAAGCAGCGCGGCTAGCTGTGCGCTTTTGATCGTGCCGACCGTGGCCAGCACCCCGATCACACCCGAGCGCGTAGCGGCCGCCGCAGGCTTGACGGCAGGCTCCATCGCCACAATCGGCAGCGCGAATGTCGATCGCAGCCGGGCGGCAGCAGCCGCCGTCGCGGTATTGCACGCGACCACAATCGCCTTCGATCCCTGCTCGATCAAAAACCGCGAAAGCACGATCGACCGCTCCTGGATGTACTCCTGCGACTTGCTGCCGTAGGGCACGTGACCCGAATCCGCCACATAGATCAGATCTTCATTCGGCAGCGCGGCGCGAATATCGTGCAGCACCGACAGACCACCCACGCCCGAGTCGAAAACGCCAATTGGAGCCGAAGTGTTCATGGCTGCGAGTATAGCACGGAGGATGACGAAGGAACAAAAGAACAAAAGAACAAGGGAACAAAGAAGAACCGAAGGAGCACAAAGAACAAAGAACAGAGAACAAAGGAACAAAAGAAAGTACCACTATTTCCCCTCGCCTGTGCCGAAGGCAACGGGAGAGGGGATGCCCGCAGGGCAGGGGTGAAGGCCAGCTTAAAATACAACAGCCAGTGCGTTGCACCGGCTGCATTGGCTGGGGTACAGGGATTCGAACCCCAACTACCTGATCCAGAGTCAGGCGTCCTACCATTAGACGATACCCCATCAACCGCCCGACATTGTACCGCTTGCCGCGCACATTGTCAATCGCCATGCCACATGCTAGAATAAAATTGCCCTCGACCTGCGGGCGGGGAGCGCTTATTTTCTCGATCCACGCTAACCCACCTGGATCGGTTATCGACTGGGATGGTACCACATGACATTGTCGTCAACGCTGCGACCTTCCACGAACGCAGAACCTCCTCCATCACCCGAGGCACGCCCGACGATCGCAATCATTGGACTTGGCCGCGTCGGCACGGCGCTGGGCCGGGCGATCGCAGCCGCAGGCTACACGATCCGCGCGGTTTCGAGCCGCAGCTCAGAGAAAGCGCAGGCGGTAGCCCTGGCATTTGGTGCCGAGCCGCTCTCCGCCGTCGAAGCTGCCCAAAGCGCCGAGCTGGTGCTGCTGACCGTGTCCGACGACGCGATTACCGCAGTTGCGCGTGAGCTGGGCGCTGCCGGAGCCTGGCGGCCAGGTCAGTCGGTTGTGCACGCCAGCGGCGCATCGCCGGCGAGTGCGCTGGAGCCTGCTGCCGAGTACGGCGCGACGATCGGCGCGTTTCATCCGCTGGCCGCGTTTGCCACCTACGACGCAGTCTTGCTGCCCGGCATCACCTTTGCGATCGAGGCGCCGCCGCTGCTTCACGCAACCCTGGCTGATCTGGCACACGCGCTGAACGGCCACGTGCTCAACCTCGCGCCCGAAGACAAAACGCTCTACCACGCCGCCGCCGTGATCGCCTCCAACTACACGATCGCGCTGGCCGCACTGGCAACGCAGATCTTTGAGCAGCTGGGCACGACACCTGAGCAGGGCTTGCAGGCGCTCCTGCCGCTGATGCGCACCACGCTCGACAATCTTGAGCGTCAGGGCTTGCCGACCGCGCTGACCGGCCCGCTGGTTCGCGGCGACGTCGGCACAGTGCGCCGGCATATTCACGCGCTCGACCATACGATCCCGCACGTCGGCTCGCTGTACCGCTGCCTGGCGCATGGAGCGCTTCCGCTCGCGCAGCAGCGCGGCCTCTCGGCGGAGCTTGTGGGCCAGCTTCAGGACACGATCACGCTGCCGAGCGAGCTGTCGTTGGAGCACGAAATCTAGGCGGATTGGGTACAGTGATCGACAGGGCTGCGATCGCATAAACGAGTGGATGGAGAACGATCATGCGAGTGACGATTCAAGACATACAGACGATGAAAAAACGCGGCGAGCGCATTCCGATGCTGACCGCATACGACTACACGACGGCTCAGATGATCGACGCGGCCGAGATTCCCATGATTCTGGTCGGCGATACGCTGGGCATGGTGGTGCTGGGCTACGACTCGACGGTGCCGGTCACGATCGAGGATATGCTGCATCATATCAAGGCGGTCGTGCGTGGAGCCAAGCGCGCGCTCGTGGTCGGCGATCTGCCGTTTCTGACATACTCCAGCCCCGATCAGGCCCTGCACAACGCCGGACGCCTGTTGCAGGAGGCTGGCTGTCAGGCGGTGAAGCTGGAAGGCGGAGCGGCGGTCGCGCCGACCGTGCAGCGGCTCACCCAGGCCGGCATTCCCGTCATGGGCCACCTCGGCTTTACGCCGCAGTCCGAGAATGTGCTGGGCAAGCGCGTACAGGGTAAAACCGCCGACGCCGCGCGTCAGCTGATCGAGGATGCGCTGCTGCTTGAGCAGGCGGGCGCGTTCGCGATCGTTCTTGAGCTGATCCCGGCTCCGCTGGCGCAGGCACTCAGCGAGCGGCTGCGCGTCCCCACGATCGGCATCGGCGCGGGGGCCGGCTGCGATGGACAGGTGCAGGTGATCCACGATATGCTTGGCCTGTACACTGATTTCGTGCCGCGCCATGCCAAGCGCTACCGCAGCCTGGCCGACGAGATTCGCGGCGCTGCTGGTGAGTATGCCGCCGAGGTGCGCGCGGGCTCGTTCCCGACCGATAGCCACAGCTCCAAGATGAACGAGGCGGTGCTTCAGGAAGCGCTGGCGCAGATCAACAACGTCTAGCATCAGGCGGCGCGATCGATCATGATCGTGCCGCGAACATGATCACTATGCAGATTCTTGAAACGATCCAGGCGTTCCGCGAGGCACATGCGGCGCTGAGCGGCACGCTGGGGCTTGTCCCGACCATGGGCTATCTCCATGCCGGCCATCTGGAACTGGTGCGTCGCGCCCGCGCCGAGTGCGAGTACGTCGCGGTCAGCATTTTTGTCAATCCAACCCAGTTCGGCCCGAATGAAGATCTGGGACGCTACCCGCGCGACGTGCCCCGCGATCTTGAGCTGCTGCGGGCGGAGGGCGTCGACCTGGTTTTGTTGCCGGGCGTGGACGAGATCTATCCGCCGGGCTTCAGCACCTACGTCGAAGTCGAAGGCATGAACACCGTGCTGGAGGGTGTGCGCCGTCCCGGCCATTTTCGCGGCGTGGCAACCGTGGTCTGCAAGCTCTTCAACATCGTGCAGGCGCAGCGGGCCTACTTCGGGCAGAAAGACGCGCAGCAGACCGTGGTGATTCGCCGGATGGTGCGCGACCTGGCGATCCCGACCGAGATCGTGATTGTGCCCACGGTGCGCGAGGCCGACGGACTGGCGATGTCGAGCCGCAACGTCTACCTCGATCCCGAGCAGCGCGCGGCGGCGCCCGTGCTCTACCGAGGCTTGCAGCAAGTCGTGACGCTGTACGAGCGCGGCGAGCGCAATGCGCCAACGCTGCGGGCGGCGCTTGAGGCGGAGCTGGCGCAAGAGCCGCTGGCGCAAGTCGAGTATGTCAGTATCGCCGATCTGGTCAGCTTGCAGGAGATCGACGGGCCGATCGCCGAGGGAGCGCTGGTCTCGCTGGCGGTACGCTTCGGCACCACGCGGCTGATAGACAACGTGATTCTTGAGCCCGCAGCCTGAGCGCTGTGTCGCAGGCAAAACAAAAAGGCGGGAGTATTTCCCGCCTTTTCGATTCAGCAGCTTTGATTTGGTGCCACTACGAGGCGCGCAGCAGACGCAGAATATCGTCGTACTCTGCCTGCTCGGGGTCGGGAGCAGCCTCCGCGATCGGCTCAGGCGCAGCGGGCGCGGCTGGATCGGCGACCGGCGTCGGCATCTCAACCGGCCGCAGCGCGTCCTGAGGCACCGAGACGAGCAGATTGGCAAAGAAGCTCGACTGTTGTTTCGCCGGCGCGCTGGCAGGCTTAAGGCCAGGCTTGAGCCTGGAAAGTGCTCTCGGCGCGGGCGGCAGCAGCGACGGCTCGCTCTTGGCCGGCTCGGATGCTACTCGTCGTCGTGAAAGCTTGAGCAGGCCGCGCTCTTTCAGCCGCATCAGGCCGGTACACACCTCAAGCGGGTCGAGCACCGCGTGGTTGGCGACTTCCTCGATCGTGCGCGAGCCGTCCACACCGGAAAGGATCGGCCAATCTTCCTCGTAGATGCGAACCTGCTCGCCGTTGGCCGGCGTGACCAGCTCGGGGATAATATCGAGATGCGGAATATGAGGCCGGATCGTCGACCACTGGCGGGCCAGCGCCTGCGCCTGGTCGATCATGCTGGGCGTCGGCTCGTTGATCGTTCGCTCGCCGGTGGTATGGCCGGCCACGAACCGAAACGGAGCATCTTTGAGTTCGAAGAGCGGCCAGAGCGCATCAAAGCCTTGCGCGTCGGGAGCCGACGCATGGACACAGCGACCTTCGACAAAGAAGATCCGGTGTGTTCCTGCTGGCGCTTCAACCTCGATCGCACCAGTCACTAAACTGATGATACTAAGCTCCAGCAGCTCCCGCAGAGCAAAGCGAGATAAAAATCCTTCGAGCTGCATGGCGACCTCACATTTCTAGATGGCTGTATCGTACCTGCTTCTGTCGTAGATCGGCAGTCCCCGTAGGTCCTGCCAATTTTTAGTACATTTCTACGAAAACTTGACGTTTGCGGCGCCGGCTGCTCATAATGAGCGGGAGGAGGCGCGTATGCTGGATCGGCGGGTCAGGTTATCGACGGTGGAGGCGCTGAGCGTGCCGGCCGACGCGATCATGGTCGAAGACAACGGCTGGCTGAGCGGCCTGCGTGGGCTGGCGGCGACAGTCGACGGCTTAGACGCCGGGTTGCGCCGACGCCGTGAGGAAGCGCTGGCGCGGCATGGCGGGCCGGTTGCGCTAGGCACGGCGATCGGATTTCGGCTGGAATCCGCGACGCATCCGTTCCGCCACGCGATCTGGGCAATCACCTTCTCGCAGGTGCCGCAGTCCGAGAACCAGCCCGAGCGGCTGGAGCGGGCCACGCCGCTGGATGTCGCGGCCACGACCAGAAGCGCGCTGCTTGAGGCGGAGTCGCTGGGCATCAAACATCTGGTCATGCCCGCGATCGGCACGCGCACAGATCAGCATGTGCTGCCGCCGGTGCCCAAAAAGCTGCCGCGCTACGTCATGGGAGCGGCCCAGCTGATCGCGCTGCAACAAACCCTGGACGAAACGGGAATCGAGCAGGTGACGCTGAGCCTGTCTCTGCGCGACCACGCGATCTTTCATGATCTGCTGGGCCTGCCACCAGCAACAGTTTTAGAGGAAACAACCGATGAGTGATACACGGATGATCTGGGTGACGGAAGTTCACAACTTCGGCGGATTTTTCGGCGGCGATACCGTCACACTGTCGGCCACACCCTGGCCTCAAGGCGAAGAAGAAACGCTGACCATCGACGAAAAAGCGCTCGACAACATCACCAATCGCCATACGATCGCGCCCGAGATGCTGCTTGAGCTAATCTGCTCAGGCGATCGTGTGGATAGCGCCAAGCTGCTCGCCGCCCGCGAGATCGATACGCTGCACCAGGCCCTGGACGACGCGCCGGTCGCGCCGAAGCTGGACGCGCCCCAGATCCGCGCCTATCACTGCGAAAACTGCAATTTGTGGGTCGTTGGGCAGCCGCCGAGCGGATCGCCGGTGACCTGCGCGCTGTGTGGCGAGTCGCTGGAATAAGGAAGAACCAAGAACCAAGAACCAAGAACCCGGGTGCCCTCTGGGCGAAGAACAAGGGCACCATCAAGCCTCTGCGCTTTCCCCTCGCCTACCGGGGGTGCCCTCTGGGCCTGGAGAGGGGAAGGCCCGCAGGGCCAGGGGTGAGGGCCTAGCGAAGGAACAAAAGAACAAGAGAACAAAGGAACAAAACGAAAGCCCAGATCCAAGAACCTAACGAATCAAATCGGCTTTGGAAGCTTGGCATATTTTATGCATTTAGTAGGTATATCTTGAAAACTATTGGGTCAGAGCTGTAACAATGAGCGGAGTAGGGCCGTACACGTCGCAGCTCAAGGAGCAACATAAGGAGACATTCGCATGGTAATGTTCGTGATCTGCGCACTGGTACTGGCCGCTCTGTGTATAGCTTCGATCATCGTTTCCCGCGACGGAGAGCGCCAGCTGCAACCAGCGCCGGTTCGTGTTCGTCACAATCATGTTCGCCGTCGTTAAACCGCGAGCGCGGAAGTAACGTACTTCCTTAGCAAGACAGAAACGTATCATGACTGATTTTTTGAATGATGCGTTCGGGCATAGCCTACAAACCCCAGCCGAAGGGATGAGACCTGCTCATCCCTTTGTCATTGTTGAGGTCTGTACAAACGCAACGAACGCGCTACAATGTTCGTGCTATATTATGGTTCACTACGAGATTAAGGTATGACTATTACAGAGTCATCATTGGCTGAGCTAACTACAAAGTGGCAGACGATCGACGCTACATCGATCGCGCCGCTCACTCCCGAAGACGTTCTCAGCGAACTCAAGACCGACCATCACGGCCTGACCAATCAGGAAGCGACGATTCGCTGGAATGTGATCGGGCCGAACGATCTTTCGGGTGGTCGTCGCTGGCGCAGCCTGCTGCGCATCCTGGCGGTGCTGGTGCGTCCGCTGCTGCTGCCCCTGTGGATCGGCGCGATTATCGCCTTTGTGATCGATCGCGCCTTCATGGGCCAGGCGCTGCTGGTGATCGCCACGCTCAATACGATCGTCGCGGCGATCCAGGAGCGTAAGGTTGAGCGTGCCGCCGCCGCGCTGAGCGATATTCTGCCGGCCTACGCGCGGGTGATGCGCGACGGACAGGAGCAGCATATCATGACCGCGATGCTGGTTCCGGGCGATGTGCTCCTGCTGCGGCCAAACGATCATATTCCCGCCGATGCCCGGCTGATCGAAGCCGACAACCTGCACACTGTCAACAGCGTGCTCCAGGCCGACGACGCCGTGACTCACCGAGTCGCCGATGCAGTCTTCGAGGACTATCCCAGCGGCGAGCAGCTGCCGAACATCATCTATGCCGGCGGACGGGTTGTCAGCGGTCACGGTACGGCGGTCGTGTTTGCAACCGGCGGACGTACCGCCTTCGGCAAGATCGCGGCGCTGACGCAGCGAGCACACGAGGAGCCGAGCCCGCTGCTGCGCGCCTTTGCCCGGCTCGGCGGCGTGGTGCTGTTCGTCGGCGTGGTGGGCGCGCTGCTAGGCTTTTTCTACGCCTACACGCGGCTCGGCCTGGACATTAACCAAAGCCTGGGCATTGCGGTGCTGTTCCTGGTGGCGGCGGTTCCCACCGGCTTGATGCCCGGCATCACGCTTACGCTGATCGAGGGCGCGCGGCGGCTACAGCAGCACAAAGCCATCTTCCGCCGTCTGTCGAATGTCGAAACGCTCGGCGCGACGACCGTTATCTGCGCCGATAAAACCGGCACACTGACGCAAAACGAGATGACGGCGCGCGAGATCTGGACCGCCGACAGCACGGTCTCTATCACCGGCGTCGGCTATCTGCCCCAGGGCGAATTTATCGCCGAGGAGCGCGCGATCGATCCCGCCACCAGCAACAAAGGCATCGGGCGACTGTTGCGCGCTGCCGTACTGACCAGCACAGCCCGGCTGCTGCCGCCGGATACGCTGCGGCCACACTGGCATATTCTGGGCGATCCCGTCGAGGCGGCGATGATCGTCGCGGCCAAGAAAGCCCATATCAAAGCTGTCGACGTGTATGAGAACACGCCGCAGCTGGCCGTGCTCAACAGCGATCGCCATACGGCGCTGGACGGCGTGATCGTTCAGGAGCAAAACCAGACCCTGGCCTACGTCAAAGGTTTGCCGCTGGATCTGCTGGCGCGCTGCACGATGATCGCGACCGAAAGCGGCGACCGTCCGATCACCGACCGTGACCGGCAGGCGCTCAAAAAGGCGCTTCAGCGCTACCAGCGCGAGGCCATGCGCACGATCGCTTTTGCCCGTCGCCAGCTCACCAGCGACGATCCGCGCGCGACCCGCATCGACGATGTTGCTTACAACCTGGTGCTGCTCGGCGCCATCGCGGTCGTCGATCCGCCGCGCCAGGAAGTTGCCGAGGCGATCGAGGCCTGCCACAACGCCAAGATTCGCACGATTATGCTCACCGGCGACGACACGCTCAGCGCTACCTCGATCGCGCGGCGCTGTACGCTTGTGCGCAGTGCGCGCTCCAACGTGCTGAGCGGGCAAGAGATCGAGCCCATGGATCAGCCGACGCTCCAGGAGCATCTGCGCAGCGGCGACATGGTGCTGGCGCGACTTTCGCCTGAGCACAAGGTGCGTGTGGTTGAGGCGCTGGAGGCCATGGGCGAGGTTGTGCTGGTGACGGGCGGCGCGGCCAGCGACGTTCCCGCGCTCAAGGCTGCCTATACCGGCATCGCGATGGGCGCGAACGGTAGCCCGGCCGCGTGTCAGGCAGCAGACCTGATCCTGCTCGACGATAACTTTGCGACGATCGCCGAAACGATCGCCGAGGGCCGCGCCGTGGAGCAGCGGGTGCGCCGTCTGGTGGCGTTGAACCTGGGCATCACGGTTGTCAAGCTGGTGGCGCTGATCGCGGCGCTGCTGTTTGGTTTGCCGCTGCTGCTCACGGTCGGTCAGCAGCTGCTGATCGACGTGCTGGCAGGTCTGCTGCCCGGCCTG
>DASWTQ010000151.1:0-3263 GCA_036402055.1 Herpetosiphonaceae bacterium
GCCTGCCAGGACGACCTCTGCGCGAAGATGCCGACCTGCGCGAGCTGCTCCCGGGAGCGGCGGACGGTATGACCTGGGCTGACTACCGGACACGCTATGGGATGTTCGATCCGGTTGCCGAGCCTGACCGGCCGTTTGCACCAGGCGGCGAAACATGGCATGAGTTTCTCAGGCGCGTACAAGCCACGCTCCACCGGTTGGCAGCGCAGTATCACGGGCAAACTATTGTGGCGGTGAGCCATGCGGGCTTTATTGTGGCCTCGCTGCTGGTGCTGTTTGCTATTCCACGTCCAGGAACTGGCGCGCGGTTTGAGCCACGCCATACCTCCATAACGGTCTGGGAACGAGCAACGGACTGTTGGTGCCTTGAGCGCTACAACGATACCTGGCACCTGGATCACGCACATCTGCTCAAGCGAGCGGGCTGAGCCGCCGAGCACCGTCATGTGGGCTTGCTCGGCGACTCTTGCTTTGATACATTCTTGCGTTACTCACATCAGCGGGAGTGACGCTTCAGGCTCAAGCTGCGCAAAATCGCTTGGCACTCCTGTGCGAGCCGCTCGATCGTTTCCCGGCGATGCACCTGATCGCTATATTCCCAGTGGACCTCCAGCCGCCGATTCGCAATCTGCGCGTTGATCAACAGCAAGTGTGGTCGAATCACCTTGCTGCTATGATCACGGCCGGCTGACTCACGCGCGACCTGGATCGGCAGAGCTATGCGGCTCGTGTCGCCGGCGATCTGACCACGGTAATTGAAGAGTACCTGCGGGCTGGGTATCGCCTGAAGCGCTGCTCGTACATCGGCGTCCGGGCTGAGATAGCGCAGCAAGCCGTAGCCCATGCCGTCGTGCGGGATCTCCTGGAGCTGCGCTTGGATCTGCTGCGCTGTTGCTTCGACGGACTCCGAGCTGCTCAGCCGCAACCGCAGCGGCACCAGGTAATCGAACCAGCCGACTGTGCGCGACAGATCGAGCGGACCAAACACAGGGTTGCGTCCGTGGCGCACAACATCGATCAGCAGCGCTTGAGCGCCGGTCCAGCTCCCGAAGCTCAACGCCAGGGCCGTCAACAGCGCCTCATTGACACTGATCTGCTCTGCACGCTCCAGCAGCGCGTCGGTTTCTTCAGGAGTGAGCGCGACGCTCAGGCGCTGCGCGGATGCTCCGGTATGTTGCCCACCTCTATGATCGACCGGTAGTGGTGTGGTCGCTCCCTCTAACGCCGATCGCCAGTAGTCTAGCTCTGCGTGCAGCTCCGGTGATCGTGCATAGGCCGCCGCGCAGCTCGTGTACTCCTGATACGATGTCGTCAGCGGCGGCAATTGCGGCGCTCGATCCTCACCCAGCTGGTTGTAGGCGCGAAAAATGTCCTCTAGAATAATCTGCCAGGAGTAGCCATCGCAGACGGTGTGATGCACGAGGATCAACAATCGCCCTGATTGTCCCGGGCCTAGCTCGAACTGAGCGATACGGATCAGCGGGCCGTGGGTAATATCAAGGCTGGCCTGAAGCATAGTCGCCAGCGACTCGATCTCAGCCGTTTGTTCGCTCGGATGAACCGTCGTCAGGTCGATCCGCGTGAACGGGATCTCCTCCGCGTCTGCCGCGATGTGCTGCTGCCAGCCCGTCTCGGACTCAACCGAGCGCAGACGAAGCGCATCATGACGTGACAGAATGATCTTGAGCGCTTCTTGCAGGCGACCCGGATCGAGTGGCGCGCTCACTTCCAGAAGTGTCGATATATTCCAGATATGCCGCTCAGGATCGACGGTCTCGAAGGAGCGGTGCATATTTGGCATCAGCGGCACGGGAATATCCCCAGCCGGCGTGTGATGATCGCCGGGCTGCTCCTGATAGAAGCGAATAAACCGGCGCAGTGTAGTGATACATGCCCGTGCCAGCCGCTCGATCGTCTCGGCGTCGTGGTTCGCGGCGCTGTAATGTATTCTCAGCTCAAGCTGCTCGCCGGCGATGGCAGCGGTGATCGCTGGAATCATTCCGCGATCTTGCTGGCGCTCAAGCGTGCGGCCCAGCGGAGCCTGAACCGTTTGAAAGAACGATTCTCCGGTAGGAGCGGGGCGGCTATGGCCCATGTAGTTGAAGAACACGTCACGCTGGGGAAGCGCAGCGATAGCCGCTCTGGCCTCCGCGTCTTCGGTGACGCGGGCGAGCAGACTGTGGCTCAGGCCCTGGTGCGGGATCGCACGCAGCTGGTCGCGGACGGCGCGCAGGATTTCGTCGGGCGTGTGCGCGGCGCGGAGATCCAGCAGGGCGACGCTGCTCAGCGTGAGGTAGCCCACCGTGCGCGATAGGTCGAGATCGGCGAAGAGCGGCTCGCGCCCAAAGTTGAGCACATCGGCGCTGACCAGGCGGGAGCCCTTCCAGTCGGCGACGGCGACCGCAAGCGCGGCCAGCAGCACCTCCTGCACCGACACGCCGTACGCCGGCAGCAGCTGCTCGTGCAGCATCTCCGTTTCTCCTCTGGTGAGTGAAGCACAGAAGCGCTGCTCTGACATCAAGCGATCAGGCTCGGTTATCTCAGATCGATCCAGGGGAATCGGGAGCATCTCGTTCCAGGGCAGGGCTTGCCAGTATTGAAGATCGGCGCGGATGGCGTCGCTCTGAGCGAAGGCATACATGCGCTCGGCCCAGGCTTGGAACGAGGTCGATTTGGGCGGCAGCGTGATCGAGTGGCCGGCGTGACGCTGCTGGTAGGCGGTGGCGAAATCGGCGAGCAGGATGCGCAACGAGAAGGCATCGGCGACAAGATGATGGACGATCACGAGCAGGTGGTCGGGCTGGTCAGGACCAGCGGCAAAGACGGTGACGCTGAAGACCGGACCGGTGAACAGGTTGAGGCTGCGCTGCTGCTGGGCGGCGACCGACTCGATGCGGGCGGCGTGCTGCTCGGCAGGCAGATCGGCCAGATCGACCCAGGTGAGCGGGAGCGGCTCGGAGGGCGGACTGATGGTTTGGGTCCAGCGGCTACCGTCACGAGTAAAGCGCAGGCGCAGCGCGTCGTGGTGGCGCAGCAGCGCGGCGATGACCTCTTCCACGATCGGCCGATCGAGCTTCAGCTGTGCGCGCAGCAAAAACGCGATATTCCAGTGATGGTGGTTCGCATGATCGAACTCTAGAAAGAGCAGCGCATTCTGCATCAGCGGTACCGGCCCTGTGACGATCTGCTCGTCGGCGTGCTGCTCACCAGAGTCTCGCGTAAGCTCTGCCGCAGGCTCGTGCCAATCCTGTGCTGAGTGCTCC
>DASWTQ010000152.1:0-5825 GCA_036402055.1 Herpetosiphonaceae bacterium
TGTCGAGCAGTTCGCGGCGCTGCTGGATCAAGCCGAGACGAACAGCGATCCACAGCAGCAGGTCGCGCTCTTTCGGCGGGCGCTGGCGCTCTACGGCGGCGATTATCTGCCCGAAAGTTTGTATCAGGATTGGGTGACCGAGCCTCGTGAGCGGCTCCAGCGGCGCTACCTGGCGGCGGCGACCAGACTGGCCGCGCTGGTGCTGGACCACGAGTCGCAGGAGGCGATCCGCTGGTGCGAGGCGGTTCTCGCGATCGATCCGTGCTGGGAAGAAGCCTACCGTCTGCTGATGCAGGCATACCTGCGCCAGGGCAATCGCTCACAGGCGCTGCGCATCTACGAACGCTGCGTGCGCCAGCTCGACGCCGAGCTTGGCATTCAGCCGCTGTCCGCTACCACCGCGCTCTACGAGTCGATCCGGGAGCGCGGCGCGGAGGATGTGTCGGCGGGATTGTAGCTTGTCAGCCCTGCATCAAGATTGCTACAATAACTTTGAGATCACAATGCATATGTGTGCTGTGAGGAAGCAATGAACATAACCCTGACACCTGATATTGAGCAGGCCCTTGAAGAGCAGGCGCGTGAACAAGGAACAACACCTGAGCAACTGGCATTAGACAGCTTACGCCAACAATTTGTAGATCCAACTAAGAGCAAGCCTGACTCAACCTTTGAAGGTAGTCTTGCAGATTTTCTCGGCGACTCGATCGGCTCAATCGACAGTAATGAACATGTGCCGGGTGGCGCGCAGATGTCGGAATCAACCGGCAAATCCTTTACCCAGGGATTGCTCAAGAAACGGCAGCAGGGGCACTTGTGATTTTTCACATTGAATCCTCGTTCGACACCGTTTCCCGCTCACCATCCTCAACTCGGCGGTTCTGGAGCCGCGTAAACAACCAGACTCCTCCTGCCACCACCACAAACAGCAGCGGCTCAAGCAGCGCGTGAATCCCCTCGCCGTGCGCCAGCGGCGCAGCACTCACATCGGCCAGCACACCAAATAGCCACATACCAGCAGTCCCTCGCTACAGCTTCGGCTTCCAGGCTGTCTCGCCTGTGCAGAGAGCGTGCCAGCACATCGTTAATATTGCGGGCAAAAAAGAATGCGCCGCGAACAATTCGCGACGCATCGATCGAAAAGGTTTGATCGGTTGTTTTAGACGCTGCGCGCAATCCTTTGCGGCTTAGCTGCCGGCTCCTGCTGCCGATGCTGCACACGCTCAGCCAGAAAGTAGCTGCCGATCACGAACGCGCCCGCCGCAAACTGAAGCCCGATGCCTTCCCAGGTGGCGAAGACGCCAAACCACAGGCCGGTCCAGTAGGGCAGCGTCAGCCAGCGGATCGGATGGATCGGCAGCCAGCCCACGATTTGCAGCACATGCACCGTGTTGCCGACCATCACCAGCAGCACGCCGCCGATCATGACACCAGTTACGATCAGCATCTTTTTGTGCGGCAGCTTGGCCTGAAGCGCGAAGACCAGCACGCCGATCAGGATCACACCGGCCATGCCCAGCGCCACGCCGCCCAGCACCACGGCGGTTCCCGCCTCCAGCACCAGCGCCTGCAAAAAGAGCACAGTCTCGAAGCCTTCGCGGTAGATGCTGCTGAAGCCCAGCGCGATCAGGCCCATATAGAGGCCCGCCTCGCCGCCGATGATGCGCTTCTTCTGCGCGTGGAAGTTCGCCATCCAGCCGGTCCAGTAGACCTTGTGGAAGAACCAGTTGGTGATCAGCAGCAGCACGCCGATCGCGATCAGCGAGACCACCGCTTCCAGCCGCTCGCCGTAGCGCGCAAACGATTGCAGCACGCCGCGCATGAAGATCCAGGTCAGCACGGAGGCTCCCAGCGCCGACAGCGCGCCCCACCACAGCGGACGGCGCAGCCTGCGGTTCTCGCCCATCTTCAGGCTGCCCATCAGCGAGGCCAGAATCAGCACCGCCTCCAATCCTTCGCGGAACACGATGATCGCGGCGTTGGTCGCCACAGCGGCGGGCGCGCCGCTCTTAGTCAGCGATTTTTGCGCATCCGCCAGCTGAAGATCCAGCGCCTGGCGGCTGGCCTTGATCTCGCTGCCCGGCGCGCGCTGGCTGATCAGATGTGCCAAACCTTTGTGCTCGCCCTGACCGTACCAGAACAGCTCTTCGATCGGCGGGATCGCCTGGGGCGCGAACGCAATCAGACGCGCCTCGGGGCCGGTCTCCAGCACCGCGTACGCCTCAAGCCGCGCGGACTCGGCCAGCTCATACTGGCCGGTCACCGCCGCCTGCTCCATCTGATCCAGCACCGACGCGATCACGTCGAAGTCGCCCGCGCTATCGCGCTTCTGCCACTCGGCGGGCATCAAAGCTGTGAGGGCGCCGGTCAACTCATCGGTCTTAGCCTGAATCGCGCCGGGCTCGGCCACTTGCGTTTGCGCGCCAGCCGCCGTGAGCATCTGCTCAAGCTCGCCGAACTGCTGCGCGATCTTCTGCGTCTGAGCGGGATCGCGCGCTTCAAGCAGGCTCTGAAGATCGCCGAACGCGGCAGCCGCGCCGTCACGGAAGGTGATCGCCTCGCGAATTTCGAGGTCGCGCGTCACAACGCCCTGACTCACGCCCCGGCCGTACTCGACCGGAACCAGCGCCAGGAAGCGCAGCATCTGACCCGCACGTCGCGTCTGGTCTTCGGCGCTGAGCGGCGCTGCTCGGAATCCGCGCAGTCCCTCGGTGATCGCCGCCAGCGGAGCGTCAAGTACCGAGCCGTCGCGCGCGGCAGCACGCAGCGCCGCAAACGACTGATTGAGCGCTGCCAGCGACTCGCCGCCGCGCTGCTCCTGATAGAACGGCGCCAAGATCGCGAAGTAGCCCTGGGCCAGGCTGGCATACTCGACGCGCCGCGTGGCAAAGCCTCTGGTATCAGCCTCCGCCAGATCGTGCAGCGCCTCGTTGAGCCGCGCCTGATAGGTATCGAGCAGATCGGCACGTACCGAGAGCACAACTTCGGCAGGCTGGATCGAGCCGGCAACCACGCCATCGATCGCGATCGTCGCGTCGGCTTTGGGCCGCGTAAAACGGGTAGCCGGACGGAACTCGCGCAGCGGCAGCCAGGTCTGCGCCGTAGCCGCGTCGCCGCCTGCCAGCGAGCTTTCGATCACCTGGTAGCTGCCGGCCAGCAGCGCCGTCCATACCTGCGCCCGCGCATCGGCGAAGGCGCGCGCATCGCCGGCCGCTAACGCCTGCTCAGCCGAGGCCATGCCTGACTGAACGCGCTGATCGGCGGCGGGCGCGGCGGCTGCGATCGTCTGGGCAAAGGCGCCGGTGTAGGCCGACTTCGCGGTACTCAAAGCAGCCTGAGCGTCGGTCGTGCTGCTCAGCGCAAACTGAGCGTCGGCCAGCGCCGAGCGAATCGTTTCGGCACTCTGCGCCGGCGCGATCGTCTGCGCGCTGGCGATCGGTGCCAGCAGGCTGAAGATCAGCGCGAGGAGAGCGCCGAGAGAAAAGCGAACGCCGGTTTTGCCGTGCAATGACATGCGCTGCCTCCCGCCTACTGCTCGATCGGGATGTTGAGCTTGGCCGCAACCTGCGAGATCTGGCCCGCCAGAGCCGTAGCGCGCTCCTGCGCCTCGCCGCCCAGCATATCCGCTTCTTCTGCCGTAAACTGCTTGCCGCCCTGCTCCTGATCGTAGACCTTGGTCACATAGGCTTTCAGCTCGTCAAGCTTCTGGCCGATCTGCGTATCCTGCGCCGCATCGACCGAGGCAACTTTGGGGCTTACGCTGCGATACACCACTTGCAGGCCGGACAGAATATTCTGGATGTCGGCCAGGCGGGAGATCACCACGAAATCGCTCTGAGTCGAAGCCTCGCCGGCGACAAAGCGCGAGTTCTTCCAAGACTCGAAGTATTCGCTCATGGTCGGGATCATCACCACCAGCGCGGTGAACGCATCCGACTCGCTGGGCTGCCACTCGGTGGAGCTTTGCTGAAGCTCGCCGGTGTACTGATCCATGAGATCGGCCGCGCCTTTGAGCATGTTGGCCTCGGGCAGCACCTCGCCGAAGTCGGTCTTGCCGTTGCCGTCGAGATCCGGCTTCTGATCGCTGGTGAACTCGGCGCGCGTGCCCCAGAGCGTGCTCTCGGTCAGGCCAAAAAGATTACCCGGCTTTTCCAGAACGCGGCCATCGGGCAGCTTAAGATCGAACGGTACAGCGCCCTCGGGATCTTCGCTGGCAGCCGCGCCCGCGTCGAGGATCACGTCGTACTCAGCCAGCGTCGGCACGCCCGCCACGATGCCCTCGATCTGCTCGTAGCCAGGGCTGGCCGCGATCCAGGCTGTCTTGGCCTGCTTCAGCGCGTCGGCGACCTCGGTCGGCTTCGATTGCCACAGCGCGGCATAGTCGAAGTTCGCGCCCTTGGCCAGATCGTAGTAGCGCGTGCTGGCGTCTTTGAGCGCGGCGGTATGGCCCTTGAGCGAGCCGGCCGAGTCGACGAGGTAGGTCTTGATGCCGCCAAGATCCACTTGAGCGCCAGCCGCTGCATTAGATGCCACAGGAGCAGGCGAAGCGCCGGTTTCGACGTTGGCCGGTGTGCCACAGGCCGCAAGCACAAGCACGATCAGTGCGGGTGTGAGCCGGTAGAAAAAACGGACTGGCATTCCAGTCCTCCTTTAGTAAAATATTTTTGGATTAAGTCAAGCTGGTTATCGTCTGGAAGCATACAACTTAAGCAACATAGTGTCAAGTGTTTTATCAGTGATAGTCATTATCACAAGTCATTTTATGAATGATAATGATTATCAATTCTTTACAGCGTACGCTTAAACATGTGCTGGAAGACAAGCCGTTAAAAAGATGAATGCCGCAGAACCTGAGTTCTGCGGCAACCACCTTATGAATAACTGAACGCTTGAAAGGTTTAGCAGTGGACCACAGTCCACCAAATATCGCCAACCCTTGGTCCTATAAATCAGATGCTATTTTGCAAAATCAACATCTGTAGCCTCGGTAACTGTACGAAAATAATATGTATCATCAACTTTGTTAACTCGAAACCTGCGATCGAAAATGAATTGATTACCTTGCTGGGTATGCGGCCAGTTCTTCCAGGCTGTGTCTTCGTTGTCGGTCATAATAGAATAGTGAGAAGAAAAGATAAAATAACCATCCTGTTCTTCTTCTAGCTTGATACTATGGATGATATAGTCTTCAATTTTATTCTCAACATAAATATTCTTCTTATATTCGCTCAACCACTCATTCATCAAGCTTCTAGAAATATCATCATTAGACACATTTTGAGCGACGATCGATATATCTCTATTAAGAGAATCTTCTCTCAGTAGCTTATACTGTAGTATGAGCCATGACGAAACAATATAGATTCCGAATGATACGGCAACGCCTACAACCAACAGTGAGGCGTATTTAAGTATTGGCTTCTTCATAAAATGCCAGATAATAGGAAGTAATAGCCTTCAAAGATGAAATGCTATTACTTCCCTTATGACTCATCTATCCTTTATTGACGCTTAACAAAGATCGTTTGTTTGATTGCATCAGCGCCACCAGCCAAAGAAACCCGATTATCGCCGATACATAGCCGAACTTCAGTGTTGCTGAGTCCATAACCCTGGAGATCGCCCAACGTCCACGCTACGCTGCTATTACCTCATCGGGCGAGATCCGCTCGTTGAGAACATCGTCAATAAACTGCTCAAGATCTACCTTTTTAGAGGTTTTGTTAGCTGCATTAACTGCTACGGCAGGCAAAAGGATACAAGCCAAACAGATGGCGATCATGAGACGCTTCATGGAATCGATGCTCCTTATTTTGGGTGTTGGG
>DASWTQ010000153.1:0-1967 GCA_036402055.1 Herpetosiphonaceae bacterium
CGACCCTCGGCGGCGGGATTGGTCACAACACGATCTCTTGCCGGACCCCCTGGAATGGAGGGTAGAACCGGGGGGTAGAAACTTTTTCCAGGGTCCAGTCAAGGGTCCAATCAAGGGGTTGCCGATCACTTGAGCAGCACATGGGGCACCGCCTCGACCTGCATCCGAATAAAGGGTCGTCCGCCGACCGTGATCGTCGTCGAGGTCGCGGCGCTGATGCGCTGCCAGGCATGGCCGATCGTGAGCGGGTGGAGATCGCTGATCTGTGTAAAGAGATAGCGGCCTCCGGGCTTGGCGTTGATCTGCGCCGTCGCCTGCATCAGCTGCTGCCGCTGCGTCTCCGTCGTGGTCGCCGTGAGCAGCGTAAACGACTCGACACCATAGCGCGCCTTCAGCTCCGGGCTCCGCACGTATGCCTCGTACGCCAGGATCTTCTCGCGCCAGGTGGCCACAGGTCGCCCGCGATCGATCTCCACAAAGAACAGATAGCGCGTGTCCTGGTGCACGATCCAAAACGCGCCGTCGGGCAACACCGGCATGCGCTGCTGTTTCACCGCCCCGTTGGCCTGCGTGACGCGCACGGTCAGCCGGTCATAGTTGCCCTGCGAGAGCGCATAATCGCTCTGCCACTCCGCAAACTGCACCCGCATCGACTCGACCTTGGTCCGCATAGCCGCATAGAACGTGCCGATCGCGGCGGCGTGGGTCAAGGTATTGAATGACCGTGCGCGGAGTCGATCCGCTCGCATGGTCGGAGCGAGCATCCCGGTTGCGTCAGCCAGCCAGATCGCACCGTCCGGGGCGAGGGCATACAGATCCGGCTCGCGGTGATAGCGGCGGCTGGCTAAGGCCACGGGCCGCTGGATGCGCAGGACTAACTTGGCGTCGTGCATGCGCTTCATCCGATCGTAGAGCGACCGGCTGGCAAGATAGGGCTGCTGCTGCGTGTGATGTGCGGCTTCCCAATAGCGGCGTCGGTCGGGAAAATGCAACCATTCCAGCGCCTCAATCGTGAGATAGCGGGCATCGGCCAGGCTCCGCAAGATGGCGAGATCCCGGTCGGTAATGCGTAAGGCTCGGATCACAGGGTCCTCCTCGATACAATGCGTGCGTGTGAGGGAGGTGCACCGGGCATGGTTAGCTGCCTCCAAGTTCAATCTGCACCTGGACCGATCGGCCACAGCTGGCGCTGAGCGCCTGGGCGATCTGGGTCTGGTAGCAGGTCGCTAAGGTGTCACGGGCAAAGATGTTGGGCACACCGACGACGGCCAGGCCGTCGTCGAACTGGAGCAGCTGGGCCTCCGCGAACCACGTCGCGATCTCGCTCGCCGGCAGGACGTGCCCCAACGCGGCAAGCGCCTGCTGCCAGGTCTGCCTGGTCGGGCTGGGCGACTCGGCCTGTACCATCTGCGGGCCGGGATCGGGGGGTGCAGCGGCGGATTCAGGCGGCGCGCTGCCACTCTGGATGTAGGGAGCCAACGCGCCAGAGACATATTTCAGATGATCCTGTGGGTGTGCTGCCTGGGCCTGCGGTGCTCGTCCGCTGCGCGGCTGCGCCTGCGCTGGCCGCTGGGGTGCCCGGCCGGCCAGGAGCAACCCGCCAAACCCGCCGACGGCGAGCGCCGCAAAGAGTCGCGCTCGGTCGCGGACGTTGTGTTGCTGATCCAGATAGCGACTGACGGCGCGCAGCTCCTCGATCGGCTGCTGCTGGAGCTGGGGCGCAAGGTAAAACCCCTGTACACCTTCCCGCTCCAGGAGATGCCGGATCTCCGGTGCAATCGCCTGATTCTTCGGAGAAAGCCCCACACCACCACCACCAGGGTTTAAGTGTTGGACCTTAATGGAATCACGGGGCAGATCTGCGCCGAACGTGGGGGCATCTATGCCCCGAAAAGAAAGCACCTCCGGGCCGCCGCCCTGATCCGCCTGGCCGGGATCGGCCTCAGCCTGGTCGTGAGCTGGCCCTG
>DASWTQ010000154.1:0-11984 GCA_036402055.1 Herpetosiphonaceae bacterium
TCATCGTCCGGTGCAGCCCTCGCCCTTGTATGCGCAGCTGCCGACCGTGCTGCTTGATTGTTTTAGCCCCGACCGCGCGCTGACCTCGGTGGTACCGGACGAGGAACAGGGCGGCTACGATGCCACGCTGTATCTGATTCAGCGCGGGCATCGCCGCATTGGCTTTGTTAACAACGATGGTCCGATTCCCGCGACGCTTGGCCGTATGGCGGGCTACCGAAAAGCGTTGGCCGAGGCTGGCATTTCCTTTGACCCGCAGCTTATCCGCACGGGCCTGGGCGTGGCCGCCGCTGGCTATCGCTCTACGCTCGATCTGTTACAGCAGGCCGAGCGCCCCACCGCGCTGTTTTGCTTCAACGACTCGATGGCTATGGGCGCCTACGACGCGATCAAACAGCTGGGCCTGACGATTCCCGGCGATGTCGCGGTGATCGGCTTCGACAATCTGGAGCTGATCGCGACGCAGCTCAACCCACCGCTGACGACGCTCGCGCTGCCGCACTATGAAATGGGCCAGTGGGCCGTCGAATATGTGATCAATAACGCGGACCGTCCGAGCGATGGCGCGGCCCCGCAGCACATGATCCGCTGCCGGCTCGTGGAGCGCGAATCGGTTTAAGCTGCGTTCCCCAGGAAATGAGCCTGACGCGCGTTTTCCTTCCACTTGTACTGCTTCAATATCAAACTTCCCAGCATAGCGTACACTTTGTCGCTCGGCTTCATGCATCGTGATTAAGGTATGCGTGTGCTGCCGTGGCGATCCGATGCGCTTGTCTGGGTCATGCTTCATGCTCGAACGTAAACGCCCAATTTTGCAAAATTTTGATCGACAGAGTATTAGCTGGTGATCGAATATGCTGAATCTATGAACGCTAGCTCTGAAACCGCATGCGTACCGTAAATGTGATTGGTGTATAGGGAAATGTTACGACGTACGATCATGTATCGTATGACTATGCACCTATTGACAAAATGATTATCTTCATAGTATATAAAACTATTGCCCTTTGAGTCCCCCAATTTTCTATATATGATTATAATTGTTTCGATTGCGTTACGGAATATAATCCGTATTGTTTACATATACTCATATGCGATATGCAATGCATATCATGGGGACAATATAGCGTCCTGCTGCGGCGGCTTCCTCTCGTGTCGCATACATGCAATAACCAATCCCTTTCTGCATCTGGCGGTAGTTGAAGACAAGGACTGCCTGGCTTGTAGCTATAGCAGCTCACCGCCGACTCATCAGCGCACGCGTCGCCAATCACCCTCCTGTCGACCGTCCATCGCTTGCTCACCTCGATTGACGCAGTCTCTACAGCGAAAGGAGCGACATGATCTCGCTTGACCAGCCACTGGACCTGAATGATCCACAGGCAGACGAATTCCTGGCGGGCATTCAAGGCAACATCCTCAAAGGCCACAGTCGAAATTTCGCCAACCACATCTTCTTGGAATTTGGCAGCGATACCAGCACGATCCGCACGTGGATCGCCGAGTTCGCGCGTACCCGCGTTGTGAGCGCGCTGCGGCAGACTCAGCATACGGCGCTGTGGCGGCAGAGCAGTAAGCGCCTGAACCTGACATTCGTCAACTTTTTGCTCTCGTATGAGGGGTATCAAGCGCTTGGTATTCCAGCGGCGCAGATCCCGGTGGATACCTCGGGAAACTACTTTCAAAATGGCATGAAACGGCCAGGCACGCGGCCTTTCAACGATCCGCCAGTCAGCGCCTGGCAGCCGGAGTTCCAGCAAAGCATCCACGCGCTGATCATCCTGGCGAACGACGACCGCGCGCTGCTTGCCGTGGAGACACAGGCATTGATGCAGCAGCTGGCACCACTGGTCAAGCGCTGCTGGGCCGAAGATGGGCTCCGGCTCACGCGGCAATTCCCCGCTCAGCCTCAGCCAGTGACCGTGGTCCACTTTGGCTTCAAGGATGGCATCAGCGATCCCGAAACCATCTTGCAGGATGCGGAGGAGCAGCGCGCGGCGCGTGGTTGGGATCAGTGGGACCCGGCAGCGCCGCTCAATCTGCTGCTGTCTGCCGAGCCGGGGGCGACAGACCGTTACGGCAGCTTCATGGTATTCCGCAAGCTGGAGCAGGACGCGCAGGCTTTTGAGAAGCAGCTGGCTGGCCTCGCCGCCGCGCTTGGCCAGCCTGATATCGAGTTGGCTGCCGCGATGGTCGTCGGCCGCTACCGCGATGGCCGACCGCTCCTGCTGCCCGACCAGATCGACGGTAATAACTTCAACTATAAGGCGAGCGATCCACAGGGAAAGACTTGTCCGTTCCAGGCTCACATTCGCAAGAATAATCCGCGTGGCGACACGCCGCTGTGGCCTGATCGAGAGCGCGCCCTGCGTATCGCCCGGCGTGGCGTCAGCTACGGCGATCGGCCTGACTGGGTCGAGAACAGCGAGCTGCCACCTCCCTCAGGCGGCATCGGGCTGTTGTTCCAGTCATTCCAGGCCGGCCTTGACCAGTTCGCGATTCAGCAGGAGGGCGACGACTCCAACGATTTCGTGCAGCAAGGCGTCGGCGTGGACGCGCTCAATGGCAGAAACGGTAACCCGACCCCACAGCACTGGCCCGCCGGCTCTGCCGTCAGCTTCACTATGGCGAATTTCATCCGTATGCTTGGCGGCGAGTATTTCTTCGCGCCGAGCATGGCTTTTCTGTATGCCTTAAGCGAAGGTGAGTGAAATGAATCATCCTGTGGTGATGTTCGAGATCATGGCCGACAGTCAGCCGACGCTGATCGACTTTTATACCGGCGTGTTTGGCTGGCAGGTGCAGTACAACCAGTCGGGCTTTGCCTACATCCACTTCCCGCCCGCTACCTACCACCTGCTGGGCGGCATCGGGAAGGCGCAGCCTGGAACCGTGGGCTGGGAGAAGGGCATCACCTTTTATATCCAGGTCGAAGATCTGCAAAAGACGCTGGAGCAGGTTCGCGCTCATGGCGGAACGGTCGCGGTGGAGCCCGTCGAGGCGGACGGCTACCACTTCGCCATGTTTTACGACCCGGAGCATAACCTGGTCGGCCTGATACTGCCCTTCGATACTCAGACAGCCGATACGCAGGGAGATAATCTATGAGCTACCTGAACGCGCTCCGCCTCCACTTCGCCGGCCGGTTTCAGGCATCCGTTTCCACGGTCAACAATGATCCGGTGCATTACGACAACAGCAAATTCCAGCCATCCTATCAACAGCTCCAGAGCAGCACTGATCTCAACGGGTGGTGGAATCCTGAGGGCGCTGCTTCCTGGCGTCTGATCGGCTGCAATGTCACGGCGGCATTCACGTCCGATGGTAGCCCCGCCAGTCAGTCTGATACGATTCTGAGCTGTATTGTCGCCGACTCTGATCGCAGGACCAGCGCCAAAATGGCAGATCTCGACGGCCAACAGCAGATGGTCTCCGAGATCTGGGGCCTGGAAATGCGCATTTGTGATTCGAGCGGCAATATGCTGCTCCGAGGTCAATTCACACCCATTGGCTTTATGGATATATGGCCATGCTGTCCGTCAGCAGGCGGCTCGCGTGGGCTCAGCGCGATGTACCAGTCGGTGCTTACGCAGCTGGAGTGGGGCGATGTCGCCGGCTCACCCTTTCTGACTGAGCTTCAGCACTCCTCTCCCGAAACGTTGTCGATCAAATTCAATGTCGATGGCTACAATACGGGCTACGGTACACCGGGCTTTACCTATGGCCGCATCGCCGGCACGATCGGTCCGAGCATGGATGATGAGCCACAGCACTTTGTCACGGGGCGACAGCTGCTGGTGAGTCCTCAATCGCCGACACCGCTTAACTTCTGTGTGGCAGTGGTGGACGAGCAGCGCCAAAAAATCCTGGTCGATCTGGGCAATGCGCTGCCGACTGTAGCCTCGGGCGGACTCCGCGCATCTGTCGGCGACCTGGCCTTCGGCTATACCCGAGCTGATCCGGGAGCAGGGCGGAACTTCAATCTCATCACAGAGCTGAAAGAAGCTGTGTACACGGCTCCCGACTGGTATGAAACAACGGCGGGGATTGTCGAGCTGCCGGCTGATCGCCCGCTGACCAATAGCGAGCTGACTGCGATCCAGTCCGCACCGCTGGCAGTCCTGAGCTTTGGTACGTCATATGCCCTCCAGGAAGACCCGGCAGGCCTCCATGTACGCGCCGATCAGTTCGTGTACCGGTTGAATCCAGATGAGCAGAAGCAGGTGAAGCTCTACGCAACCACGTTTGGCAAACCTTATAGCGGTGCTCGGATCATCTCGATCCTTGACAGCGGCCAGCTACAACAGACTGAACCCACGCCACTCGACGCGCAATACCCGCCGCCTGCCGTCGCAGTGCCGACCAGCGCCATCGATTTTCCGGCCCGAGTTGTGACGGATCAGGATGGTATGGCCTTGCTGCTCCTTCAGTCACATGATCCCGGCAACCCACGCGGGTATCTTGATGGACAGGTGTATGGTATTCGTCCGATCTTAGAAGAGCACCTGGCCGTCGGCTCAGGCTATGTATTCAATCCTGTTGCCTTAATCAGTGTACTCGTCTGGGATGACTTTAAGCCCAGCGAGCCGATCAGCTGGTGGGGAACGAGCGATAAAGATAGCCTTCAGTATATCTTTCAGCAGTACGCGAACCTGTACCCGGTGATGCTCAACTTCCTCGACCTGGGCAGCTACGAATCCGTATGCGAGCATCGTGAGCTGCTGCTGCTGGCGTTCGGGCTGGATGTCCACGATCCGAACTACATGCCGGCAGTGCGTGATCTTTCCGCCACGAAGCGCGACGCGATTTTGAAGTGGCTCGCCGATGAAACGCCTGTGCTTGGCACGCGGCGGCAGGCCACACCAGCACAGCCTCAAGCGCCAAAGGCTGCCGCCCCGAGCGTGGCTCCACCTCCTGACAATTTCGACGGGAGTAAGGCGACAGCGCTCCAGAACCGGCTTATTAACCGGCGCAAGTGATGCCGACACAGCCGCCACGCATCCGATTCATGCCCTGTACATTCGCGCGCCTGAGCGATGCTCAGCTCCAACGCTTGTAGCCATCCAAGGAGTATGCTATGACGAATAACCCAGAGCTTGCACTGTTGGAAGAAACTGAAGCAATGACCAGGACAACAGCGTCGGCGGCGATCGCCACTGATGAGGTGCTGGCGCCGGGACAACCAAACGCGGGCGTCCGACCACCGCTCAGGATTGCCCCGAGGCTGCGACAGAAGCTCCAGCAGGGCGATAAAGCCAGCGTGATGAGTCTGCTCCAGGACGCGATCGAGCTGGAGCACTCGACCATCCCGCCCTACCTTTACGCGCTCTACTCGCTGGATGAGTCGAAGAACAGTCAAATCGTCGACATCATCGAGTCGGTCGTCGTCGAAGAGATGCTGCACATGACGCTGGCATGCAACATCCTTAACGCCCTGGGTGGAACGCCCGTCCTCGACAAACCGGATTTTATCCCACACTATCCCGGCACGCTGCCGGGCATCGAGCCGCCTGATCCGACCTGGCAAGTGAATCTTGAGCCGTTCTCAAAAGACATGGTGCAAAAGATCTTCATGCAGATCGAGCTGCCCGAATTCGGGCCGATCGTGAAGTTCGCCGCCGCTAGCACGGATGACGAGCCAACCACCATCGGACAGTTTTACAGCCAGCTTGAGGAGCAGATCGCGGCGCTGGACGAGGGCGCATTCGTGTCTCCGCCGCGTAACCAGGTTGGCCCTGATATTATGCCTGAGTCAATCGTCGTTCACGATGTCCCGTCCATGCGAAAAGCAATTAAGACGATCATCGACCAGGGCGAGGGCACCGATACTGATCCGTTCGATGAGAACGGAGACCCGGCGCACTACTACCGCTTCGCGGAAACGGTGAAGGGCCGGGAACTCACCAGGACTCCGCCCTATAAATACGAGGGTAAGGAGGTTCCCCTCGACCCGACGGGGATCTTCAATGTCCAGCCGGATCGCCAGGGCAGCGGGCAATCGCAGGCCGCGTGCACATTCAACTACACTTACACCTGTCTGTTGAAGACGCTGCACGCGTTTTTCAACGGCGAGAACAATAAAGATCAGTTTCGTGCCGCGTTAGGCTTGATGATGTCGCTCAAGCAGCAGGCCAAGGATATGATGTCTAACCTCAATGTTGGGCCAAGCTTCGAGTATCAGCCGACGCTGTCAGAGAAGCCGGACTCGCAAAGCCCAGGTCAAGCCTCTTGACCGCATCCCTGGCAACAGTCCACACGTCGTTGAAGGCCGGCTCGATGGGAACTACGCATCGGGCCGCCATCCATTTGTCGATGGTGCGCCCGTTAGACCCAGACACATGCTGTGCCGATGCGTCCAATCATGGCCGTGCGGTAGCTCGTGGTAGTACTCCCTGCTGCCTTGTACTTCCCGGGTGCTCATCCAACTCCCCTTGCAAAAGACTAAAAAATCATTTATATTAATATATAGAGCTTACGTGACGATTAAGCGATCAGCACCGCCTTAAGGTGTAACGTAGGTAATCTTTACGTCGTGTTTGAGTTCAATGGATCGAGATGCCTACGCGACTGTGCGTGCGTTAAGTTTTCCCCAAACACAAATGACGTAGCCAACGTGGCTGGATTGAGAGCAACTCTTCTCGCGTCGCCCCTGACCTGTAGATACGCTCAATTGATGCGCTCAATTTCACCCCTTGATTGAATCTGCCTTGATTCACTGATAGCAGCTTCGTGCCGGTACGTAGTTGTGTCAACCATGAGATCCATTCCTTCCACATCGACGCCATTCGGTCTCGCTAGAACGAGGAGAAGGAGCGAGTATGCCGCTCGACCTGTGCATATTCACCGACCGAGATTCCGCGCCGTTCACCGTCTGGCTCTATCCCATCGCTTCCTCGTCTGAGCCGTACACCTGGGCGCTCGCTTCCCATAGCGTTATTGTTTAGGCTGTTTCGCCTTTCATTTGTAATCATCGAGGGACAAACCCCCATGGCTCAAGATCCAGCAGATCGCAGGCTATCGTCTCTTGGTAATCAAGGGACCATACTTCCGTCCGAGGCATTACCAGCCGCAAACGAACCCATTGCACTGATCGGCATTGGCTGCCGCTTTCCGGGCGGCGCCAACGATCCTGAGCAGTTTTGGAGCCTCCTGCGCGAGGGCATTGATGCAATCAGCGAGGTTCCGGCGGATCGATGGAGCATCGAACGGTTTTATGATCCCAAGCTGACAAAGCCGGCAACCGCTGCCACAAAATGGGGCGGCTTCATCGACCAGCGCATTGAGCTGTTCGATGCGCTGTTCTTTGGCATGTCGCCGCGCGAAGCAGCGCATCTCGATCCGATGCAGCGCTGGTTGCTGGAGGTGACGTGGGAAGCGCTGGAAGACAGCGGGCAGGTTCCGGATCTCCTGGCCGGCAGCAGGACCGGCGTGTTTATCGGCGCGTTCACCGAGGATAATAAGCTGTTCCGGCTGAACCAGCAGAACCGCAGCATCATCGAGTCGCACACGGGAACGGGCCTGGCGATGACGATGGTCGCGAATCGGATCTCCTACCTGTTTGATTTCCGTGGGCCGAGCGTAGCTCTTGATACCGCCTGCTCCTCGTCGCTGGTTGCGGTGCATCTCGCCTGCCAGAGCATATGGAGCGGCGAGTCGTCGCTGGCGCTGGCGGGTGGTGTGAACGCGATGTTCATGCCGGACTACACGATCGCCGAGTCGAAAGCCGGCATGCTCTCGCCGGATGGCCGCTGCAAAACCTTTGATGCGCGAGCCAACGGCTACGTGCGCGGCGAGGGTGCGGGTGTTGTCGTGCTCAAGCCGCTGAGCCGGGCGCTCGCCGACGGCGACTCGATCTATGCTGTTATTCGCGGCAGCGCCGTGAACCAGGATGGCCGGACCAACGGCATCACCGTACCGCATGGCGCTGCTCAAGAAGCGCTTGTCAAAGAAGCCTGCGCGCGCGCCGGCGTCGATCCCGGCCTGATCCAGTATGTCGAGGCGCACGGGACGGGCACGCCGGTTGGCGATCCGATCGAGGCGCGTGCGCTGGGCGCTGCGCTGTCCGTGAACCGTCCGGCGGATCGTCCGTGTGTGATGGGCTCGGTCAAGACCAACATCGGCCACCTGGAAGCGGCAGCCGGGATCGCCGGGCTGATCAAAGCCGCGCTGTGTCTCAAGCATCGCCAGATTCCGCCGCATCTGCACCTGCAAGAGCTGAATCCGGCGATCGATCTCCAGGCGCTCGGCCTGCGTATTCCGCAAGCGCTGGAGCCGTGGCCCGCGAGCGACGGCCCGCTGCTGGCCTGTGTTAATTCGTTCGGCTTTGGCGGCACCAACGCGCATGTTGTGCTTGAGGCAGCGCCCGCCGTGGTGCAGGAGCCGGCCGAGCAGCCGGCGGAGCGCGCGACGCTGGTACCGCTTTCGGCGCGCAGCTTCGATGCGCTCCAGTCGCTGGCGCGGGCTTTGCGCGATCTGCTGGATCATGCGCCGCCGACCGTGTCGCTCCACGATCTCAGCTATACGGCAGGCGTGCGCCGGACGCAGCACGACTACCGTCTTGCGCTGGTGGCGCGCTCCCGAGCTGAGCTGATCGAGCAGATTGAAGGCTATCTGGCGAGCACGCCGTATGCGGGTACCGCGTCGGGGCGCAAAACACCGCATCACAGCCCCAAGATGACGTTTGTGTTCGGCGGTATGGGGCCGCAGTGGTGGGCGATGGGCCGCGAGCTGCTAGCGCAGGAGCCGGTGTTTCGGGCTGCGGTAGCGCGCTGTGACGAGCTGCTCCGCTGCTACACCTCGTGGTCGCTCATGGAAGAGCTGCTGGCGGATGAGGCGAACTCACGCATGGGCGAAACCCAGATCGCTCAGCCGGCCAACTTTGCGCTTCAGGTGGCGCTGGTGGAGCTGTGGCGATCGTGGGGCGTGCAGCCTGCGGCGATCGTGGGACACAGCGCGGGCGAAGTTGCCGCCGCGTATGCCGCCGGCGTGATGAGTCTGGAAGATGCAGTCAAGGTCATCTATCATCGGAGCCGGCTCCAGCAGCAGACGACCGGCCTGGGTAAGCTGGCGGCGGTCGGCCTGTCGCTGGCGGAGGCGCAGGCAGCGCTGACAGGCTACGCCGAGCGTGTATCGATCGCGGCCGTCAACAGCCCGACATCGGTTACGCTGGTCGGCGATCCCGAAGCGCTGGCGGCGGTCCTCGCGCCAATCCAGGAGCAAGAGATCTTTTGCCGCTATCTCAACGTGGATGTGCCGTATCACAGCCACTACATGGAGCCGCTGCAAGCCGAGCTGCTGGATGTTCTGTCCGATCTCGATCTGCGGCCTGCGGCGGTGCCGTTATTCTCGACCGTCACGGGCGGGCAGGTCGACGGGCGCGAGTTCGATCAGCTGTACTGGTGGCGGAATGTGCGCGAGCCGGTCTTCTTTGCCCGCGCGATCGATGCGCTGAGCGCCGCCGGCTACGATCTGTTTCTTGAGATCGGTCCCCACCCGGTACTTGCCAATTCGATCAAGGAATGTTTGGGGCTGTTTGGCGCGCCGGGTACGATCCTGCCCTCGCTGCGCCGCAAAGCCGACGAGCGAACAACGATGCTCGAATCCCTGGGCGTGCTGTACGCGCTGGGCGGCGACATCGACTTCGCGGCGCTGCATCCCCACGGCGGGCGGCTTGTGCCGCTGCCGCTCTCTCCCTGGCAGCGCGCGGCGCACTGGCACGAGGCGGACGAGTCGATCGCGGATCGGTTGGGGCAGCGCGACCATCCGCTGCTGGGCTTCCCGGTTCCGGCGGTGCATCCGATCTGGGAGACCAGGCTCGACCTCGACCAGCTACCGTATCTTGACGATCACCGGCTGCAAGGTGCGGTGGTCTATCCCGGCGCGGCCTATGTCGAGGCGAGTCTGGCAGCCTGCCGGCAGATCGCGGCTGACGGCGAGCGGATCGAGCTTGAGCAGATCGCTTTTCACAAAGCTTTGTTTGTGTCGCCGGAAACCTACCCGACGCTGCATCTGGTTGCCAATCAGCAGGCCGGCACCGTCGAGCTGTACAGCCGTCTGCCGGAGCAAGGACAGACCTGGACGCTGCATATGTCGGCCAGGCTGCGCTCACAGCTGGGCGGCGCGGGGCAGCCCGTGCTGCCGATCGAGCAGTTGCGCGCCGCAAGCGAGCATCATCTGTCAAGCGCCGAGTGCTATGCCTATTTCCGCAGCCTGGGCCTGGAATATGGCCCAACTTTCCAGGGCATACGCCGGCTCTGGTGCGGCGCCGAAGCGACGATCGCCGAGGTCGAGCTACACCCGGCGATCCAGGCGGATCGGTCGGCGTACGGGCTGCATCCGGTGATCCTCGATCTGTGTTTCCAATCGCTCCTGGCGACGACCATGCCCGATCCCGGCGCTGATCCCGAGGCCGGATCGCAGGTGTATATGCCGGTGGTGGTTGAGCGCCTGTGGATCAACGGCCCGCTGCCTGAGCGCCTGTGGATTCACGCGCGGCTGGTTGAGCGCAATCGGCGCGGTATCAGCGGCGAGTTGCACCTGTGCGATGAGCATGGACGCGTGGTCATGGCGGCGCTTGGCGTGCGCGCGCAGGCGCTTGGCGACGCGACGGGCGACACAGGTCGCAGCGTTGGAGATACGCTCTACCAGCTTGACTGGCTGCCGCAAGCGCTCAGCGCTGATGCCGAGGTGCTCGCCGCGCCGAGTAGCTGGCTGATCTTTGCGGATCGTCAGGGCCTGGGAGCGGCGCTGGCTCAGGAGCTTGAGCGGCGCGGCGCGACATCTGTGCTGGTCGTGCCTGACGAAACCTACCACTTCGATCCAGACCGGCGCAGCTGCCGGCTCAACCCGGCCGACAACGAGCACTTCGATCGGCTGCTGGCGACGCTGAGCGTGGAGCGGCTACCGATCCGTGGCATCGTCCAGCTCTGGGGCCTCGATGCGGCGGCAGACCATGCGCTGACTGTTCCCGATCTGGAGCAAGCGCAGCTGTATGGCTGTATTGCTACGCTGCATCTACTTCAAGCGCTGGATCGAGCCGGCTGGTCCGAGCAGCCCCGGCTATGGCTTGTGACACGCGGTACGCAGGCAGTGGGAGAGACTGACGATGTCACGCTAGCCCAGGCGCCGTTGTGGGGCATGGCACGTGTGATCGCCTATGAGCACCGCAGCGTGTGGGGCGGCATCATCGATCTGGACTCGACACCGGCAGCCGACGAGCCGGCGCTGCTGGCCAATGAGCTGGCGCGCAGCTCGGGCAGCGATCAGATCGCGCTGCGTGAGCATGGCCGCTTTGTGGCACAGCTTACCCGCGCAGGCGGCGGCGCGAGCAGTGTGCCGCTGAAGCTGCGCGCCGACGGAAGCTACCTGATCACGGGCGGTCTGGGCGGTCTGGGCCTGGTTGTCGCGCGCTGGCTGGCGGAGCACGGCGCTCGGCGGCTGATCTTGATGGGCCGGACCCAGCTGCCGGGACGGGCAATGTGGCGCCAGATCGACGCCGAAAGCCCGATCGGACACCAGGTTGCGGCGATCCGCGAGCTGGAAAGCCTGGGCGTGACGGTGCATCTTGCCGCCGTCGACGTCGGCGATCCTGTGCAGCTTGCGGCCTTTCTCCAGGAGTTTCAGCAGGAAGGCTGGCCTGCGATTCGCGGCGTGATCCATGCCGCTGGCATGCTGCGCGACCGTACAATCTTGCAGCTGGATGCCGAAACGTTTCACCAGGTTCTGCGGCCCAAGATCGCCGGCGCGTGGCTGCTGCATACGCTGCTGAAAGACGCGCCGCTCGACTTCTTTGTGCTGTTCTCGTCGGTCGCCTCGCTGCTGGGCTCGGTCAGCCAGGGTAACTACGCCGCCGCCAATGCTTTTCTCGATGCGCTGGCCCACCATCGCCGCGCGCGGGGATTGCCGGCGCTGAGCATCAACTGGGGGCCGTGGGCGGAGATCGGCATGGCGGCGCGGCTCTTTGAGCAGGGCGGACGCCTGGGCGT
>DASWTQ010000155.1:0-38573 GCA_036402055.1 Herpetosiphonaceae bacterium
CCCTTTGAGCTGATCGTGGACCAGGTGCAGCCGGAGCGCGACATGAGCCGCAATCCGCTGTTCCAGGTCTTGTTCGCGTTACAGAACATGCCCATGCGTACGATCGAGCTGCCGGATCTCACGCTGCACAGCCTGCCCACCGACAGCGCCACGGCCAAGTTCGATCTCTGGCTCTCGCTGCGTGAGGGGTCGGACACGCTCCACGGCACGCTGGAGTACGCAACCGATCTCTTCGACGCCGGCACGATCCAGCGCATGATCGATCAGTTCCAGCTTTTGCTGTCGGGCATTGTCGCGCAGCCCGAGCGCCAGGCGCTGCTTATCCCGCTGATCCCGGAGGCCGAGCAGCGGCGGATGCTGGTCGATTGGAACGCGGCGGATACACAGGCGCCGCAAGCACCATCGATCTGTCTGCACGAGATGTTTGAGGCGCAGGTCACGCGCACGCCGGATGCGATAGCGCTGCTCGATGGCACCACGAAGCTGAGCTACGCCGAGCTGAACGCGCGCGCGAACCAGCTGGCGCACGCGCTGCGAGCGCTTGGCGTCACGCCCGACACGCCGGTTGGTATGTGCCTCCATCGTTCGGCGGATCTGATCGTCGGGGTGCTGGGCATCCTCAAGGCGGGCGCAGCATACCTACCCCTCGATCCAACCTATCCCGCCGAGCGCCTCCAGTTTATGCTGGCCGATGCCGGCGCGACGACCCTGGTGACTGAGCAGACGTTGCTCACGCGATTTTCAACGCCACCGCACACCATCTGCCTGGATACCGAGCGCGAGCAGCTGGCTCGACACCAGTCCGGCAATCCCGCCAGCGCCGCTACGCCGGATAATCTGGCCTACCTGATCTACACCTCAGGCTCGACCGGCCAGCCCAAGGGCGTGGCGATGCCGCACCGGGCGCTGGTTAACCTCATCTCGTGGCAGACCCGGCACACCACGCTGCGCGAGCCGGCACGCACGCTCCAGTTCGCGCCGATCAGCTTCGACGTGTCGTGCCAGGAAATCTTTACGAGCTTGAGCAGCGGCGGCACGCTGGTGCTGATCTCCGAGGAACAGCGCCACGATCCGGCTGCGCTGCTGGCAATCCTGCGCGATCAGCAGATCGAGCGGCTGTTCCTGCCCTTTGTGGCGCTGCAACAGCTCGCTGAGGCCGCGATCACGCTGGATCTGATTCCCGACAGCCTGCGCGAGATCATGACCGCCGGCGAGCAGCTCCAGATCTCGCCCGCGATCGCCGCCTTCTTCGAGCGGCTGCCCGCGTGCGCGCTGCATAACCAGTACGGGCCATCCGAGACGCATGTAGTGACGCACTACACCTTGAGCGGCGCGCCAGCTACCTGGGCCGCGCTGCCACCCATCGGCCGCCCGATCGCCGGCACACAGATCTATCTGCTGGATCGCCGTATGCAGCCGGTGCCGCTCGGCGCTGTGGGCGAGCTGTACGCCGGCGGTGTCGCGCTGGCGCGTGGCTACAACCAGCGGCCCGCGCTGACCGCCGAAAAATTCGTCCCCGATCTGTTCAGCCGCATTCCCGGCTCCCGCCTATACCGCACTGGCGACCTGGCGCGCTATCGAGCGGACGGCACGATCGAGTGTCTGGGCCGCACCGACGCGCAGGTCAAGATTCGCGGCTTCCGCATCGAGCTGGGCGAGATCGAGGCTGTGCTGGCAACACATCCGCAGATCAGCGAATGCGTCGTGGTCGCCCGCGCCGATGCAGGCGGGCACCAGCGGCTGGTGGCGTACGTGACGGAAGAACCAAGAACCAAGAACCAAGAACCTAACGAAGAACAAACGAACAAACGAACAAACGAACAAACGAACCCAGAACCAAGAACCAAGAACCAAGAACCGAGCGAGGAAGCTCTTTCCCCCTCGCCTGCCACACAGGAGCGGGAAGGGGAGCCCGCGACGGCGGGGCAGGGGGACGCAGGGGGTGAGGGCCTGCCCTCCATCCTCCGAGCTTTCCTCAAAGAGCGTCTCCCCGACTACCTGGTGCCGTCGATCTTTGTGCAGCTGGACGCGCTGCCGCTCAACACGAACGGCAAGGTCGATCGCAAAGCCCTGCCCGCGCCTGTGCTCACAACCGAACAAGAGGTTGAGCTGGTGCTGCCGCGCACGCCGGTCGAGCAAACGCTGGCCGAGATCTGGGCGCAGATCCTCCAGATCGAGCAGATTGGCGTCCATAACAACTTCTTTGCGCTCGGCGGCGATTCGATCCTCAGCCTTCAGGTGATCGCGCGCGCACAGCAAGCCGGGCTGCGGATCACGCCCAGGCAAATGTTCCAGCACCAGACGATCGCCGAGCTGGCCACCGTGATTGCGCCGATCGATACAGCAGGCGCGGAGCCGTCGCTCAAACCTGAGCAGCGACCGGCCGAGGAGCCTGGCCATGCGGATCAACCCGATCCGCCCGCGCCCGCCGGCTTGACGCCCGCCGACTTCCCACGCGCAAAGCTAAGCCAGAAGGATCTCGATACATTGGCTTCTCGACTTGGCAAATCGGGCAAGAGGAGGCCCTGATGACCCTGGATCAGATCGAAGACATCTACGAGCTTTCGCCCTTGCAGCAGGGCTTTCTCTTTCACACACTTTACACGCCGGACACGCGCGCGTACTTCGAGCAGTTCGTCTGGACGCTGCGCGGCGAGCTGAGCAGCGCGGCGTTCGAGCGCGCCTGGCAGCAGGTTGTCGCTCACCACCCGATCTTGCGCAGCTCGTTTCACTGGCAGGATCTCGACAATCCTGTGCAGGCCGTGCATCAGGAGGTGACGCTGCCGATCGCGCTGCATGATTGGCGCGCTGTGCCCGACGCTGAGCAGCCCGCCCGGCTTGAGTCGTTTCTGGCAACGGATCGGGCGCTGGGCTTCGATCTGGAGCAGCCGCCGCTGATGCGCCTGGCACTGATTCAGATCGGCGCGAACGCCTGGTATCTCGTCTGGAGCTATCATCATCTACTGCTCGACGGCTGGTCGATGTCGGCGCTGCTCAAAGATGTGTTTCTGGCCTATGAGGCCGCGCGTCACGGCCGAACGATCGAGCTGGAGCCGGTGCGACCCTACGGCGACTATATCGACTGGCTTCAGCAGCAAGATCTGGCGGCGACCGAGGCATTCTGGCGCGCGACGCTCAAGGGGTTTTCCGCGCCGACGCCGCTGATCGCCGGCCAGCCCGACAGCCCCACCGATCCCGAGCAGCGCTTCCACGAGCAGCGCTTCCAGCTTTCCCAGCCGACGACCGCCGCGCTGCAAGCGCTCGCCCGCCAGCACCAGATCACGCTCAGCACGATCTTCCAGGCAGCCTGGGCGCTGCTGCTCCATCGCTACAGCGGCGAAGACGACGTTGTCTTCGGCACCACGGTTTCCGGCCGTCCAGCCGATCTCGTCGGCTTTGCGTCGATGATCGGGCTGTTCATCAACACGCTGCCGCTACGCGTGAAGCTACCAGCAGGCGTAACGCTGCTCGGCTGGCTGAAACAGCTTCAGGCGCACCAGTTCGATCTGCGCGACTACGAGCACAGCTCGCTGGTGCAGGTGCAGGGCTGGAGCGATGTTCCGCGCGGCCTGCCGCTGTTTGAAAGCATTGTGGTCTTTGAAAACTTCCCGCTCGATCGAGCGCTACCGGAGCTGAGCCGCAGCCTGGAGATCGAGTGGGCACGCACGGTTCAGCACAGCAACTATCCGCTCACGGTCATGGCGATTCCCGCGCCCGAGCTTCAGGTTCGCGTCAGCTATGATCGCCAGCGCTTCGACGCCGCGACGATCGAGCGCATGCAGGCGCATCTCAGCACGATCTTGCAGAGCATCGCCGCGCAGCCCGAGCAGCCGCTGAGCCAGGTCGCGCTGCTGACGCCCGCCGAAAAACAGCAGCTGCTGGCCTGGAACGCCATCACTGCCGGCTACGCTATACAGACGCCGATCCACGCGCTGTTTGCTGCTCAGGCTGCTCAAACGCCCGATGCGGTTGCGCTGATCTTTGAGGCGGGTACCGGTGAGCATTTGCGGCTGACCTACCATGAGCTGAACCAGCGGGCGAATCAGCTGGCGCATGAGCTGCGCGCGCGTGGCGTTGGCGCCGACACGCCGGTTGCGATCTACGCCGAACGCTCGCCGGAACTGGTGGTGGCGCTGCTGGGCACCTGGAAGGCGGGCGGCGTGTGCGTGCCGCTCGACCCGACCTATCCCCAGGAGCGGCTGCGCTTTATGCTCTCCGACATGCAAGCGCCGATCCTGCTTACACAGCGGCCACTGGTAGATCGTCTGCCGAGCGAGCACGGACAAATCCTCTGTCTCGACACCGATTGGCAGACCATCGCCGAGCAGAGCCGGGACGAGCCGCAGAGCCACGTGGGCGGCGAGAATTTGGCCTACATGATCTACACCTCGGGCACGACCGGCACGCCGAAAGCGGTGCAGGTTGAGCATCGCAATCTCGTCAACACGCTGCTGGCCGGACAGACGGCGTTCACCTTCGCGCCGGGAACGATCATGCCCTGCATCGCCTCGTTCTCGTTCGACATCGCCTTCTTCGAGCTGCTCAGCCCGCTGCTGCTCGGCGGCACGACGATGCTTATGTCGAGACAGCAGGTTTTGGATCTGCCGGGATTTGCTCGCAGCTTGCAGGATCTGACCACGCTGCACACGCTGCCCAGCCTGATGCGTCAGATCATAGACTTCGCGCAGAGCAGACGACAAACCTATCCCGCGATCAAGCAGGTGCTCGTCGGCGGAGACCTGGTGCCACCGGATCTGCTCCGCGATATGCAAGCTGTCTTTCCCGCCGCGCAGATCTATGTCGCGTACGGCCCCACCGAAACCGCGATTCTGTGCTCGGCCTATGCTGTACCGCCCGATCAGCCGCCGCACAAGCATCTGATCGGCAAGCCGCTGCCCAACACGCTGCTCCGCATCTACGACCACGAGCAGCGTCTGGTGCCGATCGGCGTGGCGGGCGAGCTGTACATCGGCGGCGCCGGCGTGACGCGCGGCTATCTCAATCGGCCCGAGCTGAACGGTGAAAAGTTCGTCACGATCGACGGCGAGCGCTTCTACCGCAGCGGCGACCTGGCGCGCTACCAGCCCGACGGCACGATCGAGTTTCTGGGTCGCATCGATGGGCAGGTCAAGATTCGCGGCTTCCGCATCGAGCTAGGCGAGATCGAAGCCGTGCTGGCGACGCATCCGCAGGTCAGCGCGTGCGTCGTGGTGGCGCGCGACGAGCAGCGGGGAGACAAGCGGCTGGTGGCGTACGTGACGGAAGAACCAAGAACCAAGAACCAAGAACCTAACGAAGAACAAGGGAACCAAGGAACAAAAGAACAAAGAACAGAGAACAGAGAACAACGGAACAAAGACGCTGAGACAGATTCTCCCCCTCGCCTGCCGCAACCGCGGGTGCCCTCTGGGCGAAGGCTTGGCGAGGTTCGGGGAAGGTGGCCGGGGGGTGAGGGCCTCACCACTGAATCCCTCCGCACCTTCCTCGCCGCCCGCTTGCCTGAATATATGCTGCCGAGCGCGTTTGTCACGCTCGACGCGCTGCCGCTCTCGCCCAACGGCAAAGTCGATCGCAAGGCCCTGCCGGAGCCCGAGGCCCGGCGCCCGGAGACGGCGAGCTATCTCGCGCCTCAGACAGCGATCGAGCGTGAGATTGCGCAGATCTGGCAGGAAGTGCTTCAGCTAGAGCGCGTCGGTCGGCACGACAACTTTTTCGATCTCGGCGGCCACTCGATCCGCATGATGCAGGCGTATGGCAAGCTGGTGGAGCGTCTCGATCGCGAGATAGCGATGGTCGATCTGTTCCGCTATCCCACGGTTGCCGCGCTGGCCCAGCACCTCGCCGCGTCTCCGACAGAAGCGCCTGCCGAGCCGGATCGAGCGACGGAGCGGCCGGCCTTCAAAGATCTCGCGCCGCTGGCCGACACCGACATAGCGATCATCGGCATGAGCGGCCGCTTTCCAGGCGCGCCGGATGTCGAGGCGTTCTGGCACAATCTGCGCGACGGCAAAGAGTCGATCAGCTTTTTCACGGACGAGGAGCTGCAAGCCGCCGGAGTCGCGCCCGAGGTCTACAGCCATCCCGATTACGTCAAAGCCGGCGCGATCTTGCAAGACATCGAGCTGTTCGACGCCGGATTCTTCGGCTACAGCCCGCGCGAAGCCGCGATCATGGACCCGCAGCAGCGTTTCTTTCTGGAAAGCGTCTGGGAAGCGCTGGAGCACGCGGGCTACAACCCCGACAGCGCGTCAGGGCCGATCGGCGTCTTTGCCGGCGTCGGAACCAACACCTATCTGCTGCACAACCTCTACGCCAATCAGGAGCTGCTCGAAGCTTTCGGCGGCTTCCAGACGATGATCTTGAACGAAAAAGATCATCTCACGACACGCGTCTCGTACAAGCTCAACCTGCGCGGGCCGAGCATCAACCTGCAAACTGCGTGCTCCACCTCGCTGGTAGCGACCGTCGTGGCCTGCCAGAATCTGCTGCTGCGCCAGTGCGACATCGCGCTGGCCGGCGGCGTGACGATCAGCGTGCCGCACATCGCGGGCTACCGCTATCACGAGGGCGGCGTTACCTCGCCGGACGGCCACTGCCGGGCATTCGACGCGCAGGGCCTGGGTACGATCAGCGGTAACGGCGTGGGCGTGGTGGTGCTCAAGCGGCTGGCGGACGCGCTCCGTGACGGCGATCATGTTCACGCCGTGATCAAAGGCTTCGCGCTCAACAACGACGGCGGTCAGAAGGTCGGCTATACCGCGCCCGGCGTCGACGGGCAGGCCGAGGTCATTGCTACTGCCCTGGCGATGGCCGGCGTCGCGCCCGAGACGATCAGCTACGTCGAGGCTCACGGCACGGCCACACCGCTTGGCGATCCGATCGAGATCGCAGCGCTGACACGCGCCTTTCAGACGCAAAGCCAGAAACCCGGCTGGTGCGCGATCGGCTCGGTCAAGACCAACGTCGGGCATCTGGACGCGGCCTCGGGCGTGGCCGGCCTGATCAAGGCAGTCATGGCGCTTGAGCATCGTCAGATTCCGCCGAGCCTGCATTTCGAACGGCCCAACCCGCTGATCGATTTCGCCAGCAGCCCGTTCGCTGTCAATACCGCACTCACGGAATGGCCGCGCCACGACACGCCGCGCCGCGCCGGCGTTAGCTCGTTCGGCATCGGCGGCACCAACGCGCATGTCGTGCTGGAAGAAGCGCCGCCGCAGCCCGCGCCCGAGCCTTCGCGCGACTGGCAGATCCTGACGCTCTCGGCCCGCAGCGACGCCGCCCTGGCCCAGGCTGCTCAGCGACTCTCGGCGCATCTACGCTGCCATCCCGAGCTGGATCTCGCCGATGTTGCCTACACGCTGCATGTGGGTCGCAAGTCGTTCACGCAGCGCCAGATGTTTGTCTGCCGCAGCCTCGACGAGGCGATCGAGCTATTGGAGCTGCAAAGCCCGGAAAAGGTGCTGCGCAGCAGCCAGGAGCAGCAGGATCGGCCGGTGGTCTTTATGTTTCCCGGCCAGGGCGCGCAGTACATCACGATGGCGCGTGACCTTTACACGGAAGAGCCGGTTTTTCGTGAGCATCTGGATCGCTGCGCCGAGCTGCTGCTGCCGCACTTAAACCTTGACCTGCGCGAGCTGCTCTATCCCGACGCCGATCGCGAGGCTGCGGCGGCGCGTGAGCTGAGCCAGACACGGCTGACACAGCCTGCGCTGTTTGCGGTCGAGTACGCGCTGGCGCAGCTCTGGATCGCCTGGGGCATCACGCCGCAGGCCATGCTCGGCCACAGTCTGGGTGAGTACGTCGCGGCCACACTGGCGGGCGTCTTCAGCCTGGAGGATGCGCTGAGGCTGATCGCACAGCGCGCAGCTATGATTCAGGAGCTGCCATCCGGCGCGATGCTGAGCGTCTCGCTGCCCGAAGCCGAGATCCGGCCACTCCTCGATCAAGATCTTTCGCTGGCACTGGTCAACGCGCCCAACATCTGCGTGGTCGCCGGGCCACACGCGGCGATCGAGCGCCTGGAAAGCCAGCTTCGAGAGCGCGGCGTCGACTGCCGGCGCGTGCATACGTCGCACGCCTTCCACTCGGCGATGATGGACCCGATCCTTGATGCATTTACCGAATACGTGAGCAGCATGGAGCTGCATCCGCCGGCGATCCCGTATCTTTCCAGCGTCAGCGGCACCTGGATCAGCGCCGCCGAGGCGACCGATCCGCGCTACTGGACGCGTCACCTGCGTGAGACCGTGCGCTTCGCCGACAACCTGCAAACCTTGCTCGCCGAGAGCGACGCCAGCCCGATCTTGCTGGAAGTTGGGCCTGGCCGGATGCTCGGCACGCTGGCCCGGCAGTACAAGCTGACCAATCCGGCGGCGCTGGCCTCGCTGCGCCACCCACACGACCAGCAATCCGACGCGGCGTTCCTGCTCAGCACACTCGGCCAGCTCTGGCTGGTCGGCGCGCCCGTCGATTGGCAGCGCCTGTACGCGGGCGAGCGACGGCGGCGCGTGGTGCTGCCGACCTATCCCTTCGAGCGCCAGCGCTACTGGATCGAGCCGCCCGCGCGAGCACACACCGGCGATCGCACACCGGCGCAGCTCGACGCAGCCTCAGAGACGGAGCAACAAAGCAGCGCCATCGCAGAGCTACATCCGCGCCCGGAGCTGCTGACGCCCTTTGTCGCGCCGAGCACCACGATCGAGCAGGCGATCGCCGCTGCCTGGCAGGACTTGCTGGGCGTTGGTCCGATCGGCATCCACGACAATTTCTTTGATCTCGGCGGCCACTCGCTGATGGCAACCCAGATCATCGCCCGGCTGCGCGACGTGTTTCCGATCGAGCTGCCCGTCAGCGATCTGTTCGACGCCGCCACGATCGCCCAGCTTGCCGCGCTCGTCGAGGCCAGGCTGATCGAAAAACTTGACGACCTTACCGAAGAAGAAGCCCGGCTGCTGATCTAGCAGCGCCGTTAGAGGAACTCACCTTATGTCCACTCCAGACACACTTTCGGATCGGCCGGATCTTTCGCCTGCCAAGCGCGCGCTGCTGGAAAAATGGAAGCGCGGCCAGTTCAAGCCCACCGAGCAAACCGAGCAGATCCCGCGCCGCGCCGAGCAGGGACCGGCTCCGGTATCGTTTACGCAGCAGCGGCTGTGGTTTTTGGATCAGCTCGTGCCCGACAGCCCGGCCTACACGATCTGCTTCGCGATCCGGCTTGAGGGCCAGCTCGACCAGGCCGCGCTGCTGCGCAGCCTGAACGAGATCGTCAGGCGGCACGAGGCGCTGCGCACGACGTTTACGCAGGCGACAGACGGCCAGCCGCTTCAGGTGATCGCGCCCGCACTGGTGCTGGACGTGCCGATCGAAGACCTGACCGGGCTACTGGACGAGTCGCGGGAGGAGGCGATCGAGCGTGTGATCGATGCCGAGGCGCGCCAGCCCTTCGATCTGGTTGCTGGGCCGCTGATCCGCGCCCGGCTGCTGCGTTTGAGCGATCAGGAGCATGTGTTTCTCCTCGCGCTGCACCACATCATCTCGGATGCCTGGTCGGTCACGATCTTTATTCAGGAGCTGGTCAGCCTCTACGCCACGTTCAGCGGAAACGGCGCAGCCAACGGCAACGGCAAGCAGCTGGCCGAGCTGGCGATCCAGTACGCCGACTACGCGGTCTGGCAGCGCCAGTCGGTGCGCGACGAGATGCTTGAGCGGCATCTCGACTACTGGCAGCGGCAGCTAGCGCCCAACGGCAACCGCACGCCGACAGTGCTGGAGCTGCCGATCGATTATCCGCGCCCGCCGATCCAGACGTTTCGCGGCGCGATGCAGCGCTTCTCCCTGCCCGCCGAGCTGACCCAGGCGCTACGTACGCTGAGCCGCCAGGAAGACGCCACGCTGTTTATGACGCTGCTGGCCGCGTTTCAAACGCTGCTCTATCGCTACACCGGGCAGCAGGAGATTCTCGTCGGCTCGCCGATCGCGGGACGGCCACGGCCTGAGCTTGAATCGCTGATCGGCTTCTTCGCCAACACCATTCTGCTGCGCGGCGACCTGTCGGGCAATCCCGGCTTCCGCGAGCTGCTCAAGCGTGTGCGCGAAACCACGCTGGGCGCCTACACGCATCAGGAGCTGCCCTTCGAGCAGATCGTGGAGGTGCTCCAGCCCGAGCGCGACATGAGCCGCAACCCGCTGTTTCAGGTCATGTTTGTGCTCCAAAACGCGCCGATGCCCTCGGTTCAGCTGCCCAGCCTGCGCGTCAGCACGATTCCAACCAACAACGGCACTGCCAAGTTCGATCTGTGGCTGTCGATCACCGAGGATAGCGACTCGCTGTTTGGGCAGCTGGAGTACAACACCGATCTTTTCGAGGCCGCGACGATCGAGCGTCTGATCGGGCATTTCCAGGTGTTGCTCCAGGGCATTGTCGCGCAGCCCGAGCTGCCGATCACGCGGCTGCCGCTGCTGACCGAGGCCGAGCAGCAGCAGCTCACGGGCTGGAACGCTACCGCGACCGACTACGCGCTGGACCGGCCGCTGCACACACTGATCGAGGCGCAGGTTGAGCGCACACCCGACGCCGTCGCGCTGGTCTTCGAACAAGCCAGTCTGAGCTACGCCGAGCTGAATGCGCGCGCCAATCAGCTGGCCCACCATTTGATCGCGCTGGAATTGCAGCCCGAGACGCTGGTCGGAATATGCGTCGAGCGCTCCCTGGAGCTGGTGATCGGCCTGCTGGGCATTCTCAAAGCCGGCTGCGCCTACGTCCCGATCGATCCCAGCTATCCACGCGAGCGGCTCCAATTCTTGATCCAGGATGCTCAGGTGCCGGTGCTGCTGACTCAGGCGCATATCGTCGAGCAGCTGCCGGAGCACGGAGCCAATGTGATCTGTCTGGATACAAGCTGGCCGACGATTGCGCAGCAGCCCACGAGCAATCCCGCCAGCGCCGTCACGCCCGACAATCTGGCCTACATGATCTACACCTCGGGCTCGACCGGCCTGCCCAAAGGCGCGATGGTGCCGCATCGCGGCATCGTCAACCGGCTGCTGTGGATGCAGGAGACCTACGGGCTGACGGCCGACGACCGCGTGGTGCAAAAGACGCCGTTCAGCTTCGACGTGTCGGTGTGGGAGTTTTTCTGGCCGCTGCTCACCGGCGCGCGGCTGGTGATCGCCCGGCCTGACGGACACAAAGATCCGGCCTATCTGATCGAGCTGATCAACCAGCAGCAGATCACGACGATTCATTTCGTGCCGTCGATGCTGCAAGCGTTCCTGGATGTGCTCGGCTTCGCGACCTGCGACAGTCTGCGGCGCGTGATCTGTAGCGGCGAGGCGCTCTCGCTTGAGCTTCAGCAGCGCTTTTTCGCCTACCTGGACGCCGATCTGCACAACCTGTACGGCCCGACCGAGGCTTCTGTCGACGTGACCTTCTGGCCCTGCCGGCGCGACAGCCGGCGGCGCACCGTGCCGATCGGCTATCCGGTCGCCAACACGCAGATCCATGTGCTCGATCCGCAGCTCAACCCGGTGCCGGTCGGCGTGCCCGGCGAGCTGCACATCGGCGGCGTGCAGCTGGGGCGCGGCTATCTCCATCGTCCGGCGCTGACTGCCGAGAAGTTCATTCCCGATCCGTTCAGCTCAGCAGCGAATGCCCGGCTGTACAAAACCGGCGACCTGGTGCGCTACGCTCCCGACGGCGCGATCGAGTATTTGGGCCGCATCGATCAGCAGATCAAGCTGCGCGGCCTGCGCATCGAGCTGGGCGAGATCGAAGAAACATTACGCCAACACACGGCCGTCCACGACGCGATCGCGCTGGCCCGCGAGGATAATCCCGGTCACAAGCGGCTGGTCGCCTATATTTTGCCCGACAGCTCGGCCTACGATCTGGTGACGGCTGAGGACAGCCTGCCCGACGAGCAGGTCTCGACCTGGCAGAACGTTTTCGACACGACCTACGCCGAGTCGACGGATGTGGATACGACCTTCAACATCGTCGGCTGGAACAGCAGCTACACCGGCGAGGCGCTGCCCGCGTCGGCGATGCGCGAGTGGGTCGATCAAACAGTGGAGCGGATTCAGGCGCTGCGACCACGGCGCGTACTTGAGATCGGCGTGGGCACCGGCTTGCTGCTCTTCCGCATCGCGCCCGGCTGCGAGCGCTACGTCGGCACCGATATTTCGGCGGTGGCACTCCAGGCGCTTCAGGCCAATGTGCAGGCGCAGGGCCTGGCGAACGTAGAGCTGGCGCAGCGGCCCGCCGACGATCTCGGCGGCTTTGCGGAGCAGAGCTTCGACATCGTCGTGATCAACTCGGTCGTGCAGTACTTCCCCGGCGTCGACTATCTGCTGGGCATGCTGGAATCTGCGGCGCGGCTAGTCGCTCCCGGCGGCGCGATCTTCGTCGGCGATGTGCGCAACCGGCGCTTGCTGGAAGCGTTTCACACCACCGTCGAGCTGCACCGCGCCGCAGACGATCACACCAGCGAGCAGATCCGGCAGCGAGCGCGTCACGGCCTGGCGCAAGAGCATGAGCTGGCGCTCGATCCGGCCTTTTTCACCGCGCTTGCCGAGCATCTGCCGCAGATCGGCGATGTTACCGTGCAGCTCAAGCGCGGCCACGACCACAACGAGCTGACGCAGTTCCGCTACGATGTCGTGCTGCATATCGGAGCCCAGCCCGTGATCGCCGACGTGTCCTGGCGTGACTGGCAGCAGGAGCCGATCGAGATGGCCGCGCTGCGCCAGGAACTAGCCGCCGACGCGCCGGAGCTTGTCGCGATCGCGAATGTGCCCAACGCGCGGATCGAGTCGGAGCTGCGCGCGCTCAGCCTGCTTGAGTCCTCAGCCTGCCCGCCCACCGCCGCCGAGCTGCGAGCGCTGCTGGCTAGCAGCCAGTCGTCCGGCGTCGATCCCGAGGATTTCTGGGGCTTGCAGAACGAGCTGCCCTACACCGTCGAGATCGGCTGGGCGGGCGCGAATGCCGGCTACGATGTCGTGCTGCGGCGATCATCAGCCGCACGCGTGCGACTCGCGCCGGCCACGCCACAGCCGAAGCGGCAGCCGTGGAGCGCGTATGCCAATAATCCGCTCCAGGGCAAGCTGGCCCAGCAGCTTACGCCGCTGCTGCGCAGTTATCTTCAGGAGCGCCTGCCGGAGTACATGATTCCGTCGGCCTTCGTGCTGATCGACGAGATTCCGCTAACGCCCAACGGCAAGCTCAATCGCGAGGCGCTGCCGCCGCCGGCGGTGCTGGATCTTGCCGACGATTTTGTCGCGCCCGAGAGCCCGATCGAGCAAACGCTGGCCGAGATCTGGGCGCAGGTGCTGCACATCGAGCAGGTCGGCATCCACAACAACTTTTTCGCGCTCGGCGGCGACTCGATCCTGAGTCTTCAGATCATCGCGCGGGCTCAGCAGGCCGGGCTGCGTATCACGCCCAAGCAGATGTTTCAATACCAGACGATCGCCGAGCTGGCCGCTGTGGTGACGCCGATCGTGCCGGCGAGCAGCGAGCAGGAGATCGTGACTGGCGCGGTGCCGCTCACGCCGATGCAGCACGTTCTTCTCGATCAGCGGCTTGCGCCGGCCACCAATCAGGTATTCCAGCTTGAGGTTCCCGCCGATCTGTCGGCCACCTGGCTTCAGGCGGCGGTCGCGCATGTGCTGCAACACCACGATGCGCTGCGGCTGCGCATTACGTCGAATGCAGCCGATCGGCAGCAGCAGATCGCCGAGCCCGACCCGGCGACCCCGTTCAAGCAGGTCGATCTTGCGGCTCTACCGCCCGACGAGCAGCTGGCGGCGATCACGGCGACGATTGGCGATGCAGCGAACAGCCTGAATCTCAGCAGCGGCCCGGTCTTCTCGGCGGTCTACGTCGATCTTGGCCCGCAGCTGCCCGGCCGGCTGATCCTGGTCAGCCATCCGCTGGTGCTGGATCAGCGCTCCTGGCCGATCATCGTCGCGGATCTGTGGACGGCCTACGAGCAGCTGGCAGGCGGCGCGGCGGTCAAACTGCCGCTCAAAACGACCAGCTTCAAGCGCTGGGCCGAGCAGCTGGCTGCCTACGCGCACGAGCCCGCGCTGAGCAATGAGCTGGACTACTGGCTCAAGCCGGGTCGTGTGCAGCTGGCGCGACTTGACGAGCAGCAGGCTACTAATCCAGGTGAACGATCGCGGCAGATTGTGCATAGCCGGCTCGGCGTCGAGGAAACGCGCGCGCTGCTGCACGATGCCCAACGGCCCTACCGCACCCAGGTCGACGAGCTGCTGTTAGCCGCGCTGGCCCAAGGCTTCGCCGCCTGGAGCGGCACGCCGGCGCTGCTGGTAGATCTGGAGCGTGACGCACGCGGGGCGCTGGCCGATCTCGATCCGTTGCGCACGGCCGGCTGCTTCACCAGCCGCTTTCCGCTGCTGCTGGATCTCGGCGCAGCGCCGTCCGACGAGCCATCGACCGCGATCAAAACTATCAAAGAGGCCGTGCGATCTATCCCGCGCCAGGGCATTGGCTACGGCGCGCTGCGCTACCTGAGCGACGATCCGGCGATCGCCGAGCAGCTGCGCGCGCTGCCGCAGTCTCAGATTCGCTTCCACTACCACGACGCAGCCAAGCAGGCGCTGCCGGAATCTTTGCCGCTCAAGCCAATCGCCGACGCGCAGGCAACAACCAGCCCATATCTGCTGGATCTCGGCGTGAGCATCGCCGGCGATCAGCTGCATCTCGCGTGGAGCTACGACGAGCAGTCGCTGCCCGCGCAGACCGTCGAGCAGCTCGCCGAGCGCTATCTCGCGGCGCTGCAAACGCTGATCACGCACTGCCTCGCGCCCGACGCCGGCGGCTTCACGCCCTCCGACTTCCCGCTGGCGCAGCTAAGCCAGCAGCAGCTGGATCAGATCATCGCCGCGAAAGGTGCGGTCGAGGATATTTACCCGCTGGGCGTGGCCCAGGAGCATATGGTTCGGCGCTACCTGTCGCATCCTGAGCCGGCGCTCTACCTGGTCTATAAAATGTTCATCCTTGAGTCGCTGAACGTGCCGGCGTTTATGCGCTCCTGGCAGCAGATCATCGATCGGCATCCCGTGCTGCGCACTTCGTTCGTGTGGGAGGGCGTCGAGCAGCCGCTGCAAGTGGTGCACGCGACGGCGCGGCTGCGCATCGAGCAGCAGGACTGGCGCGGACTCTCGCCCACGGAGCAGCAGCAGAATCTGGCGGCGTATGTCGAGTCGATCCGGCAGGCGGGCTTTGACCTCAGCATCGCGCCGCAGACACGCATGGCGCTCTTCCAGATCTCCGAGGAGTCCTACTATTTCTACTGGAGCTTCAACTATATGCTTCAGGATGGCTGGAGCTTTCCGGTGCTGGTTAAGGATTTCTTTGATCACTACGAGGCCAACTGCCAGGGCCAGCAGCTGGAGCGCCGGCCGACGCAGCCCTACCGCGCGATGATCGAGTATCTTGAGCAGCAGGATCTGACCGAGGCTGAGGCGTTCTGGCGCAAAACCTTGCAGGGCATCACCGGCCCGACGCCGCTGGTCGCGCGCACGCCCGGCAACCGGCCCGAGTTTCCGGGAACCTATCGCCGTCAGAATATGTTCGTTCCGGCGGCGACCAACTCGGCGCTGCGTGCGCTCGCTCAGCAGCAACAGATGACCTTGAGCACGCTGGTGCAGGGAGCCTGGGCGCTGATCCATAGCGCCTACACCGGCCAGGACGATGTCGTGTTCGGCTACGCGGCCTCGGGACGCTCGGCGCCGCTGCCCGACATCGAGTATATGATCGGGCCGTTCAACAGCTTCCTGCCGATGCGGGTGCGCGTCGATCCCGATATGCCGCTGCTGGACTGGCTCCAGGAATTTCAGCTGAATCAGGTCGAGCAGCGCCAGTATGAAAATAGCCCGCTGGTGAAGATCAAAGCCTGGAGCGAGATCCCGGACGATCTGCCGCTGTTCGAGTCGTATCTGACCTTTGAGAACTTCCCGCTGGAGACGACGCTGGTGGAGCGCGGCATCAACTGGATGCGTCCGGCCGGCGGCGAGACGCAGACCGAGCACGAGCTGCGCGTCACGGTCTGGCCGATCCAGAGTTTGTCGTTCCACATGTCGTATCAGGGCCGCTCCTTCAGCGACGCCGCGATGCAGCGGATGCTCAAGGATATTCAAACGCTGCTTGAGGGTATGGTCGCAAGGCCCGAGCAGCGGCTGGGCGAGCTACTCCAGTCGATCGCGACCGAGTAGCTGGCTCGCAAGACCGGATCAGCAGGCGAGCGGCGGGATCACTCCAGCCGCTCGCTTTGATTCGTACTTACCGGCTCATGCGTCGCGTCACATCTGCGCGATCCACTGCTGGACGATCGCGACCAGATTACCGCGCCTGGCTTCGATCTCCTGCATATCGGCGAACGTCGCCAGACAACGATCCGGCGCCGCCCATTTCAGCAAGCCGGCCGGATCGTCGATGGCGATGGCCGTCGCTACCGGCTTGACCTTGGCTCCCGTGTGAAAAACCACCTGCACCGTCGCGCCGGGCCGCAGCTTGAGCGTGGCGAAATGCTCGTCGATCGAGAAGCTGGGCGCGTTCCACTTGATGCTCTCGTGGATGCGTGGATCAGCGCCCCGAATGATCGTCCGAATCGCCTCGATCTCGGCCTTGCGCGGATGATCGAGCTGCGCCATAAAGCCGTCGACATCGCCGGTGGTTGCCGTGGATTTCTTGCTCGCCATACAATCCTCACTTCAGCCTGGTATCAATCCAGGTCTCGCCCTATGATCGCGCGTCCGGGTGACAGCTAACGCCACAGCGGCACATGGTTTTATGGGACAGGTAGAGTCGCTTTTGGCTTGTCATGCTGCTCCAGCACTTGTCCTCGGGCATCAAGAGCGCGTAGCGTTTGAAGTTGCTGCGCAGCCGGGACAAGAACGGCAAATCCCTCATTCTCTACTATGGTTCGTACACTTTGGCCGATTGTTGTTGTGATTTCTACGGCCTTGATCTGTGGATCGATAGTCCACCCATAGACTAATAACGTTTGATCGAGTTGAGTACTTACATAAGAGATCCGAGCAGGCGGAGCTGCACTTCCATCTAATTCTGCGCGAAAAACACTCCAACCACCTCGACGAAGCTCAACTAATGCGTATCCAAATTCAGATCGAGCCGGTTGTCCAGGTGGGACAACCGTATAGTGATGTACAACCAGTCGATTTCCCTTCCAGGGCTGTACACTTTGAACGTGAAAATCCTGGATGCTACCACGATTGTTCAGCATATCGGCGGCAGCAACCTGGGGAGCCAGCGCAATCGGCCCAAGATGTCCTGCGGGAAATAAGCCTTGTACAAAGGCAACTACAACGACGATGAACATGCAGACAAAAGACAAAAAGATAGCCAAGAAAGGAATAATAAGACGAGGCTTGACCATTTGTAATGTATGCCTTTCCTCATTGAAGCAGCTGCAAGGGAGTGTAAGTGCTTTGTAGAAGTCCTGCAACTTTTTCATATCTAGTCGGACCAAAAGTATCTTGTTCGCTTTCTATCGCAAGGACTATCGGGGTTTGTATCGGTTGTGGAATCAAAGCAATGCTATAATTTTTTCTTTACGAGACTATGCAGCGTGGCCTAAGACATCCAGCGCGCCGGCGGTTTTGCAGCACTCGATACGCTTCGCCCGGCAATGTATGTCTCCACGAGCAACTTTTCCCAAGCAGATCATTCTGCGGCAGCCTTTGCCGCATCTATGGCGCAGCCTCGCCAAGACTGTGCGCACGCTACAAGGAAGGAGCTAGTCGTTCGGTTGTTGTCCTGCCATTGGCAAGTAGACCGTGAGAGCAACGTGTCACTTACGAAGGAACGAGGAGGATTCCCCCATGTTGCAGGTTCGATCGATGAGCGTTCGGCTTTTGGCGCTGCTGCTGATCGCCCTTACGCTGAGTGCGCCCAACGGTGTATCCATGACTATCGCCGCTCCGCTGGCTCGGGTTTCAGCCCAAAGCACGCCTGATTTCGGCCCTAATGTGATCATCTTCGACCCGAGCATGCCGCTCAGCCAGATCCAGGCCACCTTCGACGCGATCCACGCGCAGCAGGTCAACGCCGAGATGGGCACCAACCGCTACGCGCTGCTGTTCAAGCCGGGTGTGTACGGCACAGCCGCCCAGCCGCTCCAGGTCAAAGTCGGATACTACACCGAGGTTTCCGGCCTCGGCGCGTCGCCGACAGATGTTGTGATCAACGGCAAGATCGAGGTCTACAACCGCTGCCTCGCCGACGGCGGCACCAGCAACTGTCTCGCGCTGGTCAACTTCTGGCGCACGCTCTCCAATCTGTCGCTCACGATCAACGGCGCGGGCCAGGACGGCTGTCGCGGGTCGGCGAACTTCTGGGCGGTTTCGCAGGCCGTGTCGATGCGCCGGCTCAACATCAGCGGCGGTAATCTTTCGCTGATGGACTACTGCACCGCCGGGCCGCAGTACGCCAGCGGCGGCTTTATCGCCGACTCCAACCTGCCGTTTGTGATCAACGGATCGCAGCAGCAGTGGCTGACCCGCAACAGCGTGATCGGCGGCTGGTCGAACGGCGTCTGGAACCAGGTCTTCGCCGGCGTCGAGGGCGCGCCATCCGACGAGACGTTCCCGAATCCGCCCTACACCACACTTGAGACAACGCCGGTCAGCCGTGAGAAGCCGTATCTGTTTGTCGACGCGCAGGGCCGCTACAACGTCCGCGTGCCGTCGGCGCAGACCAACACGCGCGGCATCTCGTGGGCAAACGGCTTGACGCCCGGCCGCACGATCCCGCTCAGCGACTTCTTCGTCGCCCGGCCGTCGGACTCGGTGCAGACGATCAATAACCAGCTGGCGCGCGGCATGAACCTGCTGCTCACGCCGGGCGTCTACGACATCGACAAGAGCATCGCGGTCAAGCGAGCCAACACGGTTGTGCTCGGCATCGGACACGCGACGCTCACCGCAGTCAACGGCGCGACACCGCTGACGGTCGCCGATGTGCCGGGCGTGATCATCGCCGGCGTCACGATCGACGCGGGCACGGTCGAATCGCCGGTGCTGCTTGAGGTCGGCAAGAAGAACGGCAACAACGGCTCCAAGAAGAACGATCCGTCCAACCCGACCACGCTGTCGGATGTGTACTTCCGCGTCGGCGGGCCGCACATCGGCAAGACCGAGGTCGCGCTTGTGGTCAACAGCGACAACGTGCTGATCGACCATACCTGGGTCTGGCGCGCCGACCACGGCGTCGAGGGCTTCTCCGGCGACACCGAGCGCTGGAACACTAACACCGGCCGCAACGGCGCGATCATCAACGGCGACAACGTGACGGCGACGGGTTTGTTCGTGGAGCACTTCCAGGAGTACAACACCATCTGGAACGGCGAGAACGGCACGACGATCCTGTACCAGAACGAGCTGCCCTACGATCCGCCGACGCAGGCCGACTGGATGAACGGCAGCGTCGAGGGCTACGCGGGCTACAAGGTAGGTGATCACGTCAAGACGCATACGCTCTACGGCGCCGGCGTCTACGTCTTCAACCAGAACAACCCGTCGATCCATACCGAGAACGGCTTCGAAGTTCCGGTGACGCCGGGCGTGCGGCTGTATCACATCATGACGGTCAACCTCAGCGCCGGCACGATCGACCATGTCGTCAACGGCGTGGGTGCGGCCGCCGACACCAGCCGGATCGGCTCGCCGGTCTACATCGTCGAGTACCCGTAAGCGTTATCGACCATGTAGAGTCAGTTGGTACATCACAGCCCGCAGACCGAGTAGATAGCTCGTGTCTGCGGGCTTTTTTGGTGTTTGAGCAGGGAAATCGATCAGGATCGGCTATGCAATCAGCTCTGCAACTGTGCACGAAAATCCAGGTAAAACCTGCGGATCTTCCAGTAGATCATCCCCGCTATACGTTCGTGCCAGGCAGATCGTAGCATAGATATTCCGCTTTCGGCAACGCGCAATGTGATGATTCCCAGGTTGACTTGAAACGTTTGTTCATAACGACGCGTGCTATAATTTGCATAGTCCTAGCAGTGGAGGTTTTATGGCGACGATTGAGATTGAAGTAAATTCAGAAGTTGCGGCTGCATACACGTCTGCCTCAACAGAAACCCAAAAAAAGATCCAGGTATTTCTCAATATGTGGCTGCCAGAGCTAACATCGACATCACAACGATCATTGCTTGAGATCATGGATCAGATGAGTGATGAAGCTGAGGCACACGGAATGACCGACGAGATATTGGAGTCAATTCTTCGTGATGACGAGTAAGCGCTTTGTTTTTGACACGAATGTCTTGGTTAGTGCCGCAATTCGTCGTTATTCCCTCCCGCGTCAAGCCCTGGATCACGTCCTTCTCCGGGGGCACCTGCTTATGTTGGAAGTAACAATACATGAGCTACGCGAAGTATTATTCCGCCCAAAATTCGACAAATATGTTTCCATGCAAACACGACTCCTCTTCTTAACAACTCTTCTAAATGAGGTTGAAGCAGTAACCATCACTCAGCAAATTGTAGTATGTCGCGATCCCAGGGATGATAAATTTCTAGATCTCGCGATCAACGGCGGTGCAAACTGTATCATCAGTGGCGACGAAGATTTGCTTTCGCTCCACCCCTTTCGGACGATTCCCATCTTTACTCCACGTGCTTTTCTTGAGCAGCAGTGGTAGAAAAACGTCACAGCCCGCAGGCCGAGTATCTCGCTCGTGTCTGCGGGCTTTTTGTTGCTTGAGCGGTGAATTTGATCAGGATCGACTATGCAAATAACTCTGCAACTCTGCACGAAAATCCAGGTAAAACCTGTGGATCTTCCAGTAAATCATCGCTGCTATAGGTTCGTGCCAGGCCATCCACGGTATGGATGATGACCTCTTGGGTTCGCGGATACACAACCCAGACGAGCGGAGTGCCAGCGCTCAAGAAATCACGAACTTTCTCGCGTACTTCTTCAGCGGTTTCACTCGGCGACACAATTTCAACAGCTAAATCTGGTGCCAGCGCCCAGAAACCTTCCGGTATACCGCTGGACGGAAGCCGCTCCGCACGAACAAACGAAACATCAGGCCCACGGACTGTATCAGGATTACGGCTAAGGATATAGCCGGCTTCTACGCCAACGTATCCACCGGTAGACTTCTGGACCCACAATCTTAAGAGCATAGCCAGCACAACCACGATGGCTCCGTGTCGTCCGCCTGGTGGCATGGCTTCGATGACTTCCCCGCGTACAAGTTCTCGTCGTGTATTCGTGACAGGCAAGAGCCATAGATCTTCTGCAGTTAACCAATGTTGGGCTACAGCACTCATAGCTCTGTCCTCATATCATCCGTGCAATCCCAGGCAGATCGTAGCATAGATATTCCGCTTTCGGCAACGTGCGATAGATATTTCAGCGTACACAAGCGGAGCACCTAGTTATCTGTACCCTTCTATAACTATCGCATATAGCCGCATAATAAATACTAGATACTCGCAAACCAGTCACGTTCAACAGTGATTTGTTCAACTTCTATTCTCTTTGTTTTCACCCCTAATCCCAACTCACGAAGTTTATCGATAAGTAGATCGCCATCAATGAGGTCGATTGCAGGAGCACCGTCGCGGGTTGCTTCGCGCACGGCATCCTTCGTGAAGTTACCTGTAGTAATTAATAAGCCTTTGTCCGCACGACCAACCATTGCCCCACGAAAGTCACGAACTTGGCTCGCTCCTACTGACCCTTGATACCGCTTACACTGGAAAATGACATGAAAGCTCAATAAACCACCTAAGCGCATGATCCCTTTGCCATCAATACCTCCATCACCAGTGCGGCCAGTTACTTCAACTTGGATAAAGCCCGACTCACGTAACAGACGTTGAGCGAGGCGCTCAAACGCATTTGGGTGCATCCTCAAAAGAACATCCGTTAGTTCATCTCGCCATGTCATTTCAACCGTTGCGTCATCCAGTTCACCTTGAATCGCGACAGTTTCGGTCTTTGTTCGTTGTTCGCGGACAAAGCGTTTGACTACTTGTGGGCTTACCTGATCGAGTTGTATACCTTTGGGTGTGAGTGCCCAGACAGCTCTACTAGAATTTTCTAACACACCATACTTTTTGAGGTATGTACGCGCCCATGCCAGTCGATACTCAACTTCGGTTTGGCTTCCTCGTGCAGCATCATGCAGAACTTCAAGTTGAGTATCAGAGAGCTGCGCTATCTCAGCAACTTTCGTATTGATCTCCTCGACTGTACCAGATCCACCCAAGATTTTGAGAGCTTGGATTATGGGGTTCATGAAAGCATCGTACGGTGGAATGACCAGATCTGCCATGTTTCTACCTCATATACGAGAATAAGCAGTATTGTAAAACACTCAGAAACAAAAGGCACGTCCAACAAAAAGCTTATCGGCATCCAGGAAAAAAAAGCGGGAGCACGATTCGCTCCCGCCAATCCATCCAGCACCAGACGAGCGTCGATCACACTTCCGGCACCGGAGCAGCAGCATCGCGCGGCACCGCTTTGCCGGCGTTGAACGCGCGTCCAGCGACAGCCAGGGACCGTAGCGCCTCGGTGAAGTCGCCGACGACGCGCTGAATCGTCTCGCGGCGATGCACGTTCTCGCTGTAATGGAAGACCATCACCAGCCGTCCCTGCACAACCTGCCCGTGAATAAAAATCACGGTAAACCGGTGGCCGTTGGGGCTGAGCAGCGGCCCGGTTGGCTCCTGAGCCATGTGGCGAAAGATCGCGGAGTTCGCGACGACCTGATCGAACTGGCCGAAGTAGTTCAGCATCACCTCGGCCTGTGGCAGCGATTGCAGCCGCCGCTTGATCTCGGCATCATCGCTCATGTAGCGCAGCAGGCCGTAGACCACGCCACGCCGCGCAACATCCCGCATCTGATCCCGCACCAGCGGCAGCGCGTCGAGCGGCGACTCAGCGTCACGGAGATCGAGCAGCACCGGCGAGATCGACGGGCACCAGCCGACAGTACGCGTCATATCCACATCGTCGAAAAGATCTTCGCGGCCGTGGCCTTCCAGATCGAGCAGCACATGCGGCGAGCCGGTCCAGCGTTTGATCGCGTGACCCAGCGCGGCAAGCAGCACGTCGTTGATCCGCGATTGGTAGACCCTGGGCACATCCTGAAGCAGCGCCTGGGTATCCTCGACGCTGAGCATCGTGGGCAGCAGCCGGGTCGAGGCGGTCAGGTTCTGGCCGTCGGGAAAATCGCGCGGCAGCGGCGTGTAGGGCACGTCGCCAATCGACAGCCAGTGACTTAGCTCCTGACGCAGCGCTTCGGATTGCGCGTGCTCGGCGAGACGCTCGGCCCAGCGCTGGTACGAGGTCGTCTTGGGCGGCAGCGCGATCGGCTGGCCCGCGCTGAGCTGGCGATAGGCGGTCTGCATATCCTCCAACAGCACGCGCCAGGAGAACGCATCGACGATCAGATGATGCATCAGCATGTAGAGCCGTCCGACCCGACCGGCGCCGAAGTTGAAGTAAACCGCGCGGAAGAGCGGCGGCTCCTCCAGCTTCATGCTGAACTGTAGCCGCGTCGCCGTCTGCTCGACCGCCGCCAGCTGCTGCTGAGGCTCGACATCCGACAGATCCATGACTGAGAACGGCACCGGAGCGCCCGGCTCGGCGTTGAGCTGCCGCCACGTGCCATCTTCGAAGCTGTAGCGCATACGCAGCGCGTCGTGGTGGACGATCAGATGCTGAATGATCTGGTCGAGCAGCGCGGGATCGACATCCGGCTGCGTTTCCAGCAGCACATCCATATTCCAGTGGTGAACGTCGGCGGTCACCTTGTAGAAAAACCAGTGCTGGATCGGCGTCAGCGGTACCGGACCTGTGACCAGCTCCTGCGAGGCGGCAACACCCGAGGTTGTCCCTGCAACGGTGGCCAGCTCGGCGATCGTGGCATGATCGAAGACCTGCTTCACGGTGAGCTGAATCCCGGCCTGTGCCGCCCGCGAGACGACTTGCAGCGTGATAATCGAGTCGCCGCCCAGCTCAAAAAAGTTGTCGTGAACGCCAACCTGCTGCACGCCGATCGCCTGCATCCAGATCTCGGCCAGCTTCTGCTCAAGCTCGGTTCGCGGCGCGACAAAGCGATCGCGCAGCTCGGGGCGGGCGCTGTCGGGGGCGGGCAAGGCTTTGCGATCAACCTTACCGTTGGTGTTGAGCGGCAGCGCGTCCAGCTTCACAAAGACCGAGGGCACCATGTAGTCCGGCAGCTGCTGCTTGAGGAACAGCCGCAGATCGCTGGTCGTGGGGCCGGGCGCTTCTGCCGGGACGACATACGCGACCAGGCGCTGGTGTCCGGTGGTATCGGCGCGGGCGATCACCACGCACTCACGAATCTCGGGATTGCGCCCGAGCACCACCTCGACCTCGCCGGGCTCAACGCGAAAGCCGCGAATCTTGACCTGGAAGTCGGCGCGGCCCAAAAACTCGATGGTGCCGTCGGGCAGGTAGCGCGCCAGGTCGCCCGTGCGGTAGAGCCGCGCGCCGAGCTGATTGCCAAAGGGATCGGGGATGAAACGCTCAGCGGTCAGATCAGGACGGCCGATGTAGCCACGCGCCAGCTGCGCGCCGCCGAGATACACCTCGCCGGGCACACCCAGCGGCACCGGCTGCATCTGTGGATCGAGCAGATACACCTGCGTATTCGAGATCGGCCGGCCAACCGGTGGACGCTGCGGCCAGGCAGCGGTCAGCCGGGGCAGATCGTAGGCCGTGACGACATGCGTCTCCGACGGGCCGTACTCGTTGTGCAGCACGCACCCGGGCAGCCGATCGAACATCTCGACCATCGCCGGCGTCGGCTGGAGCTGTTCGGAGCCGGCGATCACGTGGCGCAGGCGGCAGGCGATCGCATCGACCGCGCGAAAGCCCTCGGCGACCTGCTGGAGCGCAACCGCAGGAATAAACAGCCGCTCGATTGCTTGATCGCAGAGCACCTGGCCCAGGCCAACCACATCGCGCCGCACATCCTCGGAGATACCGACGACCGTTCCGCCGAGCGCCCAGGTGCTGAAAATATCCTGGAACGACACGTCGAAGCTCAGCGAGGCGAATTGCAGCGTGCGCGCGCCCGGCTGGAGATCCGTGTTGCGAACCTGCCAGTCCAGCAGATTGAGCAGCGCCGCGTGGGTCATGCCGATACCCTTGGGCTGTCCGGTCGAGCCCGAGGTGTAGGTGATGTACGCGATCTGCTCGGGATAGGTCGTCAGCCCGGGGTCGAGAGCCGGCGCGGCGGCGACGAGCGCCCAGTCCTGATCCAGACACAGCCGCTGTGCCGGATGCTCGGGCAGCGCGTCGAGCCAGCGCTGCTGTGTCAGCAGCACGCCGACCTCGGAGTTGCCCAGCATAAAGCCGAGCCGCTCCTGGGGATAGTTCGGATCAAGCGGCACATAGGTACTGCCGGCTTTGAGCACGCCCAGCACCGCGACGATCTGCTCCACCGAGCGCTCCATGCAAATGCCGACTCGGCTCTCAGGGCGCACGCCAAGCCCGACGAGATGCTGCGCCAGCTGATTCGCGCGATCGTTCAGCTCGGCGTAGGTGAGGCGCGCATCCTCGAAGACGAGCGCCAGCGCATCGGGCGTGCGCTCGACCTGCGCCTCGAAAATGCCGTGAATGCAGCTCGGCTCCAGCGACCGCCCGGCCTGCGTCCGATTCCAGTCAACCAGCAATTGACGGCGCTCGGCATCGCCGAGCAGCTGCACATCCGCGATCCGCTGCTCAGGCCGGTGCGCGATGTGCTCCAGCACCAGCGCGAGATGGCCCAGCATCCGCTCGATCGTCGTGGGCTCGAACCGATCGCAGGCATAGCCGATCCGCAGCTCGAAGGTATCTCCCGGCTGAGCCTTGATCGTCAATGGGTAGCTCGTCGGCTCGATCATGTGGGTTTCCAACGTCGTCAGCGCGTGGCCGGCGCCCTCGGCAAAGGCTTTCGTGCGTGGGAAATTTTCGAAGACGACGATGCTATCGAAGAGCGACGTACCGCCAGGAACCGCGCTCCATTTCTGCACTTGCGCCAGCGGGCTGTACTCGTACTGCTGAAGCTCAAACTGCTGCGCCTGAATCGTTTTGAGCCAGTCGAGCAGCGCGCGGCCAGGATCGACCTGCACCCGCAGCGGCAGCGTGTTGATGAACAGGCCCATCATCGACTCCACGCCGCTCAGATCCGCCGGACGCCCGGAGACCGTCACGCCCACCACTACATCCTGCTCGCGGCTATAGCGGCTCAGCACCAGCGACCACGCACCCACGACGATCGTGCTGAGCGTGATATGCTCCTGCCGCGAAAGCTGCTGGAGCGCCTGTGTCGTCGCCGGTGCAAGATGCAGCGTCTGCTGATCGTAGCCCTCCGGCTGCTCCGTGGAACGATCGACCTGTAGCGGCGTCGGAGCGGTAAAGCCCTGGAGCGTCTGTCGCCAGTATTGCTCGGCCTTTGACAGATCTTGCTGCCGCAGCCAGCTGATATAGTCGCGGAAGGGCCGGCGACGCTTCAGGCGCGGCTGCTCGCCCCTGGCAAACGCCGCGTAGCAGATAGCGACCTCCTGATCCAGCAGTGGGATCGACCAGCCGTCGAGCAGCAGGTGATGGTAGCATCCTACGCAGCGGTACAGATTGTCGGCCAGCCGCATCACCGCGACACGCATCAGGGGTGCCTGCGACAGATCAAAGCCACGGGCACGCTCCGCCGCCAGATGCGCTTCCAGCTGTGCGGTTTGCTCAGATTCGGAAAGATCGCGCCAATCGTGATACGCGAAGGGCAGCACGGCCGTGCGCTGAACCACCTGGAGCGGCTCGTCCAGATCTTCCCAGAAGAAAGCCGTACGCAGGATCGGGTGGCGATCGATCACATGCTGCCAGGATCGCTGAAAAAGCTCAGGATCGAGCGAGCCCGAGAGCAGCCAGTTGAATTGCTCGAAATACGCGCCCGAGGTAGGCTGGTAGAGTGTATGGAATAAGAGTCCCTGCTGGACCGGTGAAAGCTTGTAGATGTCTTCGACTTGTTCCGAGGTCATCAAAAAAACTCCCTGTTAATCGGCGGGGTGAAACATCCGGGGTTAGGCGATTGCCTGCGGCTCAGCCAGCGGCACAAGCGGTCGGAAATCACGGCCCGCCAAAAAGTCAGGGCGCGGACGATCCACCGGCAGCAGCGCATTCTTGACGCTGTTATACGACACAATCACGATCTTGCGATCATACGGCGACATGTTCTGCGACGAGCCGTGCGCGATGTTCGAGTGGAAGAAGAGCACCGAGCCGCTCGGACCCTTGGGCGCGACGATCTCATGTCGTGCGACCAGCTTCGCGATCGTCGCCTGGTCGAGCGAGTGCTTGATCTTGGTAGTCAGGTTAGCCATCCAGGCGGGCGCGCCATCGTCCAGCAGCTCGGCCTCATCGCGTATAAAATCCTCGACATCGTCATCTTTATGCGAGCCGGGGATCAGCAGCAGCGGACCGTTGAACTCGTTGACCTCATCCAGGAACACCACCACATTCAGGGCCTGCATGCCAGGCATGCCATCTTCATGGTGCCAGGTATCATAATCGCGGTGCCACTCCCACATCTCGCCGCCAAAGGCCGCCTTGACATTGATCTTGAACTGATGAATATACACATCGTCGCCCAAAATACGCATGGTCGGGAGCAGAATGCGCGGATCGCGGACCAGCTGGTCGAAGACTGCGCTGGTGGTGTGTGAGCCGTACACCGAGCGCACCGCCGAGCCGTCCTTTTCCAGCACACGACGATCAGAATCTTCGGCAAAGAGCACCGGCAGCTCGACATGCATAGCGGCAACTTCGGCACGCGAGTAGAACTCAGGCAAAAGCAGATAGCCATTGTCCTCGTAGAACTGGATGTGCGTGTCTGTGATGTGCATTGAACTGGTCTCCTTAAGTTATAGAAGGAACCTTCACGGGTAGCGGGAATCAAAGCATTGCGGTACAGGTGATGCGCGTATGCACGGTACGCGCATTGGCTTACCTTAACGCCCGATGAGGTGTATCTCAATACTGGCTATGCCACACGGTATGACTATAGGGAGGTCGACAAACACGCCGACCGTGGCGTAGCGAGATTTGTTGAATTTAGAGGATCAGGTCAGGTGCGTCCGTATGAGCGCGTTCAGGAGTGTACTGTCCGTGCTCACATTTTGGCTGACAACCGTGGATCTGTCAAGAATAAGTTGTTATCAGCTATCGGCTAACATTTTTGGAAATGTTGCGATGATAAAGTGAAGACCGAGTCTTGATACCAAACCTGACTAATGGTATACAATAGTTAATATAATACCCTTAGACTTCTGCTTTTGGTCGCATCCATCCTCGTACACTCGGCGGTGCAGGCGCGCCTTGCTCGATCATAGCCGATAGCTGGCGCGCAATCTCCACCAAACACCCGGCCCAACTTGCCGCGATGCCTACCGTACACGCGGCAAAGACCATTCTCGCGCCATCGGCGATGCTAAAACACGTCCACCAAAGGGAGGCAGTGTTCATGAACCACCTATCTCTTGCCCGCCCAGCCAGCTTACCTGCAAAACACCGACGCGTCGTTCGCCCGACTCACGTTCCGCTCGCGCTCTTGATCGCTATCCTGTTCATGATCATTCAGCTGATCCCCGGTGTTTCGCAGGCGCAAACTTCCACATGCCGAGCCGAAAATTTTTATCTGCGCAACGACACCTCAAAGGGCCTGTTTACGCTATATAACTGTTCTCCCGCCTCTACTGCTGCGATCAATAACATTCTATCGAACACTGACGCGGCCCACCTGACGTACACGAATCCTGGTCTGGCCCAGCTGCGCTCCACGGATCTGTACATGGCAAATAGCCAGTGGGTGATCTGGATCGATCAAACCACCGCGCCTGGAATTCTGCGCGGTCTCTGGCCGGTTGACGCGGCGGGCGCTCCTGCGCCTGCTCAAAACCAGTGGTACGAGCCGTACTACAATGTTCCTGGTGGCACCGGGCTGCGCAGTCTGGTACAGGTTGTCCAGGGCTTTTTTGGGGCCAACAATCCCCAGGCCAATGGCTATAAAGGCCTCCACGTCGAGATCTGGCGGCAGCCGGGCCTGAATTTCTACACCTACCGGAATAGTCCCGCCGACGCCTCAGGCATCACGCCGAGCGCCAGTCAGGTTGTTGCCTCGTATCGCAGCCGTCTCGTCGACGGAAACAACAGCTATACCTATATCGATCCGGTAACCGGCAGCCAGCGGCAGCTACGCTTTTATACAGCGTACTTCTTATTCCCTAATCAGTTTCAGATTCATACTGCGCTTGGCGGTGTGCAAACAACGCAGGCATCGGCGACAACGTACATTCAAGGCGATGCGGGCGGGCTCTTGCTCCAGGTCAATCGCGCCTGTCCACCGTACACGAATTGCAACTCGCGCTTTGGCTATACCGCCCAGCAGGTCCGCAGCAATAGCTTCTCGAAAGTTGCGGTCTCCTCAACCGTGCCCGTCACGCTTGGGCCGGCAACCAATCCCGCATGTGTATCGATCTCCGGCAACGTGTACGAGCTTCTGCCGACAAACTGCGAAACATTTACGTCCACCGAGGATCGGGCGATCGCCTCTACGTCATACAGCAGCTTTAGCCCGACATGGACGTTGCGCACCTTCAATTCGAGCCCGCAGTGGAGCGTAGCCCCGACCTGGTCAGGCGGCAATACCGCAGGCTGGGGACGGCTGATCGCCTATCACTACAACGATGGACGGCTTGGATTATCAGGCTACGGATCGCTGGACATCGTGGTGCGACCGCCGAATTTCGGTGCCGGTGGCGCGCTGGCGGTTGACGATACAACCGCCGGACAACTCCGCTGGACTGCCACACTCACCCACAACTGAGCTAGCTGTACCTCGTCATGGTCGCCTTCGTCGCACAGTTTCCCAGGCGCGTGCATGGTGAGCGGCCATGACGATTCCTCCATCTACGCGCCTGGCTATGAGTTAGCGCTGCCCACCAGCGTTTCGATCCACTCGGTATGATCCGCGACATGCTGGGCGGCGTTCCCATACAGCAGCGCGATCGCCGGCGGGCCATCCGGCTGCTCGTCCCAGTAGTAGCGATCGCCGGGCTCGTCGGGCTGGTAGAAGCGATAAGGCTGATGCAGATCGGCGTCGGTGAGCGGCTCAAGCAGGGCCAGCAGCTCGCGATGTGTGGCGCGCAGCTCAGCCAGAACCTCGGCCAGCGGCAGATCTTTGCGCTGCCCCACGATCACTGCATTGATCGCGTCGTCGCCGCCCTGCACATACAGCTCCTGATCGACGCCCAGCGCCTCATGCCGGGGCTTGCGCTGTAAGAAGAAGACCATCGAGCGCTCCCACACGCTGATATGGACCAGATGATCTTTGCCTGTCCAGCCCTGCGCATCGGTCGGGATCAATAGTTGATCTTCGCTCAGCTGCTCAAGCGCGGCGTCGAAGCGGCTCCAGCTCCGCTCGATCGCCGCCAGCAGCTCCGCCTTCGTCGTCACCTGTGGCTCACTCATGGATACTCCCTTGCCTAAAACCTGTCGGCAGCGCGGTCGTCACGCCCGGCCTTCACTCTGAAGCGCGGCGCCGTCCAGGATCTGCTACCATGATACAATCGCAACCGCACCATCCACGCTTGGAAGGATCGTATGCAGCTCAAACTCACTTCGCAGCAGCAGGAAGCCCTCGCCGGATACACCGCCTTTGTCGACGAGCACGTTCTGCCCCACGCCGACGCCTGGGATCAGGCCGAGCACACACCGCCGGAGATCGTCACCCTGATGGCGCGCCAGGGCTATCTCGGCACGGTAGTGCCCGCTGAGCGCGGCGGCACCGGCAGTGATTTTATCACGCTTGGCCTGCTGCACGGCGCGATCGGCCGGGGCTGCTCGTCGCTGCGCAGCCTGCTGACCGTCCACAGCATGGTCGCCTTCACGATCGACAAGTGGGGCTCGCGCGAGCACAAGGCGCGCTGGCTGCCGCCGCTGGTCTCCGGCGAAAAGATCGGCGCGTTCGGCCTTTCGGAGCCGGGAGCCGGCAGCGATGCCGCGCGGATTCAGACCAGCGCTGTGGCTAGCGGCGAGAGCTTTATTCTCAACGGCCACAAAAAATGGACCACCTACGGTCAGATCGCGGATCTGTTCCTGATCTTTGCCACTAGCGACGGCAAGCCGGCTGCGTTTCTGGTCGAGCGCGACACGCCGGGCCTGGAGATCAAGCCGATTCGCGGCATGCTGGGTACGCGCGCCTCGATGCTGGCCGAGCTGACGCTGACCAACTGCGAGATCCCCAAGACACAGCGCATCGGTGGGCTAGGCTTTGGTCTGGCACTGGTAGCCACCAGCGCGCTCGACATCGGTCGCTACAGTGTGGCCTGGGGCAGCGTCGGGATCATCCAGGCCTGCCTTGAGGCATCGCTGGCCTACACCAGCAGCCGCGAGCAGTTCGGCGCTCCGCTCAAAGAGCATCAGCTGATTCAGCAGATGATCGCCAACATGCGCGTCAACCACGAGGCCGCGCGGCTGCTCTGCTATCAGGCCGGCTTCCTCAAAGACACGGCCGATCCCGAGACCGTGATCCAGACCTGGATGGCCAAGTATTTTGCCTCCACCCACGCGATGCAGGCCGCGATCGACGCGGTGCAGATCCATGGCGCGAACGGATGTAGCCCCGACTATCCGGTCCAGCGCTATTTTCGCGATGCCAAGATCATGGAGATCATCGAGGGCAGCAACCAGATCCAGCAGATTACGATCGCCAACGATGCGCAGCGGCTGGTCTGACCGCAGCCGGCCAGCCTCGAAACGTGACGCGAAGAGGTTTACCTGCTGTAGTTCTTTTGTTCGAGGACGAGCACATAATAGGCATGTTATAATGGTTTTTAACAAAATCGCACCATGATGCGAGATAGATCAGTACACTACACCCAGCGAATGTATGCAGTATTGGCTAATGGATACCTGCAATACCCATGACACCGCTTGTTTTGCCTGCACGAAGCCAAACCACTGTTCAATCTATCCAAGCTCCTATGTGTGGCACTTGGGCTGCGCGCAAGGCTAATCCTTGCTCGTAGCCCGCCGATTCTGGAGTCCGGTGTTAAGCTCACACGTTTCGACGATCTCAAAGGGACTCATCTATAACCCTACGCGTAGAGCCCGGCCATTCCCTGCTTGCTCCATATCTGAGTGCTGACGGTGCAACCCGTTGTATGTCGATCGATACCAGCTGCTGAACCTACGATAAAGGAAGAATGATGGGAGAGATGACCGTCGCCGAGTTCCTCACGATGCTTCAGGGTCAGGGAATAAAATTTCGAGTAGAAGGCGACCGGCTGCGCTATCGCGGCTCCGGCGCAAAGCTAACACCCGAGCTTCACGCCGCGATCGCCGAGCGCAAGGCCGAGATTCTGGCAGCGCTCCAGCACGAGAACGGCTCCGGCGATGCAGGGCCGCGACCGCTGCCCCGCGATGGCGCTCTGCCGCTCTCCTTTGCGCAGCAGCGGCTCTGGTTTCTCGATCAGCTACAGCCCAACAGCCCCGCCTACAACATCCACGAGGCGATCGCGCTGAGCGGGCCGCTCGATATTGCCCGCCTGGAGCGCAGCTTTACGGCGCTGGTCGCCCGTCACGAGAGCCTGCGTACCACCTTCACCCAGCAAGTACCCGAGGCAGGCGACAGCCAGCCGATCCAGCGAATCTCTGCGCCTGAGCCGCTCACAATTCCGCTCCACGATCTGGGAGCTTTGACGTCCGACGCGCAGCTGACCGAGGTGCGGCGGCTGGCCTTTGCCGAGGCGCAGCAGCCCTTTGATCTGGCGCATGGACCGCTGCTGCGGATCGTGCTGCTGCGCCGCGCTGCCGACGAGCACGTGCTGCTGGTCACGATGCATCACATCATCTCCGACGGCTGGTCGATGGGCGTCTTCATCCGTGAGTTGACCACGCTCTATGTCGCGGGCGGTGACGCCGAAGCCCTGCCGCCGCTGCCGATCCAGTATGCCGACTACGCCGTCTGGCAGCGTCAGCGGCTCAGCCCCGAAACCAGCGGCGGCCACCTCGATCGGCTGCTCGACTACTGGCGGCGACAGCTGGCCGACGCGCCGATGTTCCTGGATCTGCCGATCGATCGGCCGCGACCGGCTGTGCAAAGCTTTCAGGGCGCGACAGTCACCGCGCTGCTGGATGCGCGTCTCACCGCCGATCTCAAAGCTCTCAGCCAGCGCTACGGCGCGACGTTGTTTATGACGCTGCTGACGGCCTTGCAGATCGTGCTGGCACGGCACACCGGCCAGGAGCAGATCGTGGTCGGCACGCCGATCGCGGGGCGGACGCACAAAGAGCTGGAAAGCTTGATCGGCTTCTTCATCAATACGCTGGCTCTGCGCGGCAACCTTGCGGGCAATCCGACTTTCGCCGAGCTGCTGGCACAGAATCGCACCACGACGCTGGACGCCTTTACGCATCAAGATCTGCCCTTTGAGCAGCTGATCGACGCGCTCCACCCGGTTCGCGATCTGAGCCGCCAGCCGCTGGTGCAGGTGATGTTTGCGCTGCAAAACGCGCCGATGCAGGCATTGGAGCTGCCCGGCCTGACGCTGCGACCGCTCGCGTTTGAGGAATCGGTCGCCAAGCTGGATCTGGCGCTGAACGCTGTCGAGCAGGACGCGCAGCTGCGGCTGGATCTGCAATACAGCACGGATCTGTTCGAGACCGCCACGATCGAGCGCATGATGGAGCACCTGACGATCCTGCTGCGTGGCATTGTGGCCAATCCCAACGGGCGCATCGCGCAGCTGCCGCTGCTCACGCCCGCCGAGCGCCGGCAGCTCCTCCACGACTGGAATGCCACGCCGATCGAGCGCACGCCGGAGCGCTGGATTCATGAGCAGATCGCCGAGCAAGCAGCCCGCACACCAGCGGCGATCGCGGTGCTCCATGGTGGCGAGCAGATCACCTACGCCGAGCTGGATCGACGCGCGAATCAGCTGGCCCAGCATCTGCGCCGGCGCGGCATCAAGCCAGAGCTTGTGGTGGGCGTGTGTCTCCACCGCTCGATCGAGCTGTTTGTCGCGATGCTGGGTATTCTCAAGGCGGGCGGCACCTACCTGCCGCTCGATCCCGAGTATCCCACCGATCGACTGCGCTTCATGCTCGACGATACCCGCGCGGCCTTGCTGATCGCCCATCCTGAGACCCAGGCGCGGCTGTCGTATCCGGCGGCACGCTGCCTCGATCTCCAGGCCGACTGGGAGCAGATCGCGACCGAGCCCGAGACGCCGCCGCGCTCCTCGATCCACCCCGAGCATCTGGCGTATCTGATCTACACCTCGGGCTCGACCGGCCGTCCTAAGGGCGTCGGCGTTTCGCACGCGGCGACTGCCCGGCATGTGCCCGTGATGCAGCAGCTCTATGAGGTCACCACCGAGGACCGCGAGACGCTGTTTATGTCGCCTAGCTTCGACGTCTCGGTCGAGCAGATTCTGCTGCCGCTCAGGTCCGGCGCGTGCAGCGTCGTGCGTGATGCTGAGCTGTGGAGCCCGGCCGACTTTACCGGCGTGATCCGCGACCTGGGGATCACGATCGCGAATATTCCGCTGATCTTCTTCCGCGCCTGGATCGAAACCCTGGGCGACTCGGCGCCACCGCCGTCGCTGCGCATGGTGGTGACCGGCGCGGAGGCGTTGACGGCGGATGTGGTGCAGAGCTGGCAGCAGACCGGGTTCCGGCATCTGCGGCTGATCAACGCGTACGGCCCCACCGAGACCACGATTACGGCGACAACCTGTCATGTTACCGGGACCGAGTACGCGGGCGGCGAGCGGATCAACATCCCGATCGGTCGTCCGGTCGGCGAGCGCTCGGCCTACATTCTGGATCAGCATGGACAGCCTGCGCCGCTGGGCGTGACCGGCGAGCTGTACCTGGGTGGTCCACTGCTGGCGCGCGGCTACCACGAGCGGCCGGATCTGACTGCCGAAAAATTCCTGCCCGATCCGTTCGCCACCATCCCTGGCGCGCGGCTGTATCGCACCGGCGACCTGGCGCGCTACCTGCCCGACGGCAACATCGAGTTTCTGGGCCGTGTGGATCATCAGGTCAAGCTGCGCGGCTTCCGCATCGAGCTGGGCGAGATCGAGGCCGCGATCCTGCGCTCCGATCTGGTGCGCGAGGCCGTGGTGCTGCTGCGCGAAGACGAGCCGGGAAATAGGCGGCTGGTGGCGTACGTGACGGAAGAACAAAAGAATAAAAGAACAAAGGAACAAGAGAACCAAGAACCAAGAACCAAGAACCAAGGGGGTGAGGGCGAAGCCGGTTCTAAGTCGCCCGGAGGGCACCCGGTTCTAGGTTCTTCGTTGCGCGCGCTTCTCGCCGAGAACCTGCCCGAGTACATGATCCCGAGCGCGTTTGTGGTGCTGGACGAGCTACCGCTCACCGGCAGCGGCAAGCTCGATCGGCGGGCGCTGCCCCGACCCGACAAGTATGCCTCTGATGCTGAATACGTCGCGCCGACGACCGCGCTTGAGCGCACGATCGCCGCGATCTGGCAGGGCGTGCTGAACGTCGAGCGCATCGGTATTCACGACAACTTCTTCGATCGCGGCGGCCACTCGCTGCTGGCGACTCAAGTCGTCTCGCGTCTGCGCGACACGCTTGAGATCGAGATTCCGCTGCGCGCGCTCTTCGAGAAGCCGACGATCGCCGGGATGAGCCAACGCATCGAGGCGGCGCGCCAGGGCGCTCAGCGCTGGTCGATGCCCGAGCTGCGGCCGGTTCCCCGCGATGGCGCGCTGTCGCTCTCGTTCGCGCAGCAGCGGCTCTGGTTCCTGGATCAGCTGGAGCCGGGCAACCCGTTCTACAACATGCACGTCGTCCTGGAGCTGACCGGACGCCTGGATCGCGCGGCCGTCGAGCGCAGCCTCAACGCGATGATCGCCCGCCACGAGTCGATGCGCACCACTTTTGCGCTGCTCGACAACCAGCCGGTGCAGGTGATCGCGCCGGAGCTGACGATCGCGCTGCCGACGATCGACCTGCGGGATCTGCCCGCCGCCGATCGCGAGTCCGAAGCGCTGCGTTTCGCCGCCGAGGAAGTCGGCCGGCCCTTCGATCTCGAACGCGGGCCGCTGATCCGGGCGAAGCTCTTCCAGCTTGAGCAGGATCGCCAGATTGTGGTGCTGACGCTGCACCATATCATCAGCGACGGCTGGTCGATGGGCGTGATGGTGCGCGATCTTTTTGCCTTCTACCGCGCCCACGTGGTAGCGCAGGACGAGCAGATCGTGCCGCCGCTCGCGCCGTTGCCGATTCAGTACGCCGACTTTGCGGTCTGGCAGCGCGACTGGCTCCAGGGCGACGTGCTCCAGAGCCAGATCGACTACTGGAAACAGCAGCTGGCCAATCTGACGGTGCTTGAGCTGCCGACCGACCGGCCGCGTCCGCCGGTGCTCTCGTTCCGTGGCGCAACTCGATCCTTTGAGCTGACGCCAGAGCTAAGCGCGGCGCTGCTGCGGCTGAGCCAGCAAGAAGATGTCACGCTGTTCATGACGCTGCTGGCCGGGTTTCAGATCCTCATGGCGCGCTACAGCGGTCAGACTGACATCGCGGTGGGCTCGCCGATCGCCAACCGCACCCGCAGCGAGCTGGAAGATCTGATCGGCTTCTTCGTCAACATGCTGGTGCTGCGCACCGATCTCTCGGGCACGCCAACGGTGCGACAGCTGCTGCGGCAAGTGCGCGATGTTTCTTTGAGCGCCTACGCGCATCAAGATCTGCCGTTCGAGATGCTGGTCGAAGAGCTACAGCCGGAGCGCAGCCTGAGCTACAATCCGCTCTTCCAGGTTGGCTTCGCGCTCCAGAACGCGCCGCTGGAGATCACGGAGCTGCCCGAATTGCAACTGCGCTCGCTTGAGGTCACCAGCCGCACCGCAACCTTCGATCTGTCGGTGTTCATGGGCGAGGGGCCAAACGGCATCGGCGGCATCCTGGAGTACAACACCGATCTCTTCGACGAATCGACGATCGCGCGGCTGATCGGGCATTTCAGCACGGTGCTGGCCGCGATGGCCGGCGCTCCCGAGCAGCCTATCACCGCCTTGCCGCTCTTAACCGCGTCCGAGCAGGAGCAGCTCGCCGCCTGGAACAACACCGTCGCTCCGCTCGCACAGCGCTGGGTGCCGGATCTATTCGCGGCGCAGGCAGCCCGCACGCCGGACGCGATCGCGTTGATCGGCGCGGGTACCCGCGAGCGGGTGGAGCAGCTGAGCTATGCCGCGCTGAACGCCCAGGCCAACCAGCTCGCTCATCATCTGCACGCGCTGGGAGCCGCGCCGGGCGTACGCATCGGCCTGTGCGTCGATCGATCGCCGGATCTGGTCGTCGGGCTGCTGGGCATTCTCAAAGCGGGTGCGGCCTACGTGCCGCTCGATCCCGAGTATCCCCGCGATCGGCTCGAATGGATGCTGTCCGACGCCGACGTTGCGATCCTCGTGACAAAACAAGTGCTGAGCACGCAGCTGACAGCGTCCCAAACTGTGTATCTCGATCGCGACCAAGCTGCGATCGCGGCGTGGCCGGAGGGGAATCCCGAGATCGCGCTCAGCGCCGACACGCTGGCCTACGTAATCTATACCTCGGGCTCGACCGGCCTGCCCAAGGGTGTGATAGTCGAGCACCAACAGCTGGCCAACACCTTGAGCGCCAGCCAGGCCGCCTTCGCGTTCACGAGCCGCGATCGCATGCCGTGCATCGCCTCGTTCTCGTTTGATATTGCGCTCTTTGAGCTGTTCTGCCCGCTGCTGGCCGGCGGTAGCGCGGTGCTCCTGACCAAACAGCAGATCCTGGATCTGCCGGGCTTTGCGCGCACGTTGGAATCGATCACGGTGCTGCATACGCTGCCCAGCCTGATGCGCCAGATCGCCGGCTTTATTCGCGACAACGATCTGCAACAGCGCTACAGCACGATGCGCCAGGTCTTTGTCGGCGGCGATGCGGTCGCGCCCGATCTGCTGGCCGAGATCCACGACGCATTTCCTCAGGCGCGGATCAATATTCTCTACGGCCCGACCGAGGCCACGATCATCTGCGCGACGCATGCGGTGCAGCCGGAGCAGATCCTGAACAAGCATCTGATCGGCCAGCCCATGCGCAACAGCACGCTGCGGCTTTACGATCCGCACGGGCAGCTGGTGCCGATCGGCGTGGCGGGCGAGTTGTATATCGGCGGCGCAAGCGTGACGCGCGGCTATCTCAACCGCCCCGAGCTGACGGCGGAAAAATTTGTCGAGCTGGATGGTCAGCGCTGGTATCGCTCAGGCGACCTGGCGCGCTATCTACCCGACGGCACGCTCGAATTCCTGGGTCGCATCGATCAGCAGGTCAAAATCCGGGGGTTCCGCATCGAGCTGGGCGAGATCGAAGCCGTGCTCAACGAGCATCCCGCGATTCGTGACACTGCCGTGATCCCACGCACGGATCTGCCCGGCGATGCGCGGCTGGTCGGCTACGTGGTTCCGGCAGCCGTCACCGCCACCAGCGACGACGATCAATC
>DASWTQ010000156.1:0-4633 GCA_036402055.1 Herpetosiphonaceae bacterium
CTCGACCGGCGTGCCCTTCCTGTTCGTGCCGATCCGCAATCTTGAGGCCGCGCGCCGCATCCAGTTCGATCCTAAGCCGCTGCTGCCGCTCTTCGGCGACGAGCCGATCTCGGTGTTTGCGCTCAGCACGGAGACCGAGCATGCCACAAGCACGGTTCACAGCCGGATGTTCGCGCCGCACACCTTCGCGATCGCGGAAGATCCGGCGACCGGCGGCGCAAGTGGACCGCTGGGCGCGTATCTCGTGCGCTACGGCCTGGTTCCGGTCACTGCCAAAACCCGCATCGTCAGCGAGCAGGGCCTGGAGATCGGCCGGCCCAGCTTCATCACGATCGAGGTCACGACAGAGGGGGACGTGATACGCGACATCTGGATTGGCGGGCAGGTGGTGCCGGTTGCCGAGGGTACGTTCTGGCTGCCCGAGCCCGGCGATCCCGGCGCTGCGAGGCAGCAATGATCCACTCCTGGCGCCGCGACAATTTTCTAATCAGCACCGACAAAGCGCTGCTGAATCTTGAAACGATCGCTGAGCTGCTCGGTACCTCATACTGGGCTCCCGATCGGCCAATGGAGCTGATCCGCCGCTCGATCGAGCATTCGCTGGTCTTTGGTGTCTACGACGGCGACCAGCAGATCGGCTTTGCGCGGCTGGTTACCGATTACACGGTCTTTGCGTATCTGTGTGACGTAATCATCGCCGACAGCTATCGCGGACACGGCCTCGGTAAGTGGCTGGTCGAGTCGATGCTGGCGCATCCCGAGGTGCAGAGTGTGCGGCGCTGGCTGCTGATCACTCGTGACGCGCAAGGATTGTACAGCCAGTTCGGCTTTGTGGGCCTGGCAGAGCCCGATCGCTACATGCAGATGACGCGGACAGCAGCGCCTGCGCCGGTTTCCGAGTAAGTGAGAAGAGGAGCTATGGCAACTTTCATCGATCTGAGTCACCGGCTGGCTCCCGGAATGCCGGCGTATCCCGGCCTGCCGGTGCCGCAGTTTCATACCTTTTTGAGCCACGACGAGAGCGCCCGCCACGCGACCTACGCTCCCGGCACGACGTTTCAGATCGCGAGCTATGAGCTGGGCGGCAACACTGGAACCTACGTCGACGCGCCGTTTCACCGGCATCGTCAGGGCGCGGATCTGGCCGAGCTGGCGCTGGAAAAGCTGGCCGATCTTTCGGGCGTGGTGGTCACGGCGCTGCGTGAGGGTGCGATCGGGCCGGAGGTGTTTAGCGGCGTGGATCTGGCAGGCAAGGCTGTGCTGGTGCGCACCGACTGGTCAGATCGCTGGGGCTCCGGCGATTATTTCCGCTCGGGGCCGTTTCTCACCGCCGACGCCTGCCGCTTCCTGGTCCGCGCTCAGGCTACGCTGGTTGGCATCGACTGCGCCAATATCGACAACATGAGCGACGGCGAGCGGCCCGCGCATACGATCTTGCTGGCGGCCGGAATACCGATTGTCGAGCATCTGCGCGGCCTGGATGAGCTGCCTCCGGGCGGCTTTCGTTTTTTTGCGGTGCCTCCCGCGATCGAGGGCGGCACGTCGTTTCCGATTCGAGCTTTTGCAATCTGTGGGTAATGCTATGAGCCAGACTATCGAACAAACACTGCCGGTGACGCTGGACGATGTGCGCGCGGCGGCCGAGCGGATCGAGCCGTATATTCACCACACGCCGCTGCTTCAGTCGGCGACGCTGAGCAGGCTGACTGGCAGCGAGCTGCGGCTCAAGGCCGAGCATATGCAGCGCAGTGGATCGTTTAAGCTGCGCGGCGCGCTGAATAAGCTGCTGTCGCTGAGCGAGGCCGAGCGCCGGCGCGGGATCGTCGCGTTTTCGTCGGGCAATCACGCGCAGGGCGTGGCGCTGGCGGCGCGTCTGACCGGCTGCCGGGCAACGATTGTGATGCCGAGCGATGCGCCGCGCGCCAAGCTGGAGGCCACCCGCGACTACGGCGCGACGATTGTGCTCTACGATCGTCACAGCGAAGACCGCGAGGCGATCGCGCGGCAGATTGCCGAGGAGCGCGACTCAATCCTGGTGCCGCCCTTCGACGATCCGCAGGTGATCGCCGGCCAGGGCACGATCGGCCTGGAGATTGTGGCGGAGTGGCCCGAGCTGGAGATCGCGCTGATTCCGGTCGGCGGCGGCGGTCTGATCTCGGGCATGTCGATCGCGATCAAAGGATTGCTGCCACACGCTCAGGTGATCGGCGTGGAGCCGGCCGTAGCCGACGATGCGCGGCAATCACTGGCGGCGGATACGATCGTGCGGATTCCGCAGCCGCGAACCGTAGCGGATGGCGTGGCCACACCTGCGATCGGCAAGCTGCCTTTTGCGATCATGCGCTCGCTGGTCGACGAGATTGTGACCGTCGGCGAAGACGAGATTATGCAGACGCTGGCGCTGATCATGACGCGTACCAAACAAGTCGTAGAGCCGACCGGCGCGCTTTCGACGGCTGCCGCGCTCACCGGCAAGGTCGCGATCAAAGAGCGCAAGGTCATGTCGCTGCTCTGCGGCGGCAACCTGGATCTGAGCGTTATGCAGCAGCTGGCAATTTAGACGAAAATTAGACGAACTATGTAATGTCATTATTGGTAAAAAAAGGTGTATGATGTTTCGGAGATATGGGCATATCGTAAGTGCCTGGGGCCAGTTCGTGATCGGCCTCTTCGGCTACGCGCTGGGCGTGCGTCTGATGATCGCCAGCGGGCTGGGCCTGGGACCGTGGGATTCGTTCCATGTCGGGCTGAACTATCTGACCGGCATGAGTGTTGGAGCGGCGAATATCGTGTGTGGCCTGCTGATCGTCGCAGGCTCGTGGCTGATCAGCATTCGTCCGGGAATCGGCACGCTTGCCAATATGATCGGCATCAGCATCTTTCTCGACACGCTACAGCCGCTGATTCCTACGGTAGCCGATTGGCGTTGGGCGGTGGCGTTTCATGTCGGCGGGATCGTGCTGTGCGGCCTGACGACAGGCGTGTATATCGCGGCCGGGCTGGGCAAAGGTCCGCGCGACGGCCTGATGGTTGGCCTCAGCCAGCGCACAGGCTGGCCGATCCGGCGGGTGCGCACGCTGATCGAGATGGCGGTGTTGGGCTGTGGCTGGCTTATGGGCGGGCCGATCGGTGCCGGAACAATTATGTTTGCGCTCGGGATCGGGCCGGCGGTGCAGTGGGGCTTGCGGCTGTGCGGCGTGCTCGATAGTCAAACCCGGCCACGACAGACAATGGAGTTTGTCGCGGTCAGTGAAGAGCCCAAGTGCGCTTAGTATCGCTGGTAACGGTCGGGCACCCACGTTAATCCTGCCGCGAAGTAGTCATAAGTCTAATGTTAATATTCGGTAAAAAGTGGTACAGTACGACACAAGGTAAGAATCGTCTGGCGATTCAAAAATGTGTGAGCCTGATGGCTGATTGAGGCACCATGCGACCGAAACATTTGGCAATATTGATTGTGGTTGCGCTGATCTGGGGAGCTTCGTTCGTTTTTATCAAACTGGCGGTTCAAACACCCCTCGCTCCCTACAATTTTCCACCGTTAACCTTAGTTGGAATTCGTCTTGGCCTTGCCGCTCTGCTGATGTATGGCGTACTGAAACAGCAGGGCGGTTCGTTTGCCTGGTCGCAATGGCGCGGGCTGGCGGTCATTGGGTTGTTGAACGCGGCGCTGCCCTACTTTTTGTTCTCCTGGAGCGGCGTGCGCATCGACAGTAATCTCGCCTCGATCTACAACGCGACGACGCCGCTGTGGACGGTGATTCTGGTCTCGATTTTTGTTCGCGAAGAGCGTTTGTCGCTGCTGCGCTCGATGGGTATTGTGGTTGGCTTTCTAGGCATTGTTTATCTGTTCTCGGGCTCGTTTACCGAGGGCGCGCTCAACACGGGCAAACGCTATGTTCCGGCTGAGCTGGCCTGTGTTTTCGCGGCGTTCTGCTATGGCGTCAGCAACACCTGGGCGCGCAGCCGGCTCAAAAATCTGAGCGCGATGCAGCTCGCGACCGGGCAGATGCTCTTCGGCTCGCTCTGGACGGTGCCGCTGATCGTCACGGTCGAGCAGCCGTGGCGCACGCTCTCGCCCTCGGTGACGGCGCTGCTCTCGCTGCTGACGCTGAGTGTGCTGGGAACCGCCATCGCGATGCTGCTCTACTTCCAGCTCATGGAGGAGGTCGGCGCGACGCGAACCACACAGGTCACCTATCTCCTGCCGATCTGTGGGCTTTTCTGGGGCTGGGTGCTGGGCGAGACGATCACGACGCGTGTCATAGGCGCGCTGGTGATCGTGATGATTGGCGTGGCGATCGTCAACGGCGTCGTGGAGCGTGTGTTCCGGCGCAAGACTGCGGCTGTGCCGTCAGCGCCGCTGGTTTCATCGCGCCAGCTCGGCGACGGCGAGGTCAGCTCCCGAGCACACTAGAGCAACGAGCATCTTGATTGATCCGTAGGGACACGCCCACCCAGAGGGTACCCGCGTGTCCAGGGCACGTCACCGACGTGCCCCTACGAGTGGTAGATTTATTCCTTGCTGTGGGAGCGTATCACGCCTTACGCTCCTATGCCGGCGTCCGGGATCGTCTCAGCGCGCCTCCGCTCCTTCCAGATCCACGTATTCTTTCCTGATCAATTGATCTTC
>DASWTQ010000157.1:0-2346 GCA_036402055.1 Herpetosiphonaceae bacterium
GGGCTTCCGCCTCGGTTGCGACAGGAGAAGGGGGAGAAGTGGTACTTTTTTGTTCTTTGTTTGTTTGTTCTTTGTTCTCTTGTTCCTTTGTCCCTTTGTTCCGTAGGTTCTTGGTTCTAGGTTCTAGGTTCTTCTCCACGACATATGCTACCAGCCGTCGATCGCCCGGCCGGTCCTCACGCAGCAGCACTACGGCGTCACGCACGTCAGGATGCTGGCGCAGCGAGGCTTCGATCTCGCCCAGCTCGACGCGAGAGCCGCGCAGCTTGACCTGATCGTCGGTGCGGCCAAGAAACTCGATCGATCCGTCCGCTCGATAGCGCGCCCGATCGCCGGTGCGGTAGAGTCGCGCGCCAGGAGTTTCGGAGAACGGATCGGGGAGGAAGCGCTCGGCGGTCAGCGCGGGCCGATTACGATAGCCACGCGCCAGCTGGACACCGCCGATGTACAGCTCGCCAGGCACGCCGACCGGTACGGGCTGCTGCTGCGCGTCGAGGAGATGGATCTGCGTGTTGGCGATCGGACGGCCAATCGTGGGCAACGTGACGCTGTCGCCGGTTGCAACGCCGCAGGTCGCGACGACGGTGTTTTCGGTGGGGCCGTAGTGATTGACGATCGGGTAGGGCAGCCTGGACCAGTCAAAGGGATGCAGCGAGTCGCCGCCGGTGAGCAGCGCGCGTACCGGCAGCCGGGCCGCGTCCGGCTCGGCGATCACCGCCTCGGCCAGCGGCGTCGGCATGAAGCACAGCGTGATCGCCTGATCGGCCAGCCATGCGATCAACGCCGGTGGCGAGCCCCGCGTTTCTTCAGTGGGCATGTACACACTTGCGCCGGCGGCGAGATACGGCCACAGCTCCCACACCGCCGCATCAAAAGCCAGACCGGCCAGCAGCGAGGCCCGATCCGTGGGCGCCAGCTCATAGGTCTGCTGGTGCCAGGTGATCAGATTGGCCGCGCTGCGGTGACTGACTTCGACGCCTTTAGGCACGCCCGTCGATCCAGAGGTATAGATCACATAGGCCAGGTTGTCCGCTGTGACTCGGCGCGGCGGCTGTGCCGGCGGGTAAGCGGCGATGATCGGCCAGTCGGCGTCAAGCGCCACGACGTGCAGCGCCGACGATGCCGGGATCGGCGGCAGCGCTTGCCGGGTAAGCAGGATCGGAGCCTGCGCGTCGGCGAGCATAAACTGGATGCGCTCGCCGGGCGTGGCTGGGTCGATCGGCAGGTAGGCGCCGCCCGCTTTGAGCACGCCCAGCGCCGCGATCACAAACTCCGGCGAGCGCGACAGATACACGCCGACCGGCACATCCGGCCCGACGCCCAGACTGCGGAGGTGGTGCGCGAGGCGATTGGATCGCTCGTCCAGCTCGGCGTAGCTCAGCGTCACCCGCTCACGAGTACCCGAGGCGAATACCAGCGCCGCAGCCTCGGGTGTGCGCGCGACGTGCGCCTCGAACAGCTCATGTACACAGCGCTCCTGCGGCACGGTCAGCGCGGTGTCGTTCCAACGGCGCTGGTTCTGGTGCTCGGCCGGCGTCAGAAGCGGCAGCAGGCCCAGGCGCTGATCCGGCTGTGCGACAATCGCCTGAAGCAGGGTCTGGTAATGCCCGATCAGCCGGCTGATGGGGTCCGGCTCAAAAAGATCTGTGTTGTAGTGCAGCGCGCCGTCGAGCGAGCTGGCCTGCTCTGTGAGCATCAGCTCAAGATCAAACTGCACTGTTTGTTGCTCCAGCTCGCACGGCTCCAGCCGCAGCTCCGATGCATGCTCGTCCGCGCTCAGCCACACGCTTTTTTCCAGGCCAAACATCACCTGCACCAGCGGCGAGCAGCTGAGATCGCGATTCGGGCTGAGGCGCTCCACCAGCAGCGGAAACGGATATTCCTGGTGCGCCAGCGCGTCAAGAACCGTCTGGCGAACCTGGCGCAGCAGATCGACGAAGCGCAGATCGGCTGCCGGCTCGGCGCGCAGCACCACGGGATTGACGAAGTAGCCGATGGTATCGGCGAAGCGCGCCCGGTTGCGGCCTGCCGTCGGCGAGCCGACCAGAATCTCCGCCTGGCCGGTGTAGCGATACAGCAGGGTTTGCAACGCGGCCAGACAGATCATGAAGAGCGTGGCGCCCTCGCCCGCCGCCAGCGCTTTGAGCGACTGACGCGTTTGCAAATCCAGGCTGAAGCGCTGGGTCGCGCCCGCGTAGGTTTGCACGGGCGGACGCGGATGATCGAGCGGCAGATCCAGGCTCGGCAGTGAGCCGGTGGATGTGCTGCCAAGCTGCTGACGCCAGTACTGCCACAATGCATCGCCGCGCGATCCGGCCAGCAGCTCAGCCTGCCAGTGGACATACT
>DASWTQ010000158.1:0-17988 GCA_036402055.1 Herpetosiphonaceae bacterium
GAGGGGGATTTTGGTACTTTTCTTTGTTCTTTGTTCGGTTGTGCTTTGTTCTTCGCCGGGCGCCCTCTGGGCATGGCACCCGGTTCTAGGTTCTCCGTCTCCTTCGATTTGCTACCACCGCTCACCTTTGGTATAATCGCACAGGAAATGAAACACCTTTCTGCTCTGCGACGGCGACCACAGCGCGCCGTCGGTTGCTTGTTCGCAGGGCTAATTCCATAGAAAGGAGGTGCACACATGCGCGCACGTACTTACGAGCTGATGTATATCATCGATCCCACTGTGGGAGGCGATGAGGAATATACCGCGATCGCCGACCGGGTTCAAAGCTCCATCACGAACGCCGGAGCGACGATTCAAGATGGCGAGACGCTAGCTCCCTCAGGCCGCCGCAAGCTGGCCTACGCGATCCGCCACGGCGGTCAGGATCTGACCGAAGGCTTCTACGTCTTCCATCGCTTCGAAGCCCAGCCACAGCAGCTTCCCGTGATCGAACGCGATCTGAAGCTGACTGAGCAGATCATGCGCTATCTTCTCACCATTGGTGAGTAGCACGCCAGTGAAGAGTCAGCCGCGAGCACAAACCATCGCAGCGTACAACGCATAGTTGGGCATGGTAAGAGGTTATGGCGAAGGACTTGAATAAGGTCATGCTGATCGGTCGTCTGGGCACCGAGCCTGAGCTGCGCTACACGCAGCAGGGCGTGCCGATCACAACGTTCCGTATGGCGATCTCGCGGCAGTGGCGCGATAGCGAGGGAAACCAGCGCGACGAAACCGAGTGGTTCACCGTCGTTTCCTGGAATCGATTGGCTGAGATTTGTAGCGAATTTTTGCAAAAAGGCGCGCGCGTCTATATCGAGGGGCGGCTGCAAAACCGCTCCTGGGACGACGCGCAATCCGGTGAAAAACGCTATCGGACGGAGATTGTCGCCAACGACATGATCATTCTCGAAAGTCGTCCCGGCAGCCGACCAGAGCCCGGCGACGACTTCGGCAGCGATCGCGGCCAGTACGGCGGCGCTCGCTCGGCGGGCGGTCCGCGCGGCGGCAGCCGCAGCACGTACGAAGATCATGGCGGCTTTAGCGACGAAGATATACCTTTTTAGAAACATGACCAATAACCAATGATCAGTGACCAACAAGTGATAAATTGGTAATTGGGTATTGGCAATTGGTAATTGGTGACATTAATGGCTGAAGATACCAACCTGCAAGACGAGCAGCTTGACGAGCCGCAGCCGATCCAGGGCCGCCGGCGCATCACGCCTGCCTCGGCTGCGACCACCGTTTCCGGTGGCGCGACCCGCCGCCGCTACACGCCGCGGCGCAAGGTCTGCCAGTTCTGCGCCGACAAGATCGGCACGCCCGACTACAAAGACATCAAGCGTCTCCAGCGCTTCATCTCCGATCGGGGCAAGATCTTGCCGCGCCGCCGAACCGGCACGTGTGCAAAGCACCAGCGTGGCCTGGCAACCGCGATCAAACGTGCCCGGCATATCGCGCTGCTGCCCTTCGTGGCAGCTCCGACGCGCGGCTAAGTCTTTGCTGCGCGTGTAGAAGGTTCAAGCATTGAGCTGAACGACGTAGAGCGGGCACGGGAGCAGATTTGCCCCGTGTCCGTTGCTTTGGAAAAGGAATTATGAGCAACCGACCACGTCCTTCTCAATCCCCGGAACGTCGCCCAACTCGGCGCCAGATCGCGGCGCAACAGCACGAGGCCAACGTCCAGCGCCGCGTGGTGCTTGCGATCGGTGGTGCCGTTGGACTGGCGCTCCTCCTGATCATCGGCGGCATTCTTTATGACCGCCTGTATGAGCCCAACAGAACAATCAAGACGGTCAATAATGCAACCCTGACGCGCGGCGACTACGAGGCGCTGGTTCGCTCCAACACGATCCAGCAGATTATTCAGGGCTTGCAGTTCAGTAAGCTCTTCGGCGCGAATCAGAGCCTCGGCCAGACCGGCCAGTTCGACGAGCAGGTGGTACAGGCCAATGTCCAGCTGACCGAGATCGGCACGTCGCGCTCGCGCCAGACCGAGCCTGACGCCCCGACAATCCAGCAGTGGGTCGATCGCCAGATTCTTGAGCAGAACGCCAAGCAGCAGTTTAACATCGATCCGCAGCCAGGCGAGATCGACCAGCAGGTTGTGGCGCAGTTCGGCTCGCTGCTTGAGAGCGCGGAGCCGATCACCAGCACCGATACCACGACCGACACTGCTGAGACGGCGGTAGCCGGTGCGACCAGCGCTGCTGCGACTGCCACCGCCACCACGCCGACCGCCACCGCACTGCCGACGGCTACGCCCGAGGCCGCGCAGGCCACCGAGCAGGTCAACCAGATCGTCGATGTGCTCTACACCGAGTACATCAACATCCTGGACTCGCTGCCCGAGGGCGCGCTCGATCGCCAGCGCGAACCGCACACCACCAAGGAAGAAATGCTTGCGGTGATGCGCGACGGCCTGCGCGAGCAGGTGATCCGCACCAAGATCGGCGAGGCGCTTGTGGCCGAAGCTCCGGCCGGAGAGGATGAGAATCCAACCTCGATCCAGGTACGGCATATTCTGCTTCAGGTGCCCAAGCCCAGCCCAACGCCTGAGGCGACCGAGGAGGCCGATGCGACCGCGACCGCAGAGGCCGATGCGACACCGACGGCTGAGCCAACGCCTGTGCCGACACCGTCGGCTGAGGAGCTGGAAGAGCAGTTTACCGAGCGCAAAGCCGAGGCCGACGCGATCTACCAGCAGCTGGTCGCCAACCCGGACTCGTTCCCGGAAGTCGCGCGCGAGAAGTCGGAAGATCCCGGCTCGGCGGCTAACGGCGGTGATCTCGATCCGTTCGATCGTGAGGGCAACGTGGTCGGCCAGCAGGGCCAGACGCTAGTCAAGCCATTTGTGGATGCGGCCTGGGCGCTGAAGACCAACGAGATCAGCCAGCCCGTGCGTACCGACTTCGGCTGGCACATTATCCAGCGCGTCCCGGAAGATCCGCAGGAGCGTCTGGATCGGCTCCGCAACGAGGCGCTCGACAAGTGGCTGGAAGAAAAGCGCGCAGCGGCGACGATTACACCGCCGCCGACCGCAACGCCGACCGTCGAAGCGCCGGTCGAGGAAACGACCGCGCCCGCCGAGGAGACGACGCAGCCTGAGGCAACAACTACGCCCTAGCCGCGCTACCCGTACCGTGGAAGGAGCGGGCGCCGTCCCGCTCCTTTGCGTGTCATCTATGGAGGTCTTGTGAAACGCTGGCGCGCGCCTCGCGATCCACTGTCACCACTTTGCTTCTTGGGCGCTCTCGCAAGCCTGGGCTTGGTCTTCTTCGCCTTCACGCAGCTGACGGCTGTATTCCAGGGGCCGCTTGAAGAATGGCCGATCAGCTTCGGCACCTTCGGCTGGGCGCTGGCGGCGCTAGCGGGGCTTGTGGCGGCGATCGCGCTGGTCTGGCTCGGCATTCAGCGCGGCTCGCTGAGCTACGAGCTGGATCGCAACGGCATCTATATCTCGCAGCCGGGCAGCCGCTACACGATCCCGCTGGATCAGGTGATGGCGTTCAGTGCCGCAGACCAGCCGCTCCAGACTGCCAAGCCTGTGATTGTGTTTGGACGTGTACAGCCCAGCCAGCAGATCATGATCGAAACTTACCACTACGCGTATCGTCTGGCAGTGGCGGAGCGCGATCTTTTCGGGCGTGAGCTACAGGAGCGCCGCCAGCTTGGTACGATCCAATCGCCGCCCGAGGGCCTGACTCGCACCCGGCAGACGCTCTTCGATTTTTTTGCGGGCGCAACCACACGTCGGCTATTGATTATCGGTCTGCTGCTGAATCTTGTGCTGTGGGCGGTGCTGACCTGGCGCTTTCCCACACTTCCGGCGACCGTTCCGGTCCGCTTCGATCCGCTGGGCGGCACGGCGGGAACTCGCGCCAAGACCTACACGCTGCTCCTGCCGGCGATCGCGACCGGAGCCTGGTTCGGCAACTTGCTGCTGGCGCTCGTGAGCTACCCGCGATCGCGGCTGGTGGCTGAGCTGCTCCTGCTGGGAGCGCTGATCGTTCAGCTCGTGCTGCTGCTGGCGGCCTGGTTTATCGTGACGCTGGCCCAATAGCACGCCGCTCCTGCCTGGGCTACAGCACAGCATCGAGATAGATCGACAACTTCCCCAGGATCGCTTCTCGATCTCATAGCGTCGCGTCTTGCCCGACCCGGGATTGCCCTCACTCAAGATTTTATTCCCGCCAGATTCTCCTCAAGGTCCTCAGCGTACTCAAGGAAGATCAGATAGATCTGCTCCTCCAGCGCGATGCAGCACCCACCCTGCCATGAGATCATCACCCCCAGTTCATCGATCAGACGCAGATCGGTATAGATCAGGCGGTGTTGCTCGGCCTGGCGATAGCAGATTGTGCTGTTTGCTGATAGTAGTTGAGGAGCGCGAAAAAGGTGTGAGGCAGTGCGAGGGTTCGATATACGTTCGAGCGGCTGGAAAACAACATCCGATGTGCTTGCTCGCTCGGCTACCCCAGTCGGTCGAACATAGAAGCACATCGGATATTGGGTGCGATGACTGCTGACGCAGTGCCATCACGTTTCTGAAATCCGTCACTACCTGGAAGGCGAAGACGTTGGCGCGAAACGATTATTTCGCGCCAACGCAACCCTGAGAGCTTACTTGACGCTGACGTCGTCCACGAAGAACGCGCTCGGCAGCGAGCTGTCGTTGGTACCGGTGAACTGGACGCGCAGGGTCTGGCCGGCGTAGCTCGATAGGCTGATGCTGTCCTGGCGCCAGGTGCCCGCGCCGCTGGCGTTGCTCCAGCTGCGCAGCGTCGTCACCAGCGTGCCGCTGCTGTTGTACAGACGGACGCGCAGGTAGTCATACGCCGTGCTGCCCGACTCGGTGGTCGTCATGTACCACCAGTAGCTCAGCGTGCCGTTCGCCGGGATCGTCACCGTCTGGTAGATCGAGTCCGTGCCGTTGTTGTAGTCGGCCAGGTAGGCGCTGTACGAGCCGGTGTGCGGGCGCGTCGTGTCGATCAGCTGGTAGCCAGCGCTCGACGACTGCACCCACGGGCTGGTGCCGCTCTCGAAGCCGCCGTTGACGATCTTCTCCGTGCCGCTCGGCGGAGGTGTCGGGGTCGGGGTCGGCGTGCCTGGCGTCGGGGTCGGCGTGGTGCCGCCAGAGACCGCGCGATAGGCGTTGATACGGCCATAGGTCCAGTAGGTGCCGGTGCCGCTGATCGCGTCCGACGTCGCGTTGATGCGATCGCGGATCTGCGCGTTGGTCAGGCCCTGCGAAGCCAGCAGGCCGGCCAGACCGGCGACGTGCGGCGTAGCCATCGACGTACCACTGATGGTGTTGTAGCCGCTGTTGAGCCAGGTCGAGTAGATGTCGGAGCCAGGAGCGGCGACCTCAACCCAGCTGCCGTAGTTCGAGAACGACGAGCGGGCATCCGTGCTGGTCGTCGAAGCGATCGCATAGCAGTTCGGATACGCTGCCGGATACGAGTTGGTCTGGCTGCTGGTGTTGCTGTTGCCGGCGGCGCAGGCCAGGAAGACGCCCGCGTTCCAGGCATTGTTCACCGCGCTCTGCAGCGTGGTCGAGCCGCTGCCGCCGAGGCTCAGGTTGATGACCTTGGCGCCGTTCTGGGCGGCGTAGTTGATGCCGTTGGCAACGTTGGCCAGCGTGCCGCTGCCGTTGTTGTCGAGCACGCGAACCGGCATCAGGCTACAGTTCGGGCAGGTGCCGGCGCCGCCGGTGCTGTTGTTGGTCTCGGCAGCCGAGGTACCCGCAACGTGCGTGCCGTGGCCGTTGCCGTCATCGGGCGCGCTGTCGTTCTGCACATAGTCATAGCCCGGAACGATCTTGGCGTCGAGGTCCGGGTGGGTGCGCTGAATACCGGTATCGACGATCGCGATGACCGTGCTGGAGCTGCCCTGAGTCACATCCCACGCGTTGTACGCCTGAATGTTGTTCCAGGCATACTGGCTGGTGCGGCCCGGATCGTTCGGCGTGAAGTTCACCGTGTAGATGTAGTTGGGCTCGACGTACTCGACGTTGGGGTTGCGCTTGAGCGCGTTGACGATGACCTCGGCGGCGCGGGCGTTCTTGTTCGCCTTGAGCGCCGGGAACTCAGCCACTTCGACATCCAGGCTGGCAACGCGATCGATGACCTTGCCGCCTTGCGCTGAGAGGATGCTCTCACGGGCCTGGCGAGCCGAGCTAGGCTTGAACTTGATCAGGTACTCGCCGGCTACGGCAGGGCCCGAAGCGTCCTTCCGTGGGCCAGACGCGGGAGCTGTCTGTACGGAAGCTGAGGACGTGGGAACGAAGAGGGCTAGGACGGCGCAAATAGCCAGCACTGTCAATGCGAACCGTTTCAAAGTGGTTTCTCCTTAGCCTAATGAGGAGTAGAGGTCACGTCGTGTGACCGATGCGATGGGGCTTTCGATCGGGAGAGATCAGCCGCCTCCAAGCAACCGTATGGTATGCTAATCGAGATTTTGCCGTGTAGCCTGAGAGCTACTCGCCAAGAGCGTAGATTGTACGCCAGCAGATGGCTTGGTTGGTGTCCAGCTACTTCGCCTATCGGCGGGTGAGCACTTCAGGACCTGGCACGATTAGCAAATGGACACGCTTCAGATGACTGGTGGCACAAACAACGTTAAGAGGGTGTCATACCTCCTTCCATTCGTGACGGATATGTGTGTGCCTGCGAGAGTTGGTTGAGCCCATGTTCAAACCACTGGGGGTTTGTCCTCTATACTAGCAGCAAAGTAAAGAGTTGTAAAGAGGGTATTTCACCATTTTTTAATGGAATTTCTAGAAATTTTTAAGAACTCTCACACTAGAGGATTGATCCGATGTTGATTGGAGTTGACGCGTCGCGCCTGGGCGTTGCCGCTCGCACGGGCACCGAACATTACAGCTGGGAGCTGTTGCAGGCTCTCGGTCAGATCGATCGGCATAACAGCTACCGGCTCTACTGCAACCAGGTGCCACGATCGCTGCCGCCGCTGCCTGCCTCGTTTACGCTGCGGCCAATCCCGCTGCGCCGCGCCTGGTCGCACGGCAGGCTTTCGCTTGAGATGCTGCTGCATGCGCCGGATCTGCTCTTCGTGCCCGCACACGCCCTACCGATCGTGCCGCCGCGCCGCTCGGTCGTCACCATCCACGACCTGGGCTTTATGCATCATCCCGAGGCTCACACCCGGATTCAGAATCTCTACTACCGGCTGTTTACCCGTCTTAGCGCCCGCCGCGCGACACACATCATCGCGATCTCGGAGGCGACCAAGCGTGACCTCCAGCGCTTCTACGGCACGCCCGACGACAAGATCACGGTGATCTATCACGGCGTGCACCAGCGCTTTCAGCCGATCGACGATCAGGAAGCGCTGCAACAGACTCAGCAGCGCTACGGGATCAACGCGCCGTATCTGCTTTTTGTCAGCACGGTGCAGCCGCGCAAAAACGTCGCCCGGCTGATCGAAGCCGTGGCCGAGGCGCGAACGATCGTGGGTGCGCAGATGCCGCAGCTGGTGCTGGCCGGCAAGCAGGGCTGGCTGACCGAGCAGATTGAGCGGCGCGCAGACGAGCTTGGCATCGCCGATTATGTCCACTTCATCGGCTATGTGCCCGATAGCGATCTGCCGGCGCTGCTGAGCGGAGCGGTAGCCTATGTCACGCCCTCGCTCTACGAAGGCTTCGGCATGACCGTGCTTGAAGCGCAGGCCTGCGGCACGCCGGTGCTGGCCTCGAACGTCTCGTCCCTGCCCGAGGTCGTCGGCGATGCGGGACTGCTGGTCGATCCGTATGATGTCGGCTCGATCCGTGATGCGATTGTGCGACTGGCGCAGGACACCGTGCTGCGCGCCGAGCTGCGTGAGCGCGGTCTGCGCCATGCGGCGGGCTGGACCTGGGAGCGAACCGCGCGGCAGACCCTCGCCGTGTTGGAAGCGACCGCGCAGCGCTGAGAGCGCTTAAGTGCGTTGGCCCGGCAGCGACGTGAGATTTTTCAAGCATCAATCACGCCGACGTCAGCTTATTATTGTAGCCTCATGGTATACTGATGGCACTCATGGATCACCTTGCCACACCTAGCTTTACGCCCCGCCGGATTCTGGTGGTCACACTGGCCGATCTCGGTGATGCGCTGCTGACGATGCCCGCGCTGCAAGCACTACGACAGTCGTTTCCAGCGGCTCGAATCGTCGCTCTCACAACGCCGGTCGGCAGCGCCGCACTCCGCGATCAACCCCTCGACGAGCTGATCGTCTTTGAGAAACAGTGCTTCAACAGCCCACGCGCGCTGCTTCAGCCCGACAATCTGCGCTACGCTGCGCATCTGTGGCGTCGCCTGCGAGCCGAGCACTTCGACGCCTGTGTGATCTTGCATCACCTGACGACCTGGTTCGGCACGCTCAAGTACGCAGCGCTGGCCCTCGCGTCCGGCGCGAATCGACGCTACGGCCTGGATAATGGTCGCGGCTTCTTTCTCACGGATCGGGTGCACGACGCGGGATTTGGCGCGCGCCATCAGGCCGAGTACTGGATCGATCTGGTGGGCTTGCTGGGAGCGCAGGCGCGGCAGACGCAACCACTGACGTCGACCGAGGCCGAGCAGGCGGCTGCCGAGAAGCTGCTTGGATCGCGAGGCCAGGCCAATCTGCCGCTGATCGCGCTGCATCCTGGCTCGGGCGCGTTCGCTCCGGCGCGGCGCTGGTCTCCACAGCGCTTTGCTGAGCTGGCGGACACGCTGATCGAGGACGGCGCACGGATTGTGCTGGTGGGCGGCGGCGAGGAGGCCGATCTGCGGCGGGCGGTGCTCAGCCAGATGCGACATGCCGGCTCGGTGATCGATGTGGGAGGACGAACAGCGCTGGGTGAGCTGGCGGCGGTTCTGCAACGCTGCACGCTCTTCGTCGGCAACGACAGCGGCCTGGCTCATCTCGCCGGCAGCGTCGGAACGCCCGTGGTCGCGATCTTCGGACCGACCGATCCGCGCGCCTGGGGGCCATATGGCGGAGAGCCCTGGCAGCCGTTAGATGGATCTCGTAACGGCGTCGAGGTGCTACACTCGGGCCAGCACGCCGCGCTCAAGGCGAATATTGCGTGTAGCCCCTGCATTTATCGAGGGCATACGCTCGGCACGCCGCAGGGCTGCCCGGATCGCACATGTTTACAGCGGATCAGCGTCGACCAGGTGCTGGCGGTCGTTCGTCAGCAGCTTAGCAATAGAACGAAACAGGTATGCGGCTCAACGACCTTCTAAATCGTCAACTCGGACCGTATCGCATCGAAGCCTTGATCGGGCGCGGCGGTATGGCGGCTGTGTATCGCGCCTTCGATACGCGATTGCAGCGCCATGTCGCGCTCAAAATGCTGTACCCGCAATACCTGGCCGACACCGATATTGTCGAGCGCTTCCGCCGCGAGGCGATCACGGCCGCCCAGCTCGATCATCCGCACATCGCGCCGATCTACGATGTGGGCGAGGACGACGGGCTGGTCTACCTGGCGATGAAGCTGCTGCCGGGGCCGTCGCTGGCAGATGTGCTTCAACGCGAGCAGCACCTGCCGCCCGAGCGCGTCGCGACCTTGATCCAACAAATCGCCTCGGCGCTCGACGAAGCGCACCAGCACGGTATTATTCACCGCGACATCAAGCCCGGCAACGTGCTGCTCGACAGCCGAGGCAACGCGATTCTGACCGACTTCGGCATCGCCAAGTCGCTGGACGCACCCTCGCTCACCGAGTCGAGCGTGATCGTCGGCACACCCGACTACATCGCACCCGAGCAGATCAATCCACGGCTGGCACCGGGCGGCAAGATCGATCATCGCGCTGATCTTTACTCGCTGGGCGCAATGATCTATCGCATGCTGACGGGGCGCCGTCCTTTCGACGGGCCCTCGCAGACAGTGCTGCTGGCGCATCTGCAAGATCCGCCAACGCCGCCGTCCGAGGTTCTGCCATCGCTGCCACCAGGCGTCGACGCTGTGATCGCCCGCGCGATGGCCAAGCATCCCGAGGAGCGCTATAGCACGGCCACAGAGCTAGCTCATGCCCTGAGCGATAGCCTGGGCGACAACACCGAGGTCGGCGTGGTCTTTCCTCCGGCCGCGATTCGGCGCGATCCGCATACACGCCCGACAACTCAGGCGCTCAAAGCGCCGGCTGCGATCGCGCCTGGCGCTGCCAAGGCACCGCCGCCAGCTGAGACAACACCGGATCAACCTGCTCCAGCGCGCCGACGATCGCGCCTGCTGCCCCTGACGATCGCGCTGGCGCTCATGCTGCTGCTGGGAGCCGGAGCGATTCTCGCGCAGCAGATGGTCGGTCAGGCCAGCGGATCGCCCGCCGCGCTGCCGGACACCACTGAGATCGCTGAGGCTGCCAGCGCCACCGCGACGGCTACCAAAACCGCCACGCCAACAACCAGCCCGACGATGAGCCCGACGCCTAGCGCCACCGCGACCAGCGAGCCGACCGCTACGACGACGATCACAACCGCGCCGGCGACTGCGACGACTCAGATTGTCGTCGTCAACCCGCAGCCACAGCCGACGACGGCTCCGCGTCAGGCGACGCCACGTCCAGCGCCGACCAACGCCCCACAGCCGACGCCTAAGCCGCAACCACAGCCGACAGCCAAGCCCGCGCCGACGAATCCGCCTGCGCCACAGCCGACCGCAACGTCATCGCTGCCGATCTGCCAGGCTCAGCTAGCCGGCGGATTTGGCACCCTATGGCGTGGCAATCCTGAGCTGCGCGGCGCGATCGGCTGCCCGATCGAGGCAGAGCAGCCCGGCTACTCGGTCGAGCAGATCTATCAGGGCGGCGCGATGTACTACCGCCAGGAAGACTCGCAGTTCTGGGTTTTCAACGGCGCGCTGAGCGGCTCGTGGCGTAAACGGCTGGATGTGTTCGATAGCGATCCTGAGCCGACTGAGCAAGCTCCTGCTGGGCTGATCACTCCGGCCAGCGGCTTCGGGCGACTATGGAATAAAGATACGGCCATCCGCCAGGCGCTGGGCTGGGCGACCACGCCGGAAGTAGGCTTTACGGGCGTGCTCCAGCGCTTCGATCGCGGCATGATGCTGTTTAGCCCGGCGATCAACGAGCACGGCAAGCGCATCTATGTGCTCTACAACAACGGCACATTCGAGGTCTTTAGAGATACATACACCGGCCCGTAGCGTGGCTGGTGTATGTTTTGGGTTATTCATAATCCTAAGCCCTTCTAACAACGACACTCCCTGTTCGTATCAATGAACAGGGAGCGTATCATCTATTCAACTTTTATTCCTGGGTAGTATTTTCCTCAGTAAGAGGCTGTTGAACGTGCTTTACTATAACTGGATATGTAGCGACCTTTTCCCATTCTCGATCTTGGTCTGCTTTTCGCAGCGATAACTCTATTACATGTTCGCCTTCTTGACCAATAGGTAAACCGTTCACTGCCACATAGACTTGGTGCAATTTGTCTTTCATGACAAACTGTATTACAGACGTATTTGATACGTCTCCTTGCGGTGACCGGATAACAACTTCTTGTTCATATGCTGCGGGGCCTTCCGCATCTAATATATCTTCGAGCCAACGGGTGAAAATGTACCAGCGTTGGGGAGCGAAAGTATCTGGTGAGATTTCCACGCTAGCAGGTACTTCGATCGTTACAGTATCGATGATACCGATCAGTGAAGTGCTCTGATCAAGCTCATTGATTAACAATCGTTCACAAGCAACGAAGACCAGGAGTCTTGGCATTATGTCCTCACCATTTTTGCTATGATTTGTGGTGCTGGTGTTGTAGGAACAGATGGTTTAATCCCTAACCTTCCAAAAGTAATCCTTATATCGCGCCGATTTACTTCAACTACTAAGGGGGAACCTATAACTACTGCATTTCTCGGTTTACTTTCTGAAACTGATGAAATGAGTTCTGGTTGAATATAGCCGGTGTTGACTAATTGTTGGTACCCATTCCAATTCGAAGGAGGTGGAAAGGTTGTGCTCCACCAATTACAACCTTGTACTATCCAGCAATTTCGTAATGCAGCATAAGTTTGGTACACATCATCAACACCGAATTCTGTTCCGCAGCACTCGCAGATATTGTAATCAGTCGGCGGCTCATCTAGTTGATTGTAGCCACACACTGGACACATGTACTTCTTCATACTTTGTTACACTCATCGATATAGTAATCATAGTTGGTAGGCAAGGGATGATCTCCAATCCGCGCTACAAAGTACGTCTTTATATACCCGTCCGCTGCAAGTACTCCAAATTCATCTGTAGTTCCATTGTAGCGAATACGGTCGCCGTTAAGTCGAATACATTCGTGTGTATGAGGATGGGTTGTAGGACTGATCGGTTCTCCAAGGAATGTATCAGCAAGTGATTGATAATATATATCACTGGTAGCACCAACTTTTATTCCGTGTTTCTGAAAATGCTTAATCAATCGTGCCGAAGTTCTGAAACCTAATGTGTACGGCACACGTCCCCCCATACACTGTACTACTTACCACGATCGTCCGTCAACGCACATTAGCCAGTGTAAGGATAGTCATCGCTAAATCCAGACGATCAGACATAGTATTCCTCCATTTCAGCGCACCATATCGCGTGCATCTTGTGATAGTCTAGCATGTGCAGAAACCGGAAGAAACCCGTAGATCCGCGAAAATTTTGTGTTAAAGGATGTCTAGATATGCCAACCACGCCTCCGATCCTCACGACTGAGCGGCTGGTGCTGCGCATGATCACCGACGACGATATTCCGGGGATCATCCACTACTACACCGCTAACCACGAGCATCTCGCGCCCTTTTCGCCGCGCCGCCCCGACAATTTCCTGACCGAGCCATACTGGCAGCAGATGATCGCCAGGGTCCACAACGACTTCGCCAACGATCGTTCGCTGCGGCTGGTGCTCTGCGATCGAACCAGGCCACAGCAGATGATTGGCGAGGTCAACTTCAACAACTTTGTGCGCGGTGCCGCACATTTCTGCCATCTGGGCTACACGATCGATGCGGGCTACCAGGGCGGCGGCTACATGACCGAAGCGCTCCAGGCGGCGATTGCATATGTCTTTGCCGAGTTGCATATGCACCGGATCATGGCTAACTACATACCCCACAACCAGCGCAGCGGCAAAGTCCTGCGCCGCCTCGGCTTTGTCGTCGAGGGGTACGCCCGCGATTATCTGCTGATCGACGGCGCGTGGCAGGATCACATTCTGACCAGCCTGACCAATCCTGACTGGACGCCTGCCTGAGCAGCGCGCCTCCCCGAATCCGGCGACAAATTGAAACATGGTGTATGCTATTCTCGTGAGCTGAAAGGGAAGCTTTGCGATGATAGATACAGCAACATCAGCAACCGGCCCATTCGTCAATCCGCTGCGGGCTGGGCTGCGCCTTGAGCGCACACCATCCCCCTGCGTGGTCGTTATCTTCGGCGCGTCCGGCGACCTGGCGAAGCGGAAGCTGCTTCCGGCGCTGTGGGCGCTGAACGAGGCTCAGCAATTGCCGCCCGGATTCTCGATCGTCGGGGTGGCCCGCAGCGAGATGAGCCACGACGATTTTCGCAAGCAGCTGCGCGAGTCGATCGCCGAGGATACCACGATCAACGCCGCGATGCTGGACTCGTTTCTTCAGGGCCTGTACTACGTGCCGGGCACCTTCGACGATCCGGCGATGTTTGGGCGGCTCAAAGAAACGCTGGCGCAGATCGATCAGGAGCGCAGCACCGCCGGCAACCACATCTACTACCTGGCCACGCCGCCCTCGTTCTTCCCGGTGATCACCGAGCAGCTGGGCACGGCCGGACTGGTCAACCGTGAGGCCCAGGAGACCGGCTGGACGCGCGTGGTGATCGAAAAGCCGTTTGGCCGCGATCTCCAGACGGCGCGTGAGCTGAATCGCGTGGTTCACGGCGTCTTCGACGAGTCGCAGGTCTACCGCATCGATCACTACCTGGGCAAAGAGACCGTCCAGAACATTTTACACTTCCGCTTTGCCAACTCGATCTGGGAGCCGATCTGGAACCGGCGCTACGTCGATCATGTGCAGATCACGGTCGCCGAAAGCCTGGGCATCGAGAATCGCGCGACCTACTACGAGGAGGCCGGCATCGTGCGCGATATGCTGCAAAATCATATTATGCAGCTGCTGACGCTGATCGCAATGGAGCCGCCGATCTCGTTCGACGCCGACGCCGTGCGCGATGAGAAGGTCAAGGTGCTGCGCGGGGTGCGGCCCTTCGACCAGGAGCGCGTGCGCCACGACACGATCCGTGGACAGTACGGCCCCGGCTGGATCGACGGGCAGCGCGCGCCCTCCTACCGCCAGGAGCCCAAGGTCGCGCCGGAGTCTACAACGGCAACCTATGTTGCGGCCAAGTTCTTTATCGATACCTGGCGCTGGCAGAATGTGCCGTTCTATCTGCGCTCGGGCAAGCGGCTGCCGAAGCGCGTCAGCGAGATCGCGATCCAGTTCAAGCCGGTGCCGCATCTGCTCTTTGGCCCGGCCGCGCCCAATGTGCTGGCGCTGCGCATCCAGCCTGACGAGGGCATCTCGCTTCAGTTCGAGGTCAAAGCGCCCGGCCCGACCTCGCGGCATCGTCCGGTAGGCATGGATTTTCGCTACGGCGCGGCCTTTTCGGTAGCGCCCGCCGAGGCTTACCAGCGGCTGCTGCTCGACGTGATGCTCGGCGATAGCACGCTGTTTGCCAGGCGTGATGAGGTCGAGACGGCCTGGACGATCGTGGAGCCGATCCTGAACACGCCGGCGACCGAGCAGCCCGGCAACTTCCCGAACTATGATGCCGGAACCTGGGGACCGGAGGCCGCCGATCAGCTGATCGAGGCGGATGGACGGCGCTGGAGGCGACCATGACAGATCTGAGCTTTACCCAGGACGAGACCTATGTGGTGCAGCCGCGCGAGATCGAGAGCCTGCTGCAACGGCTGTGGAACGAGGCCAACGGCGAAGGCGCGGAGTCTTCCGTGATGCAGGTTCGCACCCAGAATCTGCTGGTCTTCATCCCGTCCGCCTATAGTAGCTCCGAAACGCTGCGCGCGATTGACGCCGCCTCAGTGCAGCATCCGGGCCGCACGATCACGATGATCGCCACCGACGACGAGCAAGCGCCGGTCGCGAATGTGTCGATCGCCTGTCGCATCGGCAGCGGCGGCAAGCAGCTCTGCGGCGAGCAGATCGCGATCACTTGCGGCTACAAAGGCGAGCCGCTGCCCAGCGTCGCGGCCTCGCTGACGGTGCCGGGCGTGCCGGTCTTTCTGTGGTGGCATGGCGATCCGCCCTTCACCAGCCAGATCTTCGATAGCCTGGTCGAGACCGCCGACCGCGTGATCGTCGACTCGCGCTCCTGGAACGCGCCGTTCGAAACGTTGAAAAAGCTGGCTCAGCACTCGGACAAGCACGCGCCGCACATCGCCTACACCGACCTGCACTGGACGCGGCTCACGCCGTGGCGGCGACAAACAGCGCAGTGCTTCGATCTGCCGGACGCGCTGCCGCAGCTGTATCGCCTGCGCCAGGTCACGATCGAGCACGGCTCCGACGATCACGATTATGTCACGGCGCTGCTTTTCACGGGCTGGCTGGCCAGCGGTCTGAGCTGGAAACTTGCGCAGACCGGCGAGGGCAAGCTGACGATGCAGGGCTCGAACACCACCGTCGCGATCGAGCTACGCAAGGGTGACGGCAGTGGAATTCAGGCCGTGACGCTTAGCAGCGCCGACGCCGAGTTCAAGCTTTCGTACGTGCCGCAGACCGAGTGCGTGCGCACCGAAATTACGCTGCCCGGCGCGATGCCGATCGAGCGCATAGCCCGGCTCAAAGCTCAGCCGCTCGAAGCGATGCTCGGCGAGGAGCTAAACATGCTTGAGCGCGACCGGCACTTCGAGCGCGCGCTGCAAATCGCGGCAGAAATAATAGACGGAGAACCGAGAACCTAGAACCAAACGAAAGAACAAAGGAACAAAAGAACAAGGGAACAAAGCAGTACCAAAAACCCCCTCGCCTACCGCAGTGGGAGAGGGGGCCAGGGGGTGAGGGCCTGACCACCAACACGAACAAACGAACAAAACCACTAAATTTCTGATCCTGTGTTCCTTTGTTTTCTTGTTCCTTTGTTTGCCGCAGGGCCGGAGGTGAGGACCTTTCCAAACCATGCAACGTAGAACCCATCTAATCCTGTTGCTGATGCTGGCGTGTGTGCTGCTGCTTCCCCAGCCTAGCGCGGCGCACCAGTCAGGCTGGCTACGCGTCGGCAACAGCACGCCTGCGCATCTGGCAGTTCGCAGCGACGGCGCCGGCAACCTTGAGATCTGGAGCGCCGACATCGACGGCTTCAGCGTGATCAGCGCGGACGGCGCGATCCGCCGACAGTTTCGCTGGCCGCGCTACAGCGAGCAGACAGCTGCCAGCACGACATTACGAATCGCGGTGACGGGAACGCCGCCCGCCGCCTGGACGATCGGAGACTGCTGCATCGGCAAGAGCGGCCCGAAAATCAGCGTGCTGGTGCCGGGAGCGGATCGCACGCGCGAGGCCAATCTCAGCCCAGGCTTTGATGTCGGCCGCGCCGGCGAAGGCGCGGCGGCGATCGCCGTGGATGCGCTGGGCCATCCCTGGCTGGCAACCACCGATGGACTCTGGCGCATGGTGCGTGGCTGGAACACGCCGCTCGTCGTCGGCGATGACCTGTGGATCGAGGTGACCGACGCTCAGGGACGGCGAATCTATGGCATCGCATCGATCGATAACGCGCCCGACGGCAAAGTGTGGGTGACAGAAGATAACACCGATCGGCTGCTTCAGTTCACGATCGACGACGAGCAAACGACGCTGGTCGGCTCGTACTCGCAGCCGCGCTATTCTATGGGCACGGTAAGCCAGCTGGTGTTCGACAGCGGCGGCAAGCTCTACTATCTCGTGCCTGAGCTGCTCTTCGGCATCAACCCTGACGGCTCAGTGCTCCCCATCGTCAGCGCCGAAGACCTGGGCGGCAGGCTCGACAGCGCGGCGTTTATCGGCGGCACGCTGTGGGTCGCGACGACCAACGGCCTGTACCGGCGATCGACAGTGCCCGCGCCCGAGATCGCGCCGCTGATGTATGGCGCAGCCGAGTACAACAGCGTCAGCTACGACATTCCAGCCGCGCCCGGCATCTTCATGGGCGATCTCACCAACGCCGGACGCTCCTTCGATCCGGCGAGCTACTGGTATCGCACCGACCGGCCGATCGCCGAGGGACGCGCCGGCCGCTCGTTCTACTGGGGCCCGAGCGCCTGGACGATCACCCGCGAGCCGTACCGCGACGCACCGTTCGGCACTCGACGCGTGATCTACTTCGACAAGGCGCGCATGGAAGTGACCAATCCCGCGCAGCCGCCGGTGACCAACGGTCTGCTAGTGGTGGAGCTGGTGACGGGCCGCGCTCAGCTCGGCGATACGACATTCGAGCAGCGTGCTCCAGCCGCTGAGACGGTTGCTGGCGATCCGATCGCGATCAACGCCGACGCGCCGACCTACGCTGCGTTTGGAGGCGTAACCATGCTCACACCAGGCGCGACGCCGCAGCGGCTCGGGCAGGTTGTGAGCGCGACGATCGACAAGCAGGGCCGGGTTGGAGCCAATCCGGCGCTGGCCCGACCGGAAACCCGCATTGTTACTTACGATACGGTGACCGGACACAATATTCCGCTGGTTTTTGCCGGCTTCATGCAGCAGCGCGGCCTGATCGATATTCCTGGCGGCAGCTCACGCGTCGAGCAGCTGATCGATCCGCTGGTCGCGATCGGCCGTCCGATCAGCGAGCCCTACTGGCTGCAAACCAACGTCGGCGGCGCGCGGCGCTGGGTGCTGACGCAGCTGTTCGAGCGGCGCGTGCTGACCTACACGCCGGATAATCCGGCCGCCTTCCAGGTCGAGATGGGCAACGTCGG
>DASWTQ010000159.1:0-10042 GCA_036402055.1 Herpetosiphonaceae bacterium
TCGAGCGCCTCCACGTGCGGCGGCGGCACTGCGGGCGTGATCCCGAGCAGATCGAAGCCGAGCCGCCGGCCCTCGGCCTTGAGATCCTCAGTCAGCTGGATGATCGCATCAATCTCTTGCATTATGTCGTGTATTGTACCAAAGCACAAAGCGACCGGCTGATGCCAGTCGCTTTGCCTATTCGATGTTGGAGCGCGTTCAGGCCGCTTGACGCCGTCCGAGCCAGACCAGGCCAGCCACGCCCAGCGCCACCAGCGAAGCCGCCGCGCCCACCGTTCGACGCGCCTTGCGCTCACGGCGCTGCACCATCTGCTGAAACTCGGCGGTATCGTTGAGATGCGGGAACGGCTTGTCGGGCACGGGCACGCCGAGAAACGCACACAGCGGCTCCCAGCCCTGCTTGACGTCGTACACCAGCAGCCGCTCCGGCGGCACCACTCGCTGCACTTCCTCGTTGTGCCGCTTGAACACCTCAAGCACGTAATCCTTATCCTCGTAGCGGTCGCCAAAGGTGTGTTGCCGCAGGCTGTTGACCGCGCGCCACTTCAAGTGCGTACGCGGATTCCACTTAAACAGCCAGTTCGACAACGAGGGCCGGTAGCTCAGGAAGACCGTCGCGTTGGTGCTCTTATACCATTTCTCGGGATCGCGGACGCTGAGCAGCACCTTGGCGTCAGGGTAATAATCCATCAGCTCTTTGTAGAAGGTGCAGCTCGGCCAATCCACCGTCGCCTGATACCCGGCGAACAGCTGCTCCCAGTTCACAGGCTTGCCTTCGCTGGCCGCCAGCCACAGCGCCGGATGATGCTGATTCCCCTCGGCGAACACCTCGCGCATGTGATAGCACTTGCCGAAGCCTAGCTCTTCCAGCGCCGCCTGGAGCGAGCTGGTGCCGGTTCGTCCGAAGCCTGCGCCGATCACTTTCAAGGTCATGGGTTCCTCAATTCTCCTGTGCTAGCTGGGAAAGATGCTCCCAGAACGCTGGATACGACTGAATGATCGCATCAATCTCTTGCATTATGTCGTGCATTGTACCAAAGCACAAAGCGACCGGCTGCTAGCCAGTCGCTTTGCGGGATCGTATGGGCGTTTAGGTCGCGCGTCGTCGTCCGAGCCAGACCAGGCCAGCCACGCCCAGCGCCACCAGCGAGGCCGCCGCGCCGACGGTGATCCGCGCCTTGCGCTCGCGCCGCTCCATCCCCTGCTGAAACTTGGCGGTATCGTTGAGATGCGGGAACGGCTTGTCGGGCACGGGCACGCCGAGAAACGCACACAGTGGCTCCCAGCCCTGCTTGACGTCGTACACCAGCAGCCGCTCCGGCGGCACCACCCGCTGCACTTCCTCGTTGTGCCGCTTGAACACCTCGATCCCGGAGTCCTTGTCCAGGAACTTCTCTTTAAAATCCCGTGGCCATATGGTGCTCAGCAGCCGAGATTTTGTGCGGTTCCGGGGTGTGTTGCTAAATACGAAGTGCGATACAGAGAACGACTGGCTGCGGAAGATTGTATTGCGCACACTGGAGTACCATTTCTCGGGATCGCGGACGCTGAGCAGCACCTTGGCATCAGGATAATAGTCCATCAGCTGTTTGTAGAAGGTGCAGCCCGGCCAGTCCATCGTCGCCTGATAGCCGGCAAACAGCTGCTCCCAGTTCACGGGCTTGCCCTCGCTGGCCGCCAGCCACAGCGCCGGATGATGCTCGTTACCGTCGATGAACACCTCGCGCAAGTGGTAGCACTTGCCGAAGCCTAGCTCTTCCAGCGCCGCCTGGAGCGAGCTGGTGCCGGTTCGTCCGAAGCCCGCGCCGATCACTTTCAAGGTCATGGATTCCTCAATTCTCCTGTGCCAGCTGAGAGAGATGCTCCCAGAACGTTGGATACGAGACCGACGCGCTGCTCGGATCGGCGATCGTCAGCGCGCCCTCAGCGGTCAGCGAGGCCACCGCCAGCGTCATCGCCAGCCGGTGATCGCCGTAGCTCTCGACGTTCGCGCCATGCAGCTCGCCGCCGCCCTCGATGATCAGACCGTCCGACGTCGGCGTGACGTTCGCGCCCAGCTTGGTTAGCTCGGTCGCCACGGTCGCGATGCGATCGCTTTCTTTGGCGCGCAGCTCGGCGGCATCGCGCACAATCGTCGTGCCGTGCGCGTGGGCGGCGGCCACCGCCAGCACCGGAATCTCGTCGATCAGCCGTGGGATCAGATCGCCGCCGATCTCGGTCGCGCTAAGCGGAGCGCTGCGCACAGTCACATCCCCGACCGGCTCCTGGCCTTCCTTGCTCTGGTTGGTGATCGTGCTCTGCGCGCCCATCGCCCGCAGCACGTCCAGCGCGCCGGTGCGAGTCGGGTTGAGACACACGCCGGTCGTGGTGATCTCGGCGTCGGGATGGCTCGCCGCCGCCACCCACCAGAAAGGCGCCGACGACGGATCGCCGGGCACGCGCAGCGAGAGCGGATAGGGAAAGACCGGATGCGCGGGTGGATACAACGCGATGCGCTGGTCCTCGATACGCAGATCCACGCCCATCGCCGAGAGCATACGCTCGGTATGATCACGTGACACGATCTTGCCGGTCAGCACCAGCGGACTATCGGCCAGCAATCCAGCCAGCAGCAGCGCGCTTTTGACCTGCGCCGAGGCCACGGTCAGCTCGATCTCGCCGCCGTGCAGCGGCTGGCCCTGAATCGTCAGCGGCGCGAGCTTGCCGCCCTCCGCGCCGTCGATCTGCGCGCCCAATCGTCGCAGCGGCTCGACCACCCGCAGCATCGGGCGGCTGCGCAGCGAGTCGTCGCCGGTGAGCGTGGCGCTGAACTTTTGCCCGGCCAGCAGTCCGCTCAGCAAGCGAATCGTCGTGCCGGAGTTGCCGCAGTCGAGGACCGTACCGGGAGCCTGGAGGCCACGCAGACCGCGACCAAAGACCTGCACGTCGCTGCCGCTGCGCTCGATCTTCACGCCTAGCGCCTGCATACAGCCGATCGTCGATAAGCAGTCGGCGCCGGTCAGAAAGTTGGTAATCCGCGCGTTACCCTCGGCAACTGCGTTGAACATCACGGCGCGGTGCGAGATCGATTTATCGCCCGGCACCGCGATTGTGCCGCGCAGCCGGGGCACGGCGGAGAGTGTGATTGTGTCGTTTGGCATAGCGTCCTGGAAGTCGAAAACATCACGAATCAGCGGGACTCGGAGGCAGCAAGATGGGACGCTCGAACGAACGTCCCACACTACCTACTGCGGCTCGCCGGTGAGCAGCTTGTAGCCAAAGCCGCGCACCGTCACCAGATATTTAGGATTGGATGGATCGGCTTCGATCCGGTGACGCAGCCGGTAGACCAGCGCGTCGATCGCGTTATAGTCGTAGACCTCGTAGTCCCACACGCCCTGCGCGATCTGCTCTTTGCTGAGGACTTCGCCCTTGTGCTGGTAGAGCAGATCCAGCAGCTGAAATTCTTTGGCCGTCAGCGGCGGGTCGAGCGGCAAGCCCCGGAGGTAAACCTCCTTGGCCTTGGTGTCCACACGCAGCTCTTCCGCAGGAGCCAGCACACGCTGGCGCGCGACCGGCGGCGGCGTGCCTTTCATGGTCGCCTCGGGATCGCGGAACACGATCACGGTATCGCCCACCCAAACCTCATCGTTGTTGCGCAGCAGATGCGCGCCCTGAATGCGCTGGCCGTTGACGAACGTACCGTTCGTGCTTTCCAGATCGCGAATATAAAACCCAACATCGTCCTTTTCAAAGCGGGCGTGACGACGTGAGGCCAGCCGATGTTCAATCACGATGTCGTTCGTGGCATCGCGGCCAATCGCCAGCACCGGCTGCTCCCACTGTACTTCTTCGTCGGTTCCAGTATTGCGCTGCACAAATAACGTTGGAATGGGACCAAGCATCTGTCGCCTCCCGAATCTATCTGGGCTTCGTTATGAAGCGGGGGATACATGCTCTACGATCGGCAGCGATCGGATGCGGTTGCACGGACTCTGCATCGTCGCCGCTGATCTATCTGTTACAACCTGCGCCAGCAGCCGAGCCCGCTCGCGCATAAACCTGTGATTTCCAGTACAATGCAAGTATAGTATATCCGGCGAGCATACAAAAGTTTATACAAACATCGAAATTCTGAGCTGTAGCTGGTAAAGAGATGACAGCGCGCTATAGCTTGTGGTAAAATCTCGCCGCGATTGTAGCATATCGCGCAACCTACGTGCGCGTTTCCAGATAAGCAACCTAGGCAGCGAACCCGCGCTGTGTATTAGGAGCACCTGTGCCAGATCCACTGATTGGCCGTCAGCTCGGCAAATTTCTCATCCAACAAGAGATCGGGCGCGGCGGCATGGCACGAGTGTACCGGGCGCTCGATACGGTGCTGCAACGTCCGGTTGCGCTGAAAGTGCTCGCGCCCACCCTGAGCGCCGATCCTGAGTTTGCCCGCCGCTTTGAGCGCGAGGCGATCACCGCTGCCAACTTGCGGCACCCCGCGATCGTTACGATCTTCGACGTGGGCGAGGCCGATGGCCTGCACTATATCGCGATGGAATATATCGGCGGGCGCACGCTGAGCGCGGTGCTGGAAGAGCAGGGCAAGCTCGGCATTCCGCTCACGATCGCGATCGTCGCGCCGGTGGCCGAGGCGCTGGACTTTGCCCACCAGAACGGCATGGTCCACCGCGATGTCAAGCCGCACAATATTATGCTCGACACCGACGGGCGCGTGCTGCTGACCGATTTCGGCATCGCGATCGATCCCTCGGAGGGCGGCGAGCGGCTGACGCGCACCGGCATCTTCATGGGCACGCCCGAGTATATCTCGCCGGAGCAGGCCCAGGCACAGCCCTTGGGCGGCCGCAGCGATCTGTACTCGCTGGGGATCGTCACCTACGAGATGCTGGCGGGCCAGGTTCCGTTCTCGGGCGGCACCGCGCAGCAGATCATGGCGCATGTGTATCAGGCTCCGCCGCCGCTCAGCAGCATCGATCCTAACAATCCGCCCGAGCTGGATCAGATCTTTGCGCGCGTGCTGGCGAAAGATCCGAATCAGCGCTTCGAGCGCGCCGGCAATCTGGTGGAGGCGCTGCGCTTTGTCGCCCGGCGCTACGGCTTGAGCAACGCCGGCCGCGACGATGTAGCTGCTCTGGCGATCCCGCGCAACTCATCGGCGGGCCAGGCCACGGTTGCGATGCGCACGCCGGCCAGCGGCTATCCTGCGCCACCGGTCGCGAACCAGCCGACGCAGCCCGTATCGCAGCGTCCAACGCCGGCGGCTGCCTTTCCGATCGCGGATGTGTTTGGCGGACAGCCGGCGGGTCGCGCACAGCCGGTGCAGAATCCGATCGGCCAGAGCCCGACAACGCCGATGGGCGCGGCAGGTGGCGCGGCTGTTAGCGGAGCGGCGGCTGGTGCCGGACGCGGCACAACCGGCGGGAGCGCGCGTCAGGCTACAGGACGAGGCAATACCTATCCGAATCCCGACGATCGCTTTGTGCCGCCGCCGCGCGTGCCACGTCGCCGCACGTCCTATGACGACGATGGTGGCTCCAATATGTCCTGGACCCTGCTGGCGCTCGGCGCGGTTGCGGTGGTAGGCATCATCCTGGCGATCCTGCTGGCGCGCGGCGCGAATGGTCTGTTCGCGCCCGAGCCGTCCACGAATCCGTTCACGCCCCAGGCGACCGAAACGCCACAGCCGACGGTGACGGCTCAGGCGTCCACGCCCACGTTCGAGGTGCCGACGCTGGTGCAGACGGTTACGATTCCGCCTGAGGAGCTGCCAACCGTGGAGCCGACGATCGAGCCCACGCCTGAGCCGCTCCCGCCCACCGAGGCCCCAACGCCCGAGCCGACGCCTGAGCCACCCACGCCGACGATCGAGCCGCCGACCCCGACGATCGAGCCTACGTCCGAGCCCACGCCCACGCTCACGCCGACCGAGGGCACTGCGCTGCCGACCAGCACGGCGATCGTACAGCCGACCCCGACGGGTGTAACAGGCACAGTGCCGACACCGGTTGGCGGCAGTGGTCGAGTCGCGTATTTTGGCAACGACGCGCTGAGCGTGCTTGACCTCGCGTCGCAGCAGCCCGAGTCGCTGTCGTATCCGCAGGACCCGATCGGCCCGGTCTCGATCTCGCCTGATGGTAGCACGCTGCTATTCGACATCATAGATCCCAAGACCAACATCCGCCAGATCGCGGTCGCCGAGCGTGGCAGCAACACCGTGACGCTCTTGACCGACGGCGCCAGTGATAGCTACCACCCAAGCTGGCGCGGCGATGGCCTGGCAATTGTGTATGCGTCGAAGGAGAACGGTAGCGCTGATCTGTATATCATGGACGCCGACGGCCAGAACAAGCAGCAAATTACCACTGGCACGGGCGACGATCAATATCCGTCGTTCTCGCCCAACGGCACGCGTATTCTGTTCGAGTCCAATCGCGACGGTTTCTGGGCGATCTTCACGGTCGATCCGCAGGGCGGACCGGTCGAGCGAGTCTCGACGCTGGGCCAGACCACCAACGACCGATCGCCGCGCTGGTCGCCGGATGGGCAGCGCATCGCGTTCGCGTCGGATCGCGACTACCCGAACCAGCGCACCGAGATCTACATCCGCAACCTGGACGGCACACCCGACGTCAAGGTGACCGACTTCAAGTCGGGCTCGGCGAATGGTCCAGCCTGGTCGCCGGACGGCACGCTGCTGGCGTTCTTCGGCGATCGCGCGGGCAACAACGACATCTACATCGTCGATCTCACGACCGATACCCTGCTGGGCTCGCCCGCCGCCGACCCGACCGTCAACGAGCGCTGGCCGAGCTGGGGGAAATAGAAAAGAACAAAGGATCAAAGGAACAAAAAATACCAAAACAAGGCAGTTTAGGAATAAATAGTCTTTCTCCAATGCTTACCTTGTTCTTTTGTTCTCTTGTTCCCTTGTTCTCTTCCTGGAGACGCTATGCAACCACTTGTCGGAATCGTCATGGGCAGCGACTCGGATTTTGCGACGATGCGCGCCGCCGCCGAGATCTGCCAGCAGTTCGGCGTGCCGCACGAGGTGCGCGTGGTCTCGGCGCATCGCACGCCCGACGACATGGCCGAGTATGGACGATCCGCACATACGCGCGGGCTCAAGGTGCTGATCGCGGGCGCGGGCGGCGCGGCCCATCTGCCGGGCATGCTGGCGTCGTATACCCCGTTGCCGGTGATCGGTGTGCCGGTGCCGATCGGGCATTTGCAGGGCATGGACGCGCTGATGTCGATCGTGCAGATGCCAGCCGGCGTGCCGGTCGCGACGGTCGCGATCGGGCAGGCACGCAACGCCGGACTGCTGGCCGTGCAGATCATCGCCACCTCCGACGAGACGCTTATGCAGCGGATGATCGACTACAAGCAGGAGCTGGCCAGCGCCTCGCGCGAGAAAAACCGTACCTTGCAGGCGCAGCTTCAGCCGGCCGATCAGTAGATCGTCGCCACAAATCAGAGCAACATTTCAGATCCGACACGCTTGTCTCCCGGCAGGCGTGTCGCTGCATGTTACGGCCGCAGCGCTTTGTACGATCGGTACAAAAGAAGCGCATCAAATTTGGCATTTCTGACCGTAGCGCGAAATCCACATTTTGCTTATAGTGCCATCAACAGATTGAGCAACCGCAGCCAGTCTGAGACAGACCAACAAGACGCGAATCGACTGCATACATGGGAGTTTCCCACCGAGGTCGCGTAACACGGTAACCACGTCCAGCTTCACTTCGACAACCTAGCAACAACAACAGGCAGTGCAGCCTTCGCCGTGCGTCGCGAAGGCTGTTTTTGTGCATCAGAACAAGGAGCATGGGATGGAGTCGATCAACGGAGCGGATACCGCCTGGGTTCTCGTATCGGCCGCGCTGGTGATGTTGATGACGCCGGCGCTGGGCCTGTTCTACGGCGGCCTGGTTCGCCAGAAGAACGTGCTATCCACGATCATGCACAGCTTCTTTATGCTGGCGCTGATCAGCGTGCAGTGGGTGCTCTGGGGCTATAGCCTGGCTTTTGGCCCCGACAAAGGCGGCATCATCGGCGGGCTGGAGTGGATCGGACTTAACGGCGTCGGCGCTGAGCCCAACACGACCTACGCCGGAACGATCCCGCATCAGGCGTTCATGGTCTACCAGATGATGTTCGCGGTGATCACGCCCGCGCTGATCTCGGGCGCCTTCGCCGAGCGCAAGCGCTTCAAGTCGTTCGCGATCTTCTCGCTGCTGTGGGCCACGCTGGTTTACGATCCGGTCGCGCACTGGGTCTGGGCCGACGGCGGCTGGCTGCGCAGCCTGGGCGCGCTCGATTTCGCCGGCGGCACAGTGGTGCATATCACCTCGGGCGTGTCGGCGCTGGTCTGCGCGCTGATGCTCGGCAAGCGCATCGGCTACGGCGAAGAGCCGATGGCGCCGCACAACGCGACGATGACGGTGCTCGGCACGGCGCTGCTCTGGTTCGGCTGGTTCGGCTTCAACGCCGGCAGCGCGCTCGGCTCGGGAGCCTTGGCGGTCAACGCATTCATCACCACCAACTCGGCGGCGGCGATGGCCACGCTGACCTGGATGACCGCCAGCTGGATTCGGCATGAGCGGCCCAGCGTGCTCGGCGCGACGGCCGGCGCGGTCGCGGGTCTGGTCGGCATCACGCCGGCGGCTGGCTTTGTTACGCCGATGGCCGCGCTCTTGATCGGCTTCGCGTCGGGCCTGATCTGCTTCCTGGTCGTCGAGTTTATCGTGCGTAATCGTGTCGACGACGCGCTCGACGTCTTCGGTGTTCACGGCGTCGGCGGCATTGTGGGCGCGCTGCTGACGGGCGTCTTCGCGACAACGGCGGTCAACTCGGCGGGCGCTGACGGACTGCTGGCCGGCAATATCGCGCAGGTCGGCGTGCAGGCGCTGGCAGTGGTGGTGGTCGCGGCCTACGCCGCTGGCGTGACCTGGGGCCTGTTGAAGCTGATCGACATCGTCTGGGGCCTGCGTGTCTCGGCCGACGAGGAGCGAACCGGCCTGGATACCACGCAGCACGGCGAGCCCGCATATCAAGGCATCTAAGAACATAGAACAACGGAACAAAGAACAAAGGCGTAGGAACGTAACCGGATCGAGGCCCTGTTCTTTGTTCTTCCCAATCGATGTGCAACCCATGTAGAGGAGGAATCATCATGGAACTGGTACTGGCTCTCGTTCTGTTCATCGGTTTGATTGTTAGCTGGCTGATGCTCCCCGGCTCGACGACTAACCAGCCCGTGGTCGCCGCCGAAACCACCGACCGCAGCCCGGCGACGGTCAGCCAACCCGCCTAAGTATCTCTGCTCTCCTCGTGTGCGCCGCTCTGAGCCAGGCTGCTTAGGGCGGCGTACTCGTTCCGGGATCGAATCCAGAAATCCGGTCTTGACAAATGCCACGCGGAATAGTAAGCTTGCGCCCAACACGAACGAGGTTGGAATGAACGAACGAACGGTCCAACTGAATAGCTGCAAAAAAAGCGCGAGCAAAAAAAGCCGGGCCATACGGTCTGGTTAGCGCGCGTTCGTGTAGAAAAACGTTACGAGACACACCGCCTGACCAGACAATGGTCGGGCGGTTTTTATTTGCCATCAAAGGCATAAGGAGCCACCCATGATCGCACTGACATCGAAACGCCTGCTCGACACGGTTCACACGTCCGCTGCCCGGAATGATCGCAACCGCAGGAGCAGAGCAGATGCCAGTTCACAATCGCAACGTGCAGATTATCGACACGACGCTGCGTGAAGGCGAGCAGTTCGCCCATGCCCACTTTAGCCTTCAGCACAAGCTGGAGATCGCCCGCCTGCTCGATGCGTTTGGCGTCGAGTATATCGAAACCACCTCGCCGGTCGCCTCGCCGCAGAGCGAGCACGACCTGCAAGCCCTCGTCGCGCTGAACCTGTCGGCGCGGATTCTGACTCACACTCGCTGCAATCTCGAAGACGTTCGCCGCGCTGTCGCCTGTGGTGTGCAGGGCGTCAACTTGCTGTTCGCCACCTCCTCGGTGCTGCGCAGCGCCAGCCACGGCC
>DASWTQ010000160.1:0-2990 GCA_036402055.1 Herpetosiphonaceae bacterium
AGCACAACGCCGGAAGATGTCGAGAAGCTGCTCGATAAGCTGATGCTGATCTTTCCCCGCGACAATATTTTGTGCGCTGAGTATGGGCCTGCGCTGGGAACGCATCTCGGGCCGGGCGCGATGGGTGTGGCTGCCTACGAGGGGTAGAAGACCGCCCTGCGGGCAAACAAAGGAACAGGCGAACAAGGGAACAAAGGGATTTCGGTAAGATCTTTTTGTTCTATGTTCTGTCCGGTTCTCTTTTGTTCCTTTGTTCTTTAGTTTCCTTGTTCTTTCGTTTGGTTCTAGGTTCTGGGTTCTAGGTTCTTCGTTTCTAAGGAGGATACAGTGGCAGTAGCAGTGGTGGTGGACAGTACCGCCGATATTCCGCAGGCGATGCGTGAAGAGCTTGGCATCTCGGTTGTTCCGCTGACGATCTTGTTCGGCAACGACTCGTATCTCGACGGCGTGGAAATGTCGAGCGACGAGTTCTACAAGCGTCTGGTCTCAAGCAACGTGCATCCTTCGACCTCGCAGCCGTCGCCGGGACTGTTCGCCGAGACCTACGAGCGGCTGGCGAGCGACCATGAGGGTATTATTTCGATCCACCTGAGCGGCAAGCTGAGCGGCACGGTGCGCTCGGCGGAGCAGGCCATAGAAATGGTGCCGAATGTGCCGATCCGGGTGATCGACACCGGCAGCGTCTCGCTGGGCTCGGGCTTCCTGGGTATGGAAGCGGCACGCATGGCGCGTGAGGGCAAGAGCCTGGATGAGATCGTGGCGGCTGTGGAGGCGATGGTTCCCAAGATTCGGCTGTGGGCGGTGCTGGACACGCTCAAGTACCTGGAGCGCGGCGGCCGCATCGGGCGAACGCGGGCGTTTCTGGGCACGCTGCTGAATGTCAAGCCCATGATTCAGGTGCAGGGCGAGGTGTTGCCGGCTGAGCAGGTGCGCAGCCACAAGAAGGCGATCGCGCGTATGGTGGAGCTGGCCAAGGCTGATGCGCCCTACGAGCATCTGGCCGTGCTGCACAGCCAGGCCGCGCCCCTGGCCGAGGAGTTTGCCAACCAGCTGTCCTCGTTCCACCCCCGCGAGAACATCATCGTCTCGCAGCTCACCGGCGTGATCGGTGTACACAGCGGTCCTGGCCTGATTGGCGTCACCGGCGTCAAAAAAGGCTAGATCGATCAAGATCGAAGCGCATAACCTTTCTCGTCGGCGCTGTGCCGGCGGGAAGGGTTTTTTATTGGCCGCTGCTCGCGACGATCCTCACGATTTCTTCATACTATCTACACAGCTTCTACATCCGCGCTTGCTACACTTGAGCCATGGCACCGCTGCATGGGCCGGCAGTTCCATGGAGTGTTTATATAGATGGCATTAAACATGCTGGCAACGGCTCAGAAGGAGCTTTCTATGGATAACGATGATCGTCAGATTGGACGGCTGCTCAGCCGCCGCGAGGCGCTGGCGCTGATCGGCGCGGCCAGCGCTGCCATGCTGGCCGGCTGTGGCTCCGCCGCGAACACCACCACCCAGGCGACTAGCACGGCCGGTACCGCAGCGGCCAGTCTCAACCCGGAGGCGGCGACAGCTGTCGCGACAGCCGCGTCAAGTCCCGGCCTCAGCGAGACGGCATCTGCCGCGACGACGGTAGCCGATCTGCCGACCTGCGTGGTCAGCCCTGAGCAGACCGTCGGACCGTACTACGCCGATGTGCAGCTCAACCGCTCAGACATCCGCAGCGACACCACCAGCGGCGCCGTCAAAGCCGGGCTGCCCTTCGTCCTGACGATGCGCGTGTCGCAGATCAGCGCCGGCAGCTGCACGCCGATCGAGGGCGCGACTGTCGAGATCTGGCACTGTGACGCGGAGGGCGTGTACTCGGCTTTCGAGGGCGAGGGCACCGCCAACGAAAACTTTCTGCGCGGTCATCAGGTGACGGATGCCAGCGGACAGGTCCAGTTCACGACGATCTATCCTGGCTGGTATCGCGGCCGCGCGGTGCATATCCATTTCAAAGTTCGCACCACGGGCGCCGACGGCAACGACTACGAGTTCACCTCGCAGATGTATTTCGACGATGCGATCTCGGATCAGATCTACACACAGGCGCCCTACACCGAGCACGGCGGCAGTCGTGACACAACCAACGCCAACGACGGCATCTATCGCAACGGCGGAGATCAGCTGATGATCGCGCTGGCGCAGGCCGATCAGGGTTACACCGGAAACTTCCATATCGGCCTGGATCTGTCGGATACCGGCGTCGGCGCGGAGGATACGATGGGCGGCGGTCCAGGTGGGCCGGGCGGGCCTCCGCCAAGACCATAGCTTTGAAAGCTTCGGCGCACAATGGCGACCGAGGCTTTCATGCTTAATCCACCGGAAGTCGCATACCATACTTGCGTGGGTTTGATACACTGGTGTATCCGCATCATGCATTAAAAGGAGGGTTCATGAACGCTATACGACTTACCCGAGCTGCCGCGCTAGCCTGGTGTGCGGGCGCTCAGCTTGAACCCTGTATGCGGCGCGTGTAGTCCTCGCGCAGGACAACAGCGACATGCCGCAGGCAGGATCAGGTAGAGCGAGCGCCCGTCGATGGTTGTGATCGAATCATTGCGACGGATGAAGCTCATCAGGAGAAATCTCTACCATGAACGATCAGTTGCGGCGCTATCTCAGCCAAGATTGGGACATTGACGAAGAGGCACCGGCACCCGAGCGGGACAGCTACAATCATCAGCCGCCGAAACGCGCAGCGGCACAGACTCGCCGCCAGCAAGAGAAGCAGCGCGGCAAGGCGATCGCCAAACATCTTAAGGGGATCAAGCAGCAGCGCAAGGACGGTAAGCCTTAGACCGTTTCGATACAAAGGCTGGGTGCTACGCCCAGCCTTTCTGCTTTTGCTGCCTCTGCCATAAGCGGTCTCTATCTGTCCTAGATCTCGCGGCCTTCCAGCGGTGTGAGCGGCAGCGACGGCGGCATGTCCTTGCTCAGGCTGCGGG
>DASWTQ010000161.1:0-2808 GCA_036402055.1 Herpetosiphonaceae bacterium
AGCGCTTCGAGCCGTATCATCTGGGGTTTCACGTCGGCGATGCGGATGTGGATCATATCGTCGGTCAGCTCACAGCGGCCAACATTCCCTACGGCAACGATCCACGCGACCACACGAATATGCGCACGGATCATCCGTTTGGGGGACGCGGGCTGTTTTTCCTCGATCCGAATGGTCATCTGCTGGAGGTGATGACCATCGTACGACCACACTAGCGAGGTGCAACCTATCGCGTTCTGAGCAGAGGAGCGCTGTAACCAGAACAAGCAGGAGGACGTATCCCGGTGTAGGCTACTCGCGTTCTTTGGGGTAGCTGATAACCAGGATACCAGGCACGCAATTAGGATTGATTAAGCTACACCTCCTGAAAGGACAGCGCACCAATGATCCACGCCGCAGCGGCAGCATCACGTCGAGCAGATCCGCCCATTCGCAAGATCGTTTTTCTGGGTATCACGCTGAGCCAGATTCCGCTCTGGTACACGTTCGGCACGACGCGGTTTGTTGTGCTCTGGTTGGTAGCGCTGGGGCTGAGCGCGGTGTGTGCCTGGCTCGTACCGCCGCCTCGGCGCTGGCTGGTTGGCCTTGGCAGCCTGGTCAGCTTCCTGAGCGTGCTGACCGTCAACGTGCGAGCGCAGGTGTTGTGGTCCGGTGATGGCGCGAAGGTGTGGTTTGTGCTCGTGCCGCTGCTGGGCGTGATCCTGCTGCACATCTACCTGATGTTGAGCAAGCGAGCCGTGCCGCTTCCCGACACCAGCCCTTTCGCACATGAAGCTTCGCTCCCGAATCCCCGAGTTGCGCTCCACTGGCGGCGTTTCCTGACGCTCCTGATCGCGATCCATGCGCTCGGCGTGGGGCTGTACTGGGCCTATGCGGATCACGCGTGTAGCAGGTTCGATCTCCTACGGCGCGTGCAGGGCTGCGCGCTGGTGCGGACGCTCCCCACCTTTCCCGCGCACACTAACGAGGTTCAGCTCTCGCCGTCCGGTGCGCTGGCGGCGTCCGTTGCTCCCGTCACGTACACAGAATCTCTACTCCTGGGATCTCCACTTACTGACGAGAAAATTGAAGCGCTCCGGCAGCAGATCAGAACCGAGTCCAGCATCATCTCGCTGTGGGATCTCAAGACCGGCCGGCTATGGCGAACCCTGGAGATACCCGCACGGCCCTACGACGTCACGTTTTCGCCCAACGATCAGCTGGTGGCAGCCAGAGACATTGACGACCAGACGCGAATCTGGAGCGTCGGCAACGGCCGCTTGCAGCACACGATCCCGGATGCCGGATTGATAGCATTTAGCGCGGATGGCTCGCTCCTCGCGGCGACGAAGAACGACGACACGAGCGTTCGCCTCTGGTCGATGCAAGATGGCACGCTGCTGCGCACGATCAACCTGGCTGAAGATGTTAGCTTCGGCGTTGAGATGCTCTTCTCGCCCGACGGATCGCTGCTGGCGATGCGGGATGGCTCAGAGCTAACGCTCTGGCGCGTCGCGGATGGCACGTTGCAGCAAACCATTGACACTGATCAATACTATGATGTCTCACGCTCACTCAGCTTCTCGCCGGATGGTCAGATACTGGCGACAACGGGGAGATGGTTCAGACAGGGTGACGGCGGCGCTGTGCTGCTGTGGCGCGTTGCGGATGGCACACTGCTGCACGGCTTGAAAGTGAACCAGATCATCACCGAGGAGCCCTACTCGGCTAGCATCGGCACAGCCGCTTTCTCTCCCGACGGCACGCGTGTCGCCGTCGATGCACGAGCTTGGCCGCAGCCTGCGAAGATCCTTGTCTGGCGGGTTGCGGACGGCGCGCTGCTTGAGTATATCGATAGGGCGGTCGCTACCGATCTCATCACTTTCAACGACGACGGCACAGCCTTGCAGCTCTACGGCTCAAGCTGGGACCCCGTGCGCATCTACAACCAGCGTCTCACACAGGCTGCCGCACAGTAAGGAATGTGGCAGGAATCAGCACACGCCCCGTCGCACGATGGAGCGTGTGCTGGATCAACACTTTCTACTAGCCTGAACGCCTCACGCCAGCTCGACGATCAACACCTCGAACGGGGCCAGCGCCAGCCAGTCGAGCGTCAGCGGCTGATCGTCGCGTGGGTGGCTGGAGAAGAGCAGGCGCGGCTGCTTGTCGCTCTGGTCGAAGATCGCCGTCTGCTCGGCGTCGGTGAAGTTGAGCACCACCAGACAGGTCTGGACGCTGGCGTCGTCGTGGCGCAGAAAGGCCAAGTAGTCGTCGCCGTGGGCGTGGAGCGCATGGTAGTCGCCGGCGATCAGCGCGGGCGTGGCGCGGCGCAACCGCAGCATCCGGCGATAAAAGCTCAGCAGCGAGCCGGGATCGCCCAGCTGCGCGGCGACGTTGACACCACTGGCGTAGTTAGCGTTGACCGGCAGCCAGGGCTGAACATCCGGCGGGCTAAAGCCGCTGTTGGGCGCGTCGCTCCACTGCATCGGACTGCGGCAGCGGTCGCGAGTGCTCTCGATCGCCGCGCTGAGCGCCTCGGCATGCGTTTTGCCCAGCTGCTCGACCATGGTGTGATACTGCAAGATCGCCATGGTGTCGCGCATCTCGCTCAGATCCGACAGCACCAGATCGCTCATGCCGATCTCCTCGCCATTGTACAAAAACGGCGTGCCTTTGAGCGTCAGGATCAGCGCCACATGCAGCCGTGCCAGCGCCGCGTCGTGGATGCCATCGCCGTAGCGGCTCCACACGCGCCGGGTGTCGTGGTTGCCCAGCGTGTTACACGGCCACGCCCCGTGCGGCAGCTCCGATAGTCGCATGGCCTGG
>DASWTQ010000162.1:0-7629 GCA_036402055.1 Herpetosiphonaceae bacterium
CAGGGCCAGACCGAGCGCTCGGGCAGCGCGATCGACTGGCCGAGCGGCCGGGCCAGCAGCGGCAGCAGCAGCAGCGCCATGATCCGGCTTTCCAGCACCGGAATCCACGGACCCGTGCTCGGCACAACATATTTCAGGCCCCAGAACGTCACGCCAAACGCCACCGCCGCGCCGATCGCCTCGGGAACGCCGCGCACACCCTCACGCCGATCCGCCGCCGTGCTTTCCGGCGTCGAGGCCAGAATCACGCCGACGACCGTCAGCACAAGGCCCACGATTTTGCCGATCGACAGCACATCACCGGTGAGCAGCGAGAGCGCCAGCGTGATCGCGGCAAACGACGAGCAGATCGGCGAGACGATCGCCAGACGGCCGATCGAGAGCGCGCGGTAGAGCAGCCCCGAGCCGATCAGATTCAGCGTGCCCAGCAGCGCACCCAGCGCCAGCACGCCCGCCGTGAGCGGCATCGCTCGCGAGTTCAACCAGACGATCGGCAGCAGCAGCATAAAGCTGACCAGCTGCGCGTACAGCAGCGCGCGCCAGGTGCCCAGCCGCATACTGACGCCGCGCGCCATAAAATCCGCCGTTCCCCAGCCAAACGCCGCCACAAAGCCCCACAAGATCCCCATATCACCTCGTGCTAAGGCTCCAGCATCTTCGCCGGAGCCCGTATCTTCTCCAGTACAATAACCATCGCGCTCACGCCGAACGCCTGGCCCGGCGCGGCTCCGGCTGAGCCAGCACGACGCTGGCCTTGCGCGCCTTCTGCTCAAGATAGGCGCTATAGCCGCCCTCGTAGAGCGTTATGTCGCCGTCGGCGATCTCCACTGTGCGATCGGCGATGCGATCCAGGAAGTAGCGATCGTGCGAGATCGTGATCACCGTGCCAGTGTAATCGGCCAGCGCGCCTTCCAGCACCTCCGCCGACGCAATATCCAGATGATTGGTCGGCTCGTCCAGCACCAGGCAGTTCGCGCCGCTGAGCATCAGGCGTGCCAGTTGAAGCCGCGAGCGCTCGCCGCCGCTCAGGGAGCGGACCGGCTGCTGCACCATCTGGTAGGGAAACAAGAACTTGCCCAGAAAGCCAACCGCCTGCTCCTCGTACATCGGCTTGACCGCCCGGATCGTCTCGACCAGCGTCGCCTGCATGTCGAGCGTCTCGTGTCCCTGCGCATAATACCCGATTTCGATGCTCGGACCGCGCCAGATCTCGCCGTCAGTCGGCGTGAGCTGCCCGGTCAGCAGCCGTCCCAGCACGGTCTTGCCCGAGCCGTTAGCCCCGACGATGCCCACGCGCTCGCCGCGCCAGAAGGTATGCTTCAGCCCGAGCAGAATCAGGTCGTCGTCGAAGGCCATCGTCACGTCGCGCAGCTCAAGCGCTTTTTGACCGCCGCGCTGCGCCGTGTGAAAGTGCAGGCCCATGCGCTTACGCTCCAGCACCGGCCGATCGACTTTGTCCATGCGATCGATCTGGCGCTGCTTGTTGCGCGCCTGCTTAATATGCCGCTCATTGACCACGATGCTGGCCCACAGCTTGAAGCGCGCGATCGCAGCCTCCAGCCGCGCGATCTCTTTCTGCTGCGCCACATACAGCTCTTGCTGGCGCAGCAGCGCGATCTCTTTGGCAACCGCGTACGCCGAGTAGTTGCCTTCCCAGACCTGGAGGCTGCGATTTTCAAGCTCCACGATCGTCGTCACGGTTTCGTCGAGCAGGTAGCGGTCGTGCGAAACGATCACGACAGCGCCGTCGAATGAGCGGATCAGGCTTTCCAGCTGGGCTTTGTGCGCCAGGTCCAGATGCGTGTCGGGCTCGTCCAGCAGCAGCAGATCCGGCTGTTGCAGCAGGCAGCCCGCCAGCGCGATCAGCTTGCGCTGGCCGCCGCTCAAGAAGCGCGTAGGCATCTCGAAGTCGTCGTCGGCGATGCCAACCGCGCGCAGATGGGCGACCGCCTCGTTGTGGATGCGCGGCCCGCCCAGCTCCTCGAAGCGCTCCAGCAGCGCGGCCTGCTTGTCGAGCACTCGCGCCAGCAGATCCGAATCGTAGGCAACCTCGGGCACAGCAAGATCGGCCTCGACCGCCGCCAGCTCGGCCTCCAACGCCGCCAGATCCGCGCGGCTGGATAGCACCGTCGCCAGCACGCCGGTGTCGGTGCCCGCGACCTCCTGGGCCAGATACGCCACCCGCAGGCCGCGCCGCCGCACGATCGAGCCGCCGTCGACAGTCTCCAGCCCGGCCATCATGCGCAGCAGCGTCGATTTGCCGGTTCCGTTAGCGCCTACCAGCCCGATGCGGGCCTCCGCGTCGATGCTCCAGTTGAGCGGCTCCAAAATAGGCCGCCCGCCGAACGATTTGGTCAATCCCTGCAAACTGATGATCGTCATAACCTTGCTCCTGATGCAAACGAGAGGGCCAGCAGGTCCACGCCGCCGCATATGCTTGCGCAAGGCAACAAAAAGCTGTGGACCTGTACCGGCCCACAGCTGAACGCTTCGTGTTTATCTGTTGAGGTCTTACACAGCACGTTTTTTGGGCACAGTACTCCTATGGTCCGCGTGCTGAGTGGAGCCACGATAACCACCGGTGCAATACTGAAACCCTGCTGGAAGCATGTGTATCCTCAATCCTTGAATAATCCGTAGCATAACAGACGCTCTTGGAAGCGTCAACACGGACTTAAGGCTTAGCCGCCGGCGCTCAGTACTCGCTCCCGCCGCTCGACGATCATCTGCACGCCGTGTTTGGGCCGCAACGTGATCAGCGGCTGTAGCGCGATTGGATGCTCCGGCACCAGACGCAGCCGCCAGCGCCGGGCGATCGTCGCCAGCACCAGGATGCTTTCGATCCAGGCGAAGCCCTCGCCGATGCAGCGCCGAGGACCGCCGCCAAACGGAAAATAGGCGAACCTGGGAATCTCGGCTCGGCGCTCCGGCGTCCAGCGCTCGGGATCGAAGGTGAACGGATCGGGGAAGTAGCGCGGGTCGTGCTGAGTCACATACTGGCTGAAGAGCAGCAGCGTTCCCGGCGGCAGCCGGTAGTCTTCGAGCGTGTACTCGTCGAGCACCAGACGACCCAAGATCCAGGCCGGCGGATAAAGCCGCATCGACTCTGAGATCACCATCTCGGCGTAGGGCAGCTGCGGCACGTCGGCGGTAGTGGGCAGCCTGCCGCCCAGCACAGCATCCAGCTCGGCGTGCAGTTTGGACTCGACCTCGGGATTCTGCGAGAGCAGATACCAGGTCCAGCTCAGCGCGTTGGCCGTGGTCTCGTGTCCGGCCAGAAAGATCGTCAGCGCCTCGTCGCGCAGCTGGAGATCGGTCATGCTGCCGCCGTCGCCCTCGTGGTCCTGAGCCAGCAGCAGCATCGACAGCAGATCGCCGCGATCCGCGCCGCCGGCCAGCAGATCCGCCCGCCGCTGGTTGATCAGACGGTAGATCGTGGCGTCGAGCCTGGCGCGCGCTTTGCGGAAGCGCCGGACGCTGGGCAGCGGCAGCCGCTCAAGCAGCTCGGCGAACGGCAGCGACACACTGCGAAACAGCCCCATCGCATCGCTCAGCGCCGCGCCGATCTGGTCGGCCTCGCGGTCCTCGACGTCGGCGTCGAAGAGCGTCTTGCCGACGATCGCCAGCGTGAGATGCATCATCTCCTGCGCAACGTCCAGCGCCGAGCCGTCGCTCCAGCGCGCCTGCGTTCGATCGGCGTAGCGCGCCATCACCTCGCCGTACGCCGCGATCCGCTCACGGTGGAACGCAGGCTGCGCCAGGCGCCGCTGCCGCAGATGGAACTCGCCCTCGCTGGTGAGCAGGCCCTCGCCCAGCATCTGCTTGGCACGCTCCAGACCACGGCCTTTTTTGAAATGCTTATGTCGAGTCACCAGCACATCTTTGATGTAGTCGGGATTGTTCAAGAAAACAACGTGCTGTGGCCCGAGCTTGAAGTGGCAAATGTCGCCATAGTCGCGGCCGATCCCCATCAGAAACGCCAGCGGATCGCGGCGAAAGACCGGCAGTAGCCCGACGATCGGCCTGCCCCTGGGGCCGGAAGGATAGTGTGCAGTCGGCATCGCAAGCTCCCTGAGTGACGAATCAATGCTCAATTATTGTACGCCCACCGCGCGATCTTTAAAAAAACAATCAGGACGTGATCCAATAATCACGCCCTGACGATTCGATCGCTTGATCCAGACAGCCTAATTCGCGCCGCTGGCCGCGCCCCGCACATCTTTGGCCTCTTGCTCGTAGTGATAGTGCGCCGCGACCGCCCGGCGCTCCTTGCCGTCGAGCGCGCCGAGGATGCGTCGCAGCCCTTTGTTATAATCGCCGCCGCCGACCAGCTCGATCAGCTGCCGCCCATCCTGCGATCGCGCGACCAGCAGATCGGAGAGCATTTCTTCCCAGCGCTCGGTCAGGCCGCCCAGACAATGATCGACCAGCGCTTTGAGGTCGGTGATGGAGGCGTGCTTGTAGTAGTGCTGGTTGTAGATCGAGCGCAGCGCGTTGTAGTTGGAGCCGTCGAGCGCGTAGTAGATCTGGCTCGGCCCGGCCAGCTGAATCACCTGCGCGACATCGCCGTTGGCCACCGAAGCCTGAAGAATCGTGAGAATCGTCCGCTCGTCCTCGCCGCCGGTGCGACCCTGGCACAGCCGGTAGACCATAAAGCTGCGCTTCTCCGCCGACAGATCTTTGAACGCGGCGTTGCCCTTGGTCGCCAGCTCGTGAATATCGGCGTTGGCCTCGCGGAAAAGATCGATCGTGGCGCTGGACAGGCTCATCAGCCCACGCAGCGGCATCAGACCAATCCCGATGCCGGTACGCGCTGTCTCAGCCATCATGCCTTTGACTTTGTGCGGATAGCTTTCGTGGCGCTCGGTTGGCTTCTCGGCGGTGACGCGGTTGTCCTTGCTCACCTTCATGTCGTCCCAGTCTTGATCCGTGTTGAGCCCGAGCGCCTCGTGATGCTTTTTGAACTCGGGCGCGCTGAGCAAGAACGAAACATGCGCGCCGAGCACGCCTTTGTCAGCCGGATGATGCTTATACACCTCGCCGCTCAAATGGCCGACGCCCGCCAGATCGACCATGTCGCCCTTCGCGATGTGATGCGTCACCGAGGGCCGCTTCTTGAGCTTGGAAAACTTCGCCGCCTGCGCGGCCGTCACGCCCGGCGACTGGAACGTTACCACGCGATTGATCTCGGAGGGAAAGGTCACGGCGGCATGCTGAGCCAGCGCACCGCCGAGGCTGTGCCCGACCGCGTCGACTTTGCCGCCTGCCGTTTTGATCATCTGCGCGACATGGGCTTTGTTGGCCTGAAACTGCTCGTAGCCGACCGCGATCGGATCGGTGTCGGCGACGAGATCGCCGAGCTTGTCGTCGGTGCCACGGAAAGCCAGAAGCGGCAGCCGTCCAGCGGCCTTACCTGCCGCGCTGGGCTCCAGCAGCCCGACAAAGAAGCCGGTCGCCTGATCGTCGTAGGCGCCGAGCCACTCGCCCTCGTAGCCCCACTGCTGAAGCAGGCGCTTGGCAGAGTCGGGGATCACGGTTTTATAGGCCAGGCTGTGCGCAATCAGCTCGTACTTAACATCTTCCTGCGAGATGCGCGCGGCGGCATCCTGCCCGTTCTGCTGACCGGTCTGCTGGCCTTGAAGCGCCTGCGTCGTCGTCTGGTTGCCGACGGTGCGCTGGAGCTGCAACACCTCGGCCGCGCTGAGATTCGCGGAGTCGGGCAAACGCTTATGTACAGCGGAGTCAGTCTGCCGCGTATGAGATCGTTGTATGGAAGAGCGTTTCGGTGCTGTTCCCTGCGGGCCGCGCCTGGAACGGGATGCCGACGAATGCATATGTTTCCCCATTACTAGAACGAAAGCAGCATCTCTGGGGAGAAGGTCTTGCCATTATAGCATACCGCCGCGCCGCGCCAATACCCCGAAACAACACTTTTTTGACCCAAAGATCCTAAAAACCGATTAGTCCGTGCTCCTGAAATCAGCTTTAGATTGAGAATATTCGATTATCGGCATAACCAGCAGCTACGCGATCTTTTCGTTCCAGCTGAGCCGGTACGAGTAGACCGGAGCCAGCTGCGAGGTGCTGCCTTTGAGGAAGACCGGCAGCAACAGATCGCGGAACCAGGCCGCCAGCGGAGACGGCGTCTTGCGGCTGCCCATGCGCCGCGCCTGCTTGATCAACGTTTCAACGCGCTCTTTGCGCCGCTGCTGAAAAGCGGCAAAGGCCTGCTCGGTGCCGGGAATATCGCGCAGGCACTGCGCCAGCACGATTGCATCTTCCAGCGCCAGCGACGCGCCCTGACCGATGTGCGGCGACGTTGCGTGCGCGGCATCGCCGATCAGGCAGATCGGGCCGCGATGCCAGGTCGGCAGAAATGGAATGTCGTAGACCGGCCACTTGCCGAGGCTGCCGCGCGTGGAGCGAATAATCTCGGCGACCGGCGCGGGATCGTCTTTGTGCAGCGCCAGCAGTCGCTCCTTCCACTCGTCATCACGAATCGATCGCAGCTCGTCGCGGGTCGGCTCCTTGGCCTGGGCCACGTTGCTGAACCAGTAGACTTCGCCGTCCGCGCTGGCGATGTAGCCGAAGAATGCCCGCCGGCCAAAGATCATGTGCTGCGCGCCGGGAGTTACCGGCGGGCAATGTCCAAAGCCGCCACAGTCGATCAGTCCGGTGTAGGCAGGCTGCGGAGCGCTCGGCAGCAGGATCTGTCGCGTCCGCGAGTGCAGGCCGTCACAGCCGATCAGCAGATCGCCGTGAGCGGTCGAGCCGTCCTCGAAGTGTGCGATCACGCCCGACGCATCCGTGACTGTGACGTCGACGAGCCGCTTCCCGAAGTGCAGGCGCACATCCTCGGCCTGCGCAGCCTCGCGCAGCGCCTTGTGCAGCAGGCCACGCTTCAACATCAGATTCGACGCGCCGTAGCGCTGCTCTTCCGTCGTGCTGTCCAGCTTGCCAACCTGCTTGCCGCTCCCATTGAAAAACAGGATCGCCTGCGACGGAAAGCCATCTGCCGCCAGTCGATCGGCGAGGCCCAGCGTTTTGAGCGCGTTCACGCCGTTGGGCGCCAGGTTGAGAAACGCGCCGCTGTGATCCATCGATTCGCTGCGCGTCTCATAGACCTCGGCGTCGATGCCCGCCCGCTTGAGCGCGATCGCGGCTACGGGTCCAGCAATGCCGCCGCCGATGATCAAAGCTTTTTTGGTTCCGCTCATGATTGGTGCTCCTTATCAATTATTCGATCGCGTCGATCCAGCCGGGTTTACGATGAGACAGCTTCCAGAGCCAGTCGAAGCCGAGCCAGAGCAATGTTCCGGCTGTGCTGCGACCAATAGGACGGACGCGGGTATTTTGAAAAGCTTCCAGCCGCCACTCGCCGCCGGCTTTGGTCGCCACCAGCGTCTGGATCGAGTCGCGGTCGGCGGTGGGAGCCGATTTTCCACGCATCACGGTGCCGCCGATCGCGTGGATCAGCGCGATCTCGGGGCTCAAAAAGCGCACCTGCGTAACATCGCCGACCAGCCGCGTACCTTTGAGATGCGTGTCAAACAGCGGCTGATGAAAGCGTGCGATCTCCTGACGACCCTTGAAGCGCGAGCCGTCAAAGGCTACGAAATCGGCAGCCTC
>DASWTQ010000163.1:0-4399 GCA_036402055.1 Herpetosiphonaceae bacterium
TCGGCGTGCGCGGCGCAACGTAGCTCTGCTGCGATTGCGCACCGTCAGGCGCTGGCAGCGCTTTGCGATCGACCTTGCCGTTGGGCGTCAGCGGCAGCGCGTCGAGCGTGACAAACGCCGCCGGGATCATATACTCGGGCAGCGAGGCCAGCAAGAAGCGCCGCAGCTCCGCAGAACCAAGAACCGGGTGCCCTCCGGGCGACCTAGAACCGGCTTCGCCCTCGTCCCCTTGGTTCTTGGTTCTTGGTTCTTGGTTCTCCACTACGTACGCCACAATCCGTTTATCGCCGGTCTCCTCGCGGACGATCACGACGGCATCGCGAATGGCCTCGTGCCGGCGCAGCGCAGCCTCGATCTCGCCTAGCTCGATGCGGAAGCCGCGTACCTTGACCTGCTGATCGATGCGCCCGATGTACTCAAGATCGCCGTTGGGCAGGTAGCGCGCCTGGTCGCCGGTGCGATACAAGCGTGCGCCTGGATTTTGGCTGAACGGGTCGGGGACGAACTGGGTGGCGGTCAGATCCGGCCGCCGGTTGTAGCCATGGGCCACGCCTACGCCGCCGACGTAGATCTCGCCCAGCACGCCGATCGGCGTGGGCTGCAAATCTTGATTGAGCACATACACCTGTAGATTGTCGATCGCGTGGCCGATCGGCGGCTTGCGGCTGCCATCGCGGCACTCGGCGATCGTGGCACAGACCGTGGTCTCGGTCGGGCCGTAAGCGTTGAAGAAGCTGCGGCTGCGGCCGTTTACAGGCGCTCGCCAGCGCTCGACCACGTTCGGCGGACAAGCCTCGCCGGCCGCGATCACCGTTTGCAGCGCCGGGAAATCCGACGGCGTGAGCACCGCCAGCACCGAGGGCGGCAGCGTCACCGTTGTGATCGCCTGCTCGCGCAGCACCTGAAGCGCGGCCGGACCGGGCACCAGCGAATCTTGCGCGCCGAGCGAGAGTGTCGCGCCGGCCAGCAGCGCCATGCAGATCTCGGAGACCGAGGCGTCAAAGCTGAACGAGGCAAATTGCAGCACGCGGCTCTCAGGCGTCACGCCAAAGGTGCGGATTTGCGCGCCGGCCAGATTGCACAGCCCACGATGCGGCACCAGCACACCCTTAGGTCGGCCGGTCGAGCCCGAGGTATAGATGATGTAGGCCAGGTTGTCGGCCTGGACGCCGCTGGTGGGATTGTCGGCGCGGTTTTGGCTGATCGTCGGCCAGTCGGCGTCGACGCGCACGATCTGCGCGCGGTGCTGCGCTGTCTCAAGCTGTAGCCGCTCCTCGATCGACTGGTGGGTTAGCAGCACCGCCGCGCCGGAGTCCTCAAGCATGTGGTGCAGTCGATCCTGCGGATAGGCCGGATCGAGCGGCACATACACGCCGCCGGCCTTCCAGATGCCCAGCAGCCCCACGATCATCTCGGGCGAGCGCTCAAGGCAGATCGCCACGCGCGACTCGGGCCGCACGCCCAGCGATTGCAGATGCCAGGCCAGCTGATTCGCGCGCGTGTTCAGCTCATGATAGCTCAATTCCTGGTCGCCGTAGGCCAGCGCGATCGCCTCGGGCCGGCGCTCGACCTGCGCCTCAAAGAGCAGATGCGCGCAGCTCTGCGGATAGGCTGTCTCCGTCGCGTTCCACTCCACCAGCTGCTGGCGCTCGGCGTCGCCGAGCAGCGGGTCGCGATCGTAGCGGGCGTGCGGCTGAGCGATCATCGCCGTCAGCGCACGGGCGTAGTACTCGCCGATTGCCTGTGCCTGCGCGTCGGGAATCTGCGAGGCATCATACTCGACGCCGAGCTGCACCGCGCCGGTGATCTGATCCAGGCTGAAGTTGCCCGAGAGCGTGAAGTTGGTCTCCTGGAAGAACTGACCGCCCAGCGGCTGGAAGCCGGAGAGACCGCCCAGGCTCTGATAGACATAAAAATCGACGTAGTTGAACGCGGTCTCGAAGAGTTGCTGACCGCCCAGGTGACGCTGAATCTCGGCCATCGGATACCAGCGATGCGGCAGCATCTCGCGCTCGGCCGCAAACGTAGCGCGGATCAGATCGAGCCACGAGCCGCCGCGCAGATCGAGGCGCAGAGGCAAGGTGTTGAGGAACATGCCCAGGATGCGCTCGCCGTCCTCGGTCTCGGGCCGTCCATGCGCGACCAGGCCGCTTAGCACATCGCGGCGGCCGTGCAGCAAGCTGAGCACCCGCAGATGCGCTGCCAGCAGCACGCTCTTGAGCGGCACGCCTGCCTGCTGTGCCAGTCGCTTGAGTTGATCCGAGAGCGCCTCCGCCACCGGCACCGGCTGCGTACGAATCTGGCGCTCGCTCGGCATGTCGCCCTCGGCAGGCCAGCGCGGGATCAGCTCGGTGACGCTGTCGGCCAGCGTGCGCGTCCAGTACTCGCGCGTCTCGGACGAGCTGAGTGCCTGCTGCTCCAGCGCGATGAAATCGCGGAAGCCCGAGCTTGGCGGCGCGGCCAGCGTGGGCGTCGTCTTGCCCAGCTGCGCGAAGTAGAGCGTGAACAGCTCGGTATTCATCGCCGCCAGGCTCCAGCCGTCGAGGATCGCGTGGTGGAAGCTGACGCTGAACTGGATGTCGTCGTCGGAGCGGCGATGAATCTGGATGCGCATCAAGGGCGCGCGCTGCCAATCGAACGGCCGGCGTTTGTCGTCGTCCATCCAGGCTACGATCGCGGCCTGCTGCTCGGTCGCCGAGAAATAGCGCAGATCCTCGACCTCAAACTCGGGCTCGGCCATGCGATGCACAAGCTGGAGCGGCTGGCTGTAGTTGGTCAGATCGAACGAGGTACGCAGGATCTCGTGGCGGGCAGCCAGCTCACGGATCGCGGCGCGCATCGCGTCGGCGTTGAAAGGCATGCGGATATGCTGCGTGAAAATGTCGTGGTAGACCGCCGAGTCGGGATTGTACTCGCTGTGGAAGAGCATGCCGACTTGCAGCGCTCCCAGCGGATAAGCGTCTTCTACGTCGCCCGGCAGCTGGAGCCGATCATCTTTGACGACCAGGCCGAACGGCTCCACGCGCGGCTGAACGCTCGTGCTCGCCGGTCTGTCGTCCAGCGCTCGCGCCAGCTCACCGATCGTCTGATGCTGGAAGAGCTGCTGTAAGCTCAGGCTCAAGCCGCGATCGCGGGCCTGGGAGAGCACCCGAATGCTGCGCATCGAGTCGCCGCCCAGCGCGAAGAAATTATCGTGAACGCCCACACGCTCTAGGCCGAGCACTAGCTGCCAGATCTCGGCCAGCGCCTGCTCTTCAGGCGTCTGCGGTGGTACAAAGGCGGCCTCCAGCTCGGGCCGCGACGTGTCGGGCGCGGGCAGGGCTTTGCGATCGACCTTGCCGTTGGGCGAGAGCGGCAGCGCGTCAAGCGTGACAAAGGCGGCCGGGATCATGTACTCGGGCAGCTTGTCGTGCAGGAAGCGACGGAGGGAGTCAGAACCTAGAACCGAGAACTTAGAACCATCCGGCCCAGCGTCTAGGTTCTTGGTTCTTGGTTCTTGGTTCTCAACGAGATACGCCACCAGGCGGGTCTCTCCGGGCACGTCTTGCCGCGCCACGACGACGACCTCGCGGATCTGCGGGTGCTGGCCGAGGGCGGCTTCGATCTCGCCCAGCTCGATGCGGAAGCCGCGCACCTTGACCTGGAAGTCGAGGCGGCCGAGGTACTCGATCGCGCCATCGGGCAGGAAGCGCGCCAGGTCGCCGGTCTTGTAGAGCCGGGCATTCGCAGTTGGGCTGAAGGGATCGGGAATGAACTTCTCCGCCGTGAGCGCGGGACGATGGAGATAGCCGCGTGCCAGCTGGACGCCGCCGATATGCAGCTCGCCCGGCACGCCGACCGGAACGGGTCGCAGCTGCTGATCAAGGATGTAGATCTGGGTGTTGGCGATCGGCCGACCGATCGGCACGGTGTGCAGGGCCGAATTCGGCTGGCAGGGCCACCAGGTGACGTCGACGGCGGCTTCGGTCGGGCCGTACAGGTTGTGCAGCTCGGCCTGGAGGCGGGTGAAAAAGCGCTCCTGAAGCGCCAGCGGCAGCGCCTCGCCGCTACAGATCACGCGGCGCAGCGAGTGGCAGCGCTCCAGCTGTGGCTCGTCGAGGAAGACCTGGAGCATGGAGGGCACGAAGTGCAGCGTGGTGATGCGCTCACGGGCGATCAGATCGACCAGATAGGCGCTGTCCTGGTGCCCGCCCGGCTTGGCGACGACGAGCGTGGCGCCCGTGAGTAAGGGCCAGAAGAACTCCCAGACCGAGACGTCGAAGCTGAAGGGTGTTTTTTGCAGCACACGATCGCTGACAGTGAGTCCGAACGCATCTTGCATCCACAGCAGGCGGTTGACGATCGCGACGTGGGTGTTCATCGCGCCCTTGGGCTGGCCGGTCGAGCCCGACGTGTAGAT
>DASWTQ010000164.1:0-3263 GCA_036402055.1 Herpetosiphonaceae bacterium
CGCCGTACTCTTTGTACATGCGAGCCAGCGCGCCGGTAAAGCCTGCGTTGTAGTCGGTCGCGACCTCGTTCATCACGTAGTCGCTGCGGCTGTCGGTGTAGCCGTCCGAGGGGTTGGGGCCGCCGACGAGCGCGCCGTAGAGGATGTGGCGCTGGTTAGCCGGCTCGCCGATGTTGTCGGTCCACGAGCCGTGCGATGTGCGGTGGTGCGGGTTGCGCGGCGCGTTGGTGCCGAAGCCGACGACATAGCTGCTGTTGCGCGGATTCGAGCCCAGCATGTAGTTGATCTGGTTGACCGCGAAGTCGTGATAGCGCGCCTTTTTGGTCGCGTCCGTCAGCGAGTCGCTGTAGTTGAAGGCGATAAACGCGGTATTGGCGGCGTAGCGCAGCGATCCCCACTGATCCAGCCAGGCCAGACCGCCGGGCGTGTAGCGCACGCGCGCGCCGTTGACGCCGACCGTCCAGAAGTCGAGCCAGCGCTCGGCATCGTCCTTGTACTGCTGCTTGCCGGTCAGCTTGGCCAGCAGCACATAGCTGCCATAGGCTTTATCGTCCCAGGCGTGCGTCCACTTGTAGGACTTGACCGTGCTCTGCGGCTCGGTGCCCAGGTTCGGATAATATGATTCCGCCTTAGCCAGATAGGTCGCGTCGTTGGTGGCGCGGTAGAGCCAGATCGCGCCCCAGACCAGCTCGTCGTTATAGCCGCTCCAGGAATTGTAGTAGCTGGCGGCGTCGGTGATGCAGCTTGAGTACTTGCCGCGATAGTTGTCGGCGAAGCTGTATAGCTGCTTGGCGTGGTTCAGCAGCGTGTCGGCGTAGGTGGGATTCGTCGCCCGGAACGCGATCGACGAGGCAGCCATCGCGGCTGCGGTCTCGCCCGCCAGGTCCGATCCGGGGCAGGAGGCGTCGATCTTGTAGGACGGCCGCGCCATCTGCATCACCTCGGCCGGCCCCCACCAGGCGTGGTCTGCGCCGCCGTTGCCGATCTGCCCGTACAGCTCGTTGGGGGCGGTGTGCGCTTTGAGGAAATAATCGTTGACCCACTTGAGGTTGTCCAGAATCTCGTCAAGCTGGCCGCTGGTGCTGTACGCATCGCGATAATCGACGACGCTCCAGGCCAGCATGGTGGCCGAGCCGGCCATTGGAAAGCCGAACTTGACATGATCGCCGGCGTCGTACCAGCCGCCGGTCAGATCTTTGCCGACATCCGCGCCGTCAGTCAGGCCGGAGTCGCCGCGCCACTCCACGCGATTCGTGGTCGGCAGACGGCCGGAGCGCTGGGCCTCGTAGAAAAAGATCGCTTTTTGGAGAGCTTCGCCGTAGTTATGCACAGGTGCGGCGCGCAGAGAAACGGCAGGCAAACGCATCAGCGCGGCGATCAGGATGATCGCGGCAAAGGGGAGAGCGCGTCGTAGCACGCGGGTAAATCGTGGATGATTGGTGGTCATGGAGAACTCCTCAATCGTTCTACATTCGTCCCGATTCCTATAGACACTCGACAATGAGTAACCACCTTTGTTACCGGATGACTACCTCCTTAGCGGGGGGTTCATGCAGAACAGGAATCGTATCTATCTCCTGGTTTTATTGCTACGATGATACGTTTTGAGAAATACAACATTCCTTTCTGGAAATTAGACACAAAAATAGCATATCAATATCGCATAGATTGATATTGTCTGAATAAATTACGTATATTTTACCAAGTATTTACCGCGATACAAGAAAATATTTGTGACAAAATTGTAGCGTTTCTTGTTCAATCAGGACTCATTCTGTTTGTCGCTCGAACCGATAGCCGTGGCCCCAGACGGTGGTGATATAGCGCGGATGTTTGGGATCGTCGCCAAGCTTGCGCCGCAGCCGTTTGATCACGGTACGCAGCGCCGCATCGCCGATCACGTCGTCGCTGCCCCAGATCACGCTGAGCAGCTCGGCGTCGGTGACCAGCCGGCCGGTGTAGCGGATCAGATACGCCAGCACCGCGAACTCACGCGGCGTCAGCAGGATCTCTTCTACGCCCAGCCACACCCGGTGCGCCGCGTTGTCGAGAACAAGCTGTTTCATAGCTACTTTTGAATGATGATGAAGCATGGCTTTTCCATATTCAACTAGTTGCGATGCGGCTCCGGGAGGACGAGCCGCGCCGGTGCTTGTTAGCGCTCAACCGCTCGACGCTTGAGCGCATACTCGATCGCCCAGATCGCCTGGGGTCGCATGTACATGCCGGCGCGGAAGCGCTTGTCGGCGTACCAGGCTTCGGGCGTGCGGAACCAGAATCCTGCGGTGTTGTAGGTCACGTTGTACGCGCCCCAGGCCGTCTGCCAGCCTTCTTGCTCCAGCCCTTCTTGCAGCATCAGTGCTGCCAGCGCGTAGGTCGTGCCGCACCAGACCTCTTCGGCCTGCGGATCGCTGGTATCCACGTGGCCGTCGGGCGTCATGCCGTTGACCGCGCCCATCATGCCGTCGGCGAAGCGAATCACGTTGAACTCGAAGATCGTGCGTAGGGCGCTGAGGATATGCTCCCGTGGCCCGACAGCCGGCAGATCGAGCGCGCCGGCGTACCACTGGCCGGCCAGCTGATCGGCCATGATGCTTTCGCGCTGCGGGTTCTCGCCGGTGTTGTAGCGGTAGTACTCGCCGTTCCAGAGCCTGGACTCGTAGCTGGCGCGCGCCTGCTCGCACCACGCGCGGTAGTCGGCGGCGCGATCGGGATCGCCCTGAAGCTCGGCCATGCGACTGGCCGCCTCCAGCGCCGCGATCAGCAGACCGCCGCTGTATGCGCTCGCACCTTCCATCGACCAGGTGTCGTAGGTTTGATCCGCGCCGTGATGATCCAGCAGTCCGTCGCCGTCGCGATCGAACTGGCGAATGTAGTCCAGCGCGATCGGAATCGTGGGCCAGAGCTGATCCATCAGCGCCCGATCGTCGAGCAGCAGGTAATCGCGATAGGCACGCAGCACATACTTAAGATTCAGATCTTTCCAGTCGTTGATATTCTGCCAGGTGTAGGCGTTGCTGCGTAAAAACGGCGAGTCGTGGGGCGCGCCGAGGTCGTGTGGCAGCGCTCCCTTAAGCTTGCGGATAGCGCGCTCCCTGGTTGCATCGACCACAAACTCGCTCAGATCTTCCTGCTGCACGGTGGCCGCGAATTGCAGCATCTCCTGGCGCTCAAGCTCGGGCCAGAGCTGAAGCATCGCCCAGGAGCTGTAGAAAGCCACGTCGTGGGTGGCGTAGAAGGGATAGTCGTAGCACTCAAGGTAG
>DASWTQ010000165.1:0-4077 GCA_036402055.1 Herpetosiphonaceae bacterium
CCGTCGATCTCGGCGGCGTCGTAGAGATGCGCCGGAATGCCTTGCAGCGCGGCGAGATACAGCAGCATCGTGCCGCCGGCGTTGGCCCAGGTGGACATAATCACCAGCGAGGTCATCGCGGTGCGCGGCGACTGAAGCCAGGGCTGCGGGCCGAAGCCCAGGAAGCGCAGCAGCGAGTTGGCCAGGCCAGGGCCGGGATCGTAGAGCCATTTCCAGAGCAGGATCGCGACCATCGGCGGCAGGATCACGGGCAGGTAGAACGCCAGCCGAAAATAAGCCTTGCCGTGGCGCATCTCGTTGACGGCGATCGCCAGCACGATCGGGACGAGGTAGCCCAGCAGCAGCGCCAGCAGCGTGAACTGAAAGGTGTTGCGCCAGGCCGTGAAAAAGAGCGGGTCGCGCAGCACAAAGCGGAAGTTTTCCAGCCCGACCCACTGCGGCGGGTTGATCAGGTCGATGCGCTGGAAGCTGATGATAAAGCCCCGCAGGATCGGATACCAGGAGAAGGTGCCGAAGACGAGCAGCGCGGGCAGCAAGAACAGGTAGGCCGGCAGATTATGCGCCAGCGCCCTGCGCCAGCGTGGCCGCGCGCCGGTCTGCGTTTGAGCGGGAGAGCGGGTCGTCAAGCTTTCGCGCATGTAAAACTCCGAAGAAGAACCTAGAACCAAGAACCGAGCGTAGCAAGGTCGGGGTGTGGGGTGTCCCCACCAATTTTCTTTCCTTGCTGTGCTGTAAGTGAACAAGAGAACAAAGAACAAAGAACAAAACGAAATAACAAAAGATCAAAGAGAAAATATTTACACGTTAGATAATAATTCATACCGTAGGAGCGTTATTTATCACGCCCTGAGCATTAAAACTGCAATTCATGTATTGATGATCTTGTCTATCTTTGGTGTGCTTTCTTCCCCCTCTCCTGTGCCAGAGGCAACGGGAGAGGGGACCGAGGGGGTGAGGGCCTGATCAATCTCCAAGAACAAAGAACAGCCAAAGCAATCTTCTTTTGTTCTTTGTTCTTGGTTCTCTGTTCTACGTTTACGGCAGCTGATCCAGCACCTGCGTCTGGAACTGCTGCGCGGCGGCGTCGAGCGCCTGCTTGGGATCGGTACTCTCATCCGTCAGCACAGCCTGCATCGCGGTATCCAGAATCGCGTACAGCTCCTGGGTCTTGACGGGTGGCTCAGTGCGCAGCTGGAGCGTCGATGCGCTGTAGAGCTTGTAGTTGTCGAGCGGCGCGTTGGCGTACTTGGCGACGATCGCCTGGCGCTGCTGCTCGAACTCGCCGGTGAAGAGCGGCAGCTCGGGGAAGCCGATCAGATCGTCGCGCTCCTGGCGGCCCTTGAGATCGGACTCGAACGCGTTCAGATTGAAGTCGCGGTTAACAGTCCAATCGAACGCGGCCTTGATCACCTCAGGCGAAGACTTGGGATTGAAGATCCAGGCAGCGCCGCCGGCCAGCGTGCCGTTACCACCGCCCTGGGGCAGAGGCGCCATGCCGAAATCTTCGATCTTGGCCTGGAACTTGGTCTTCATATCGCGCAGAGCATCGGGAGCCATCACCGCCATCGCGACCTGCTCAGTCGCCAGCAGCGGCAGCACATCGCCGACCGTCAGCAGCTGCTGCTCGGTCATCGACTTATCGGTCCAGCGCATATCCTTCAGCGTTTGCAGCGCCTTGACGCCGTTCTCGTCGTTGAAGGTCGCCGTCCACTTGCCATCGGTCTGCTGCACCAGATCGCCGCCGAAGCTATACTTCCAGGCAGTAAAATGCCAGCCGCCCTGATTGCCCTTGCTCAGCTCGGCGAAGCCCACCCGGCCTTTGCTCGGATCGGTCAGCTTCTTGGCGTACTCGCGAACCTCGTCCCAGGTCGTCGGCGGCTTGTCGGGATCGAGACCGGCCTCCTGAAAGAGCTTGCGGTTATACAGCAGGCCCAGCGCGTAGCCGCCGACCGGAACGCCATAGATCTTGCCCTCGCTATCCTGCACAACCTTGAGGGCCTCAGGATTGAAGCTGCTGAAGTTCTCCCAGCCCTGGATAAGCTCGGTGATGTCGGCGGCCTGGCCACGCGCGATCAGCTCCTGCGGCTCGGTGAAGGGCACCAGATAGGCGTCTTCCATCGTGCCGGCGGCGAACTTGGCGGTAAAGGCTTCTTTATCGAAGCCGCCCTGATGCGCCTCGACCTCAACATCCGGCCGGACCTGCTTAAACTGTTCCAGTAGCTGCTCATGCCGCGCGATGTCGGCCGGGTTGTTCTCGTCAGGCGCATTGGTTGTGGTGATCTTGATCGTCTGGCCGCTGGTGCCGGAGCTGGTTTCTGTAGTGGCCGGAGCTGCCGAGGCAGCGGTAGACGGTGCAGCTGAGGCAGCGGTAGACGGCTGGGCGGCGGGCGATGCCTCTGTGGTAGCGCTGGGAGTGGTGGCGCTGGGCGTGCCGCAGGCGGCCAGAATCAGGGCGACGACGACCAGTAACGAGCAAATGCGCAGGCTTCGAGCAATGAAACCCATGGTAGGTGTCCTCCTTGACGGGATTGACGACGATCGAGCAAAATTGGTAGGGCGCGGTGAGATGGAAGCCTCCTTTCAATGGGGCGGCTGCACGGCAACTGCGGACGGCTCGGCGGCAACTGCTGCGGGCAATCCGGTAGACGCGCGGATCACCAGCTCCGTGGGCAGCATAATCTCACGATGTTCCTGCTTGCCGCTCACAATCTGATCGAGGAGCAGCTGTGCAGCTTGCACACCGATCTCGTACTTGGGCTGCGCCACGGTGGTCAATGGAACCGGCATATAGGGAGCGAGAGCAATATCATCGAAGCCGGCGATCGCCAGATCGTCGGGCACCCGTAGGCCATGCGCCAGCACATGCTGCATCACGCCCAGCGCGATAAAATCGTTGACACAGAACAGAGCTGTTGGCGGATCTTCGACACTAAGCAACTGATCGATCGGTGCCAGCTCCGCCGCCGTGTAGTATGGCACACTATCTTGCGAAGGATGCGAACGGATCGCAAGCGAGACGGCTGCCAGCGGTAAGATCTTGGCCTCACGCAGCGCCTGCTCATAGCCGCGAATGCGCTCTTCGATACTGCTTGGCCGCTCGGGCAGGCTAATACAGGCGATGCGCCGATGTCCCAGTGCCAGGAGATGCTGGACTGCGCGATACGCACCGCCAACATTATCTGCGACAACATGTGATGCTGTAAGATAAGGCAATCGTCGATCGATGATCACCAGCGGCAGCTGTGGACGCAGGATCTGCGCCAGGAGCCCGGCCTCGCCCATCGCTGCGACTGGAAACAAGATCAGCCCGCCGACGCCTTCGCGCTGAAGTTGCTCGATCTGCGCCAGCTCAAGCTGAAGATCGCCCTCTGAGTGGCTGAAGATCAGACTATACCCTTTGCGTCGCAACACGCTCTCAGCGCCTCGCAGCACTTCAGTGATGAGTGAGTCGCGCAGGTACGGGACGACAATACCGATCAGCTGCGATCGTGGACGCGCGCTAAACGTAGTGACGAACGTTCCTTTGCCGGGAGTGCGCTGGAGCAGGCCTTGATTAACCAGAAGATCCATCGCTTGACGCACAGTACCACGACTGACCTCGAACTGCGCAGCTAGCTCCACCTCAGGCGGTAAACGATCGTTGGGCTGCCATACACCAGTTGTGATCTGACGGCGGAGATATTCTGTGAGTTGAAGGTATAACGGCTGTGGGCTGGCCGGGTCGAGCGATGCCATCAATGTCTCCAAATGTCTAGACAAATATAGACAAGAAGCCCTAGCTTGTCAACTCAGGGATTGGTGATCTGATCACGTGATCACGGGGAAAATAGATAAATACTGGGGAAAATAGATAAATACTGCAAAAAGGAAGTGACTTTTGTAAAGTAAGTTATTCGAGCTGAGCCTGGAGTTATAACATAATTGGGTTTGTGGAGAAACTCTTTACACTATCTCAAGAAGAGGTTGAGGGTAAGACTTAACTATGGTTTATGCGGGCAGGCAGTGATTGCATAGCAGTCATGCGCCTACCACAATTCTATACGCCCTTTAAGTGATCGAAATCGCAAAACACTCCCA
>DASWTQ010000166.1:0-5100 GCA_036402055.1 Herpetosiphonaceae bacterium
CGCGCGCGTCCTGCGGGCGGTCTTTCCGACGCTCTCGACGCTGGTGGTCTTCGATGCGCTGCCCGCATCCGCTCAGCGCTTCGCGGAGCAGGCGCATACGCTCGGCAGCGGGCTGGAGGTTAAGATCGTTGGAAGCGCCGAGGAAGTGCTGAGCAGCGCGCCGCTGGTCTCGCTGGCGACAACCGCGATCGAGCCGCACATCGGCGATCTTTCGGCCTGCGCTCCCGGCAGCACGATCCTGCATGTGTCGCTGCGCGACTTCACGCCCGAGGTGATCCTGGCAGCGGATAATGTTGTGGACGATGTCGATCATGTGAGCCGCGCCCAGACCTCGATCCATCTGGCCGAGCTACAGGTCGGCAATCGCGATTTCGTGCGCTGCACGCTGGCCGACATTACCAGCGGCGCGGCTCCCGCCCGGCCCGAGCCGGAGAAGATCACGGTGTTCAGCCCGTTCGGCCTGGGCGTGCTCGATCTCGCCGTCAGCCATCTGGTGCTGGCGCAAGCCCGTGAGCAGCAGATCGGCACGTCCATCAGCGGATTCTTGCCGATCGAATAGCGCACACCTCTATAAGTTTTCCAACTTCTCCGCTGAGGCCAGAATCGGGCATTCCTGCTCGATCTCTGGCCTCGTTTGATTCCCCATCTCCGCCGGGCGTGATACATCACGCCCCCAGGGACTTGTACCAATTCCTTGTTTTGATCCTCAGAATCTCCGAATCATCTCTTGACAAGCGCAGATCTTTGGCGTACCCTACTGATCAGTAACCTTACTCAAGAGTATAGTTACTTTCGAGTAGATTAGCTGGAGGGAGAGGCTGCAATGGTGCAAGAGCGTGGTACCCGAGGCGAAGCGCGACGAGCAAGGCTGCTCCAGGCGGCAGCGCGAATATTCGGTCAATGTGGCTATCACGCGACAAAAGTCAGCACGATTGTCGCGGATGCCGGCGTGACGCAGCCAACCTTTTATTTTTACTTCGAAAGCAAAGAGGCGGTCTTTGCCGAGCTGGTCGATGCGTTTCGCCAGCGGTTCCGCGAGCTGATCCTGGAGGGACGGCTCGATCGCGACAGTTCGCCCGCCGATATGGTGGCCAGGACGCGCCAGCACATCACGGAGATTTTCCAATTTCTGGCGGCTGATCCAAACATGACGCGCATCGGGCTGCTTCAGGCGCCGGATGCGGACTCGATCAAGCAGGAGCTGGTCGATCTTTTCGCCAAGAAGCTGGGCGATAACCAGGCGGCGGGATTTATCCGGCCCGAGATCGACGTCGCGGTGATCGCCGAGGCGATTGGCGGGATGGTTGAGCGGCTGACTGTGCGCTACCTGCTCAGCGGCGAGCGCGATCCACAGGCGCTGGCAGAGATGGTTGCGGATTTTACATTGATGGGATTAGCTCTCCGGCCATCGAGCGACGACGCGGCAGCCTAGAGCGACGCGGGCGCGGCGGGAGCACATCTGGAGAATACAATGAGCACGATAGCGGCAAGCACACCCGGCGCTCAGGCGCCTGGACCACGCGGCGATTGGCTGGTCGGCAACATGCGCGATTTCCGGCGTGATAGCCTGGGCACGATCGCGCAGGCATTCGCGACCTACGGCGAGATCGTCAAGTTTAAGATTGGATCGCGCACACTGCATATGCTGGCACATCCCGAGCTGGCGCAGGAAGTGCTGGTCGAGCGCGGCAACGACTTTGCCAAAATGCCGAAAGATCAGGGGCTGGGGCTGATGCTGGGCAATGGCCTGGTTACCAACAGCGATCACGACTCGTGGCTGACGCAGCGCCGCATGATCCAGCCGATGTTTCACCGTCAACGTCTGGCGGCGATGGGCGACAAAATGGTGGCGGCCGGCGAGCGCATGCTCCAGCGCTGGCAGACGCGGCCCGCAGGCGAAGTCGTGAACATCGCCGAGGAGATGATGCAGGTTACGCTGGACATCATCACCCAGACCATGTTCAGCGCCGACGTGCTCAGCGAGGCAGGCAGAGTCGGGCCGGCGGTGAGCGAGACCACACACTTTGTGAGCCAGCGTGGTGTCAGCCCGATCCAGCTGCCGCTCAGCTGGCCGACACCGCGCAACCGGGCATTTCGGCAGGCATCACATATCCTGGATGAGATCGTGTTTCGGATGATCGATCAGCGCCGGGCCGAGGGCACAACTCACGGCGATCTGCTGGATATGTTGCTCGAAGCCCGTGACGCCGACAACGGCGAGAGCATGAGCAACCAGCAGCTGCGCGATGAAGTGCTGACGATCTTCGCGGCCGGACACGAGACCACCGCCAACGCGCTGTCGTGGGCCTGGTACGCCCTGGCGCAGCATCCCGAGATCATGGCGCGGCTCCAGGCCGAGCTGGACAGCGTGCTGGGAGGACGCACGCCGACGATCGCCGACCTGCCGAACCTGCCCTACACACAGCAGGTTTTCAACGAGGTGCTGCGCATCTACCCGTCGGTGCCGACAGTGCCGCGCCTGGTCAAGCGCGCCACGACGCTGCGTGGCTATGCGCTGCCGGCCGATTCGCTGGTTTTGATCAGCATCTACAACATTCACCGTCACCCCGAGTTCTGGCCCGAGCCCAAGATCTTCAACCCGGATCGCTGGGCCGGAGACAACCACAAGCGGCAGCATCGGCTGGCGTTCATGCCGTTTGGCGCCGGCCCGCGCATGTGCATCGGCAATAATCTGGCGCTGATGGAAGGCCAGCTGTTGCTGGCGATGGTTGCGCAGTACGCCGACTTGCGGCTGGTTCCCGGCCAGCAGATCACGCCCGAGGTCGCGGTCACGATGCGGCCCAAAAACGGCCTCATGATGACGATCCACCCGCGCCGGTAATCGCAGGAACAGCTTAAAGAAAGAGGTGCTGCATTTGAACAAGCAGCACCACTTTTTTGATCATCATTTGGAGTTGAGCTTAGGCGGCCGTGTCGATCGCCTGAGTAGAGCCATCGGCGCTGGCGGCCTCATGTGCTGCGGTAGGCATCGGGAGCAGGCCGCTGGTCGCCAGATCACAGAAGTCGCTGACGCGCCGCAGCTTGTCGCCGGCAACCTGCATCAGCGAAACGCCGCGAGCATGAAACGCATTGCCGGTCGCGGGCAGGCCAGGAAAATCGCCGAGATGGGTTCCAGTTGCCAGCCACTCAGCGGCAACATCGTCGCCGGACTGAAACGCGTGCTGCGGCTCCATCTTGAAATCGGGGATCGCCGACCACGTCATCTGGAAGAAGTTCAACACCGCCTCGACGCCCTCGTTGACCGTGCCGCTCGGCACGTCCTCATAGCGGGTTTCCGGCAGCAAGAACGCACGTAACTGCTCTGCATCATGGGATGAAGCGGCAGCAAACCACGCCTCGACAGGAAACTTGTCTGCCATAAACGCCTCCTCTTGCTGGCAATCGCGAAACGCGATGCTTCCCGAAGATAGTCCACGATCGTATGCCTGCCGTTACAATCGTGCAACCACCGATGCAGAGTCGGCCACGCGAGGCCAGAGCGCGATCAGTACTCGGGGCAGCATCTTGACAGTACTTTTACAATTCAAATAGTCCATTCCCGTTCGCACTCCCCAACCCGTCCTGCTTCGTGGCAGCAGCCACATTGTCGTCGGCCTAGTCAAGGATGCAATACCCCATGAGATTTCGGACGCAGCGGACAATGTTGTCGTTCATGAGCGTGTGTGCGCTTATCGCCGGACTGTTAGCGCCTTTCTTCGATCAGCCTGTGTATGCCGCCACTGGCCGCGAGCCGGTAATCGTTATTCCCGGCGTGGCCGGATCGGAATTTACCACTACGTCGGCCTTTCGCCTGAGCGTGGACAACGGCCACGGCGGCACCTACACCCACGACTACGGCGCGGGCGAGAAAGTGTGGGTCAACACCTGGGAAGCCGCGTTCTCCGGCGACGACGATTACTTCGATGCGCTCAAGATGCGCGCCGATGGCGTCACGCCGGTTGCACCAGCGCTCCGGCCCAGCGACATCTACCACTCGGCCTACGACGATCTGATCGGCTACCTGGAGCGCCAGGGCTACGTTCGCAACGTCGACCTCTGGATCTTCCCCTACGACTGGCGGCGCGACATCCGCACCGTGACCGGCCAGCTCGACTCGCTGATCACGCGGGCGCTGATCGCCACCAACGGCGGCCGCACCGACCCCAGCACCTGGACGATTCGCCGCGCCGATCTGGTAGCGCACTCGATGGGCGGCATGGTTGGCCGCTCCTACATCTCCGATCCGGCCCGCGCGGCTCGCGTCGATCAGCTGATCACGCTGGGATCGCCGCAGCTCGGCTCGGTTAAGTTTCTCAAAACGCTGATGTACGGCGATCAGTTCGGGCCGTCGTTCCTGGGCATCGGGCTCAACCCGGATGAGATCAAAGACGTTGTGCAGAACATGCCCGGCGCGATGCAGCTGCTGCCGTCGAGCGCCTACTACACCTACTACAACAACAGCGGCTCGACACGACTGCGGCCCTACATCGAAGACCGCGATGTGGACGGCAACGGCACGGCCGGCGGCGTGCTGAGCTACAGCGGCGTTAAACAGCTGCTGCTCAACACCGGCAAGAACAGCACCGTGCTCAACATGGCCGAGTCGTTTCATACCAATCTCGACGGCCATCGCAGCGGCGGCGTGAACGGCGTACGCTGGGCCGCGCTGGTCGGTCAGGGCCACAGCACGCTCGGCCAGATGCGCGAGTACACCGGCTCATGTTTGACCTGGACCGGCTACAAGCCCTGTCCCAAGCGCGACGAGACGCCGGTCGACGGCGACGGCACCGTGTCTACCATGTCGGCGGCAATGGGCGATCCCTGGCAGAACCTGCTGATCAGCAGCGGCGCGCAGCGCTGGTACGTCGAGCGTGAGCACGGCGCGATGGTCCAGCGCGAGTATGTGATGGGCGTTGCCACCGGCGACGGCAATGTGCTGCCCTGGATCGGCGATCTGCTGCGGGGCACAATCCCGATGTCGGCGTCCACAATGACCACGCAGGCGGCGGGCATGCCCAACCGTGCGCCGGTGCAGCAGGTCAGCGGCACCTGGATCAGCGCGCTCGGGCCGGTTGCGGTGCAGCTCAGCGATGCCGAAGG
>DASWTQ010000167.1:0-8316 GCA_036402055.1 Herpetosiphonaceae bacterium
GCCATCGAGACCATCGTCATGCTCTCGGTGCCACCCGCGATAATCGCGTCGCCCATGCCCGACATGATCTGTTGCGCCGCTAGCGCCACGGTCTGCAAGCCCGACGAGCAGAAGCGATTCACCGTCTGCGCCGGTACGGTGTGCGGCAATCCCGCCCGCAGCGTCGCGATGCGCGCCACGTTCATGCCCTGCTCGGCCTCGGGCATCGCACAGCCCATGATCACATCGTCGAGCAGACTCGGATCGAAGCCCTCGGCGCGCTCGATCGTCGCTTTGATCACCGCCGCCGCCATATCGTCGGGCCGCATGGTACGCAGACTGCCGCGATGGGATCGTCCGACAGCCGTGCGCGCGCCACTAACAATCACTGCCTCACGCATAATCTATTTCCTCTTCGGGATTGAACAAAGGAACAAGCGAACAAGGGAACAAAGACGTGTAGTAGCTGAGTTTTGTTCATTTGTTCATTTGTTCTCTTGTTCTTACCTCTGCTTTAGTTCCGCAACGGCTTGCCGGTCTGAAGCATATGCGCGATCCGCTCCTGGGTCTTGGGCTCGCCCATCAGCGAAACAAACGCCTCGCGCTCCAGATCCAGAATGTACTGCTCCGAAACCCACTGCGGCGCTGAAAGATCGCCACCGGCCAGCACATGTGCCAGCTTCTTCGCGATCAGCGCGTCGTGCTCCGAGATGAAGCCACCCCAGCGCATCTGCTCGACGGCCATCAGCATGGCCGCTTTGCCGCGACGGCCCAGCGCATAGATCGGCGTGGCGTTGGCGGCCGGCGGCGTGTAGCCAACCTCGGCCAGATCCAGCGCCACCTGCTTGGCATAGCCGATCAGATAATCGTCGTTCATCACGATCGGATCGGAGTCGTCGAGGAAGCCGATCGCGCGCGCCTGGTAGCCGCTCTCGCTGACTTTGGCAAAGGCGATCGCCTCGAAAACCTGTTGCAGATACGGCAGCAGATCCGCTCCCGACGCGACGTGCGGCGCGATCTTGCGGCGCAGCAGCTCTTTACAACCACCGCCAGCCGGAATCAGGCCGACGCCAAACTCAACCAGGCCCATGTAGGTCTCGGCCGCCGCCACGATCCGCGCGCTCGACATCGAGATCTCGGTGCCGCCGCCCAGCACGCGCTTGAACGGCGCTGTGACAACCGGCTTGCGTGCCAGGCGGAAGGCCATCAGCAGATCTTGCAGCTGCTTGGTCGCGCCGTCGATCAGGTGCAGCTGTCCGGTCTGGAACGCGCCGATAAACGCCGCCAGATTCGCGCCTACGCAGAAGTCCTGGCCCTGATTGCCGATGACCAGCGCCTGCCACTCAGGACGATCCAGCAGCTTGAGCGCGGCGTAGCCCAGCTCCATCATCGCCTGGTCGATCGAGTTGGCCTTGGAGTGGAACTCCAGACACAGCACGCCATCGCCGAGATCCAGGATGCTGGCCGAATCGTTGCGCTTCAGCTCGCGTGAGGTGCCGTGCAGCTCCTTGAGCACGATCGCGGCGGCCGGGCGCTCCAGCGGCGCGTACTCGCCGTTGGCCGGATCGTACACGCCGACCACGCGGCCATCCTCGCGCTGGTAGAACGACTCGACGCCTTTGCCCAGCATCTCGTCTACCCACGGCGCGACGGCGATGTCTTTCTCACGCATCAGGTCGGCGGTGGCACGCACCCCGAGCGAATCCCAGATCTCGAACGGCCCCTGCTCGGCGTTGAAGCCCCAGCGCATCGCGTTGTCGATGTCGCGCAGGCTATCGGCGACCTCGGGCACGCGGCGCGCGGCGTAGGCCAGTGTCGGCAGCGTGGTGTTGATGATGTAGTCGCCTGCGCGATCGCCGGCACCATGAGCGAAGATCGCCCGCAGTCGCTCGCCCAGATCCTCGATCTTGCGCACCTGCCCAACTAGCTCGAAGCGCGGCTTTTTGGGCGGCTCGTACTCGCCGGTCTGCACATTCAGCGAATGAAACTCGCTGCCGCCCGCGCCCTTGACCTTTTTGTAGAAGCCCGCGCCGGTTTTGTTGCCCAGCGCCTTGGCCCCGATCAGCTTGGTCAGCACCTCAGGCAGCCGGAACGACTCGCGGCTCTCGTCTTCGGGGATCGCCTTGTACAGATTCGACGTGACGTGTGCCAGCACATCCAGGCCGACCAGATCCGCCAGCCGGAAGGTCGCGGTCTTGGGATTGCCGATCAGCGGCCCGGAGAGCGTATCAACCTCTTCGATCGAGTAGCCGTTCTCCAGCGCGTAGAGCATTCGCACCTGGCCGGCGTACGTCCCGATGCGGTTGGCGATGAAGTTCGGGCGGTCCTTGGCGATCACCACGCCCTTGCCGAGATGCTTCGCGCCCCACTCGCGCATAAACGCCACGACCTCGGGCTTGGTCTCCGGCGTCGGGATCACTTCCAGCAGCTTGAGGTAGCGCGGCGGGTTGAAGAAGTGTGTGCCCAGGAAATGCGCGCGGAACTCGGCGCTGCGGCCCTCGGCGATCTGCGCGATCGGAATGCCCGACGTGTTGCTGGAAACGATCGCATTGGGCTTGCGAACCTCGTCGATGCGCGCCATCAACTCACGCTTGGGCTCAAGCTGCTCGACGATCACCTCGATGATCCAGTCGGCGTGGCGCACAGCCTCGAAGTCGTCCTCCAGGTTGCCGAGCGTCACCAGGTTGGCGGCCTCGGGGCTGAAGAGCGCGGCGGGCTTGGCCTTGAGCTGCCGATCCCACAGGCTCTTGACCACACGATTCTTGACCTCGGGCGAGGCCAGCGTCAGGCCCCTGGCGGCGTCCTCGGGGCTCAACTCCCTGGCGGGAATGTCGAGCAGCGTAACGGGGATGCCGGTACCTGCAACCAGCGCGGCGATACCGCCGCCCATCGTTCCGGCACCAATAACCACAACTCGATTGATTGTATACGACATACGTGCTCCTTTGCACACGTAACGGGAAGAGGAAAGAACCCAGAACCGGGTGCCCTTTGGGCGAAGCTAGAACCTAAAAAATCGATCCGCTTGGTTCTTGATTCTAGGTTCTAGGTTCTATTTACGCAAACGCCTGAATGCCGGTGATCTCGCGGCCCACAACCAGCGTGTTGATCTCGTTGGAGCCCTCGTAGGTGTAGACGGCCTCCATGTCGGCAAAATGCCGGGCCATGTGATTCTCCAGCAGAATGCCGTTGCCGCCCAGGATCTCGCGGCCCAGCGCCACGACCTGCCGGGCGCGCGCGGCGTTGCTCTGCTTGGCCAGCGATGCCTGGCCCTCGGTCATCTTGCCCTCGTCGCGCAGCCTGGAGAGCCGCCAGCTGACGAGCTGCATCGCGGTCAGCTCGCTGAGCATAAAGACCAGCTTCTGCTGGATCAGCTGGAAACCGGCGATCGGGCGGCCGAACTGCTGGCGTTTCAGCGCGTAGTCACGGGCGATCTCGAACGCCGCCGCCGCATGACCGACGGCCTCCCAGGCCACGCCGTAGCGCGTGTTCTTGAGCACATTCGCGGTATCTTTGAACGAGTTGGAGTTGACCAGCCGGGCGCTCTCCGGGATCTCGCAGTTCTTGAGCGTGATGTCGGCGTTCAGCACCGAGCGCTTGGCGATCTTGCCCTCGATGACCTTGGCCTCAAAGCCGGGCGTGCCCTTCTCCACCAGGAAGCCGTTGACCTGGTTGGTCTCCTCGTTGCGTGCCCAGATCACCGTCACATCTGCAAAGCTGGCGTTGCCGATCCAGCGCTTGGCGCCGTTGAGCACATAGCGATCGCCGACACGCGTGGCCCGCGTCTGAAGGTGCGCGGCATCCGATCCGATCCAGGGCTCGGTCAGGCCAAACGCGCCGATCTTATCCATGCGCGCCAGCGCCGGCAGCCACTGCTGGCGCTGCTCTTCCGAGCCGCAGTAGTAGATCGAACTCATCGCCAGGCCGCTGGTCACGCCGAAGAAGGTGCAGATGCTGCCGTCGCCGCGCGAAAGCTCCATGCCGATCAGGCCCGCCGCCACGCTGGACATGCCGGGACAGCCGTAGCCCTGGATTGGACCGCCGGCAATGTTCAGCTGGGCCAGCTTGGGGATTAGCTCGAAGGGAAACTCGCCGCGCTCCCAGTAGGGATTGATGATCGGTGTAACTTCTTCATCGCAAAACGCTCGGACACGATCGCGGATGTTCCGCTCATCGTCGGTCAGCAGCTCGTCGAACAGGTAAAAATCCAACGACTGATCTATCCCCTGCATCGCCATCGATATGCTCCTATTTCTTGAATAAGTTTCAAGTTTTATTATAACATTTTTTGGCACGCGCGATGCAGAGAGATTCACACTTTCTTCGCGCAAGGCTGGTCCCGCGCGCGTGGCCGTCGATTTCGAGTATCATACGGAAACTTAGCGAAAGGAATGAGCATGGAAGCACTACATGTCTCGGATGTGATGAACAGCTCAGTGATCACAATTTCCGAAGAAGCGCCGCTTTCTGAGGCGATCGATACGCTGCGTAACAACCACATCAGCGCGCTGGTCGTCGTGGATCATTCCGGCCATATGGTCGGCGTGATCTCCAAGACCGATCTGCTGCACGCCTGGCAAGCAAGTACCGACAATCCCAACGTCATGCAGAGCGCCGTCCAGGACTATATGACCCGCGATGTAATCTCCTGCGCGCCGCATAAATCGCTGGACTACGCGATGCGGCTGCTCGACGAGCACAAAATCCACCGGCTGATCGTTGTGGAGACTCACGACGGCGGGCGCTTCGTCACGGATCGCATGATGCCGGTTGGGATTTTGTCGCAGACCGATATTGTGCGCGGCTTGATCGGAAAGTTCGGCGCAGAGGAAGAAGAAGCCGAGGCGTAAAGCCCCTGTTTGGAGACAGCCAAAAGCGCCAGGATTCGATCCTGGCGCTTTGTCTTGCCGGGTGTTGAACGAATTTAGCTGGCCGGCTTCGGCGTCTTGGGATTCTTGACGAAGATGTTGGGCCACGCCTCGAACTTCGTCACGAACTTGTTGCTGCGAATAATTTCGCCGTTCTGCCTGACTGTCCGCACGATCTCGATATTCATACCGCCGCGCGCCGTGTCGGTCTGCTTGAACGTGCCCAGCGGCTGGTCGGGATCGTCGACATAGACCGGCTTGGTCGGCGCCGGCGTCTGATCCGTGATCTTGGGCTCGGTGCGCTCGACCGTGCGGCCCGCAACCTTGGTGCCATAGAGCGCAAACGTGACCGACGCGTCGGCGTCGTTGACATAGCCCTGAAGCAGCAGCCAGTTGCCGGTATCGTTCACGAAGCGCAGGTCAGGACCACCGCCCGTAAAGATCGTCGAGTCCATGCCGATCGGATCGTACTTCTCGTACCACGAGATGCGGAAGCGATGCGGCGTCCAGGCTGTGAAGGGCAGGCCGGCATAGAACGCGGCGCGGAACAGCGTCGTCGAGTCCTGGCAGATGCCGCCGCCGGGCTCAAGCTGCGTGCGGTTGCCGACGATCGCGTAGCCTTCGACAAAGCCGTGCTCCTCGTCGATCGCGCCGATGTTTTCGTTGAACGAGAATTCGCCGTCCGGCGGGATCAGAATGCCGTGCAGCAAATTCACGCCCGCTTTGATGTTGGTAATACGATACTGAGCCGAGCCGCTGAAATCGCTCTTGCCCACTGAGACCAGCTCGGTAATGCCCAGCGAGTTGAGCGTTTCCGCCGTCGCCAGGGGCTGTACTTCCTCAACCGGCAGATCCAGCTTGCGGGTGATCGTCGTGACTGCGCCATTGATCATATCGACCGTGGCCTCGACGTCCAGCCGGTAGCCGATGCGACCTTCGCGGAAGATTTTGAGATTGCCGCCATTCCAATGCACGCGCGGCTCCACCGACGAGCGACCGATCTTGTCGGCCAGCTTGGTCGCCCACTTCTCAAGCTTGGTCTGATCGAGCTGCGCGTTCAGCACGCTGCCGGTATCGTTCTCGATGCGCTGTAGCACAATCATATCGGCGAGCGTTGCCTGATCCAGCTCGTAGCTGTTCTCGTTGAAGACCAGCTCAAGCGGCGACGAGAGCATCGCCTCAGCCGTGCGCCGCGCCTCGGCGATCGAATCGGTCGAGAGCCGTGGCTCAAGCTCGCGAGTGCGCAGCGAGACCGTCTGTGGCTCTAGCGTTTGCAGCGAGCGAACAATCTCGCTGGCCGTCTCGTCGATCAGTGCCATGCGACCCTTGACGCTGTCGCTGGTCTGCACCTGCGCATCGACGATCGTCAGCGTGGCCTCGGTAGGGGGCTGCTCCAAACCAGCCGCGATGTTCGTGAGATACGCCTGCAAGATGTTGCCGTCGATCGAGACCCGCAGCGGCAGATCCAGGCCCTGCTGGTAGATCGTGCCGACCTGACGCAGATTATTGACCAGGCCATTGCCGCGTCCGGCGTTGTATGCCTCGTTGACCGCGCGATCAACATCCACGCGCACGCCGATCTCCTCGGGCGTTGGCTGCCAGGTCTGGCCCTGATAGGTGATCGTGATCGGCTGCTTGAAAAACGCGTCGAACTTCTGCTCAACAGCGGCTCTGGCCTCGGCCTGCGTTTTCTGGCTCAAGTTCACGCCTTGCAGCGCCACGTTGGGATAGATCCGATCGGTGTACTCGCGATCGAGCCAGGCCAGGCCGGCAAAACTCGCACCGACGAGCAAAACCGCCAGCATGAGCGGGAGCTTCCACCACCAGCCGCGTCCAGAGCGGCGCCGCGATGGTGCGGGCTGCTGCCCTGAGCGCCGCGCTACTGCCCGCATCGGGATCGTCGCGCCGGTGTAGGCTTCGTCTTGGATCGGCATAGTCAGCGGTCGTGGCCGCGAGCCACCTCGCCGACGCTGAATTGGGCCATATTCGGGAAAGTCACGGTGAGGCATGCGAAATCTCTTACGGTAGCGCCCGCCGCTCAGGACGGGGCGATGGCGACGAGGACAACTGACAAGATCAAAATGATAATCAGCACGATTGCGGCAATTTTCGTGAATCGATCAGCCGTTCGCTTATCCATAATTACGTAATTAAGGAACGTCACGAATCTTTCGTCAAGTCATGACGCTCAATAGTCTGTAGTGTACCAACCGACATGACCAACGGCAATCATACTTAACTTATAAGCGCTTGAACGTAGACTTATATGCCGATCGATTGCCGCTGGCTGCACAGCCCGGGTTACTACCAGATTCATGTATACCAAAGATTCAACCTTACCCGATTTAAGCAGATTCCGCGCCACAAATCAAGGCTAGAACGGCTAGTACAGGCCGTGAATCGAGCGCTCCTCGACTCGCGAGGCGTGTACCAGCTCGTAGAAGAGCGGTATACGATCGGCGGCGCGCGGCACGCCCTCGGCAAACAAGCGATCTTCGAGCCGATTGAGCGCTTCTCCCAGCGGCGCGGGATCGCCCGTGGTGACGGCCTGGCAGAGCAGCGGCCCGGCCTGCGCTGAGTCTTCCAGCGTGCGCAGCTCGGCCTCCAGCCAGTGATCCAGCGGCACCCAGCGATTCTCCAGCGCGAACATCACCCGCGACAAGGCTTTGGCTCCCCGCGCGACAAGTATCTGTCCCGCGCAATTCGCACCGCGCTTGAGTGTTTTCATGGCCCTGCGCGGTGCAACCCAGGCGTCGATCGTGGCGTGCAGCAGCCGGGTGTGCCGGAACTCTGGGTCCATCCTGCCGGCGGCGGCTACTGCACCGCTCACCCGCCCATCGCGATCGAACAAAACCTGAGCGCGCTCGTAGGGCCAGTGGTCGAGATCGTGGTGGGAGGCCGGCTTGCGCAGGAGGCTGGTCAGGCTGGTGTACTGCACATCGTAGATCAGCCGGCGATCTGCGCCCTCGCCCTCGATGTAGAGCTCGCCACAGTCGGCGGGCGCGAGCTGTGCAAACGCCTCGTCGCTGAGCAGCACCTCAAGATCATCGTCGGATAGCTCGTCGTTATGACCACGGCTTTTCGAGCCGACGAGCACTACGCCCAGCACGCCCGGCTGCGCTTTCCACTCTTCAAGCCGTGCAGCTGTTGCGGGAAAGATCGATTGCATGACAACACTCCTATCAACGACAAACACGCGCCGATCGATACGCCGCGCTCGTGTTCCGGCGACTTATGATCGATTGCCTGAGATCGAGCACATGATAGCAGGAACTTGCGCTCTACGCATAGCAGACCGGTACCGTATGTCTGGAGAAAGAAGACAACAACTGCATGACGGTTCTTAAGCTCAGGGCGTGACAAATCACGCTCCTACAAGTTAATTTAATCAACAGATTGTAAAAGTTTTAGGCTTGATTGACAGGCCCTCACCCCCTCGGTCCCCTCTCCCGCCGCCGCAGGAGAAGGG
>DASWTQ010000168.1:0-2947 GCA_036402055.1 Herpetosiphonaceae bacterium
GCATTAGGCACGCCGCCAGCGTTGATCCTGAGCCAGGATCAAACTCGTCATCACTGGTGGAGCGAAAAAGCTCGCCATCACCGCGATGGGTCCAATCCGAAAAATCACAGGTCACGCATCACACGTCAGTTGGTCAGGTGCGCCCGACACGGCGACAAAAAATCGAGGGTGCAAAAGTCACCACTCGATGCGTTGCCCGTTGTCGGATGGTTTGCCTCGTGGAGGCGAAACCGGTGTCGTCGTTGACGACAGAAGGGGATTATACTATATCGAGAAAACCTTGTCAAGACTTTTCGATATTTCCCTTCGATTGTTCTTCTCCTTAGAGAAGTGTTGCCGCGAAACATCTTCGCGGACAACGGGCGGTAGTATAGCACGCTCCGACAATTTGTCAAATAACGACGCTGCGTAGCAATTAGGGCTTTGGTAAGCCTTATATCAAGATTCCGTCAGCTTAAAGCGCTTGCGGCAGGTACACGAAATTTGTTAAAATGCCAGTTCCTACCAACGAGGTTCTCATGACATGCGCCGAAGCTCGTCTTCTTCTTGATCAAGGCATTATTCCTGGCTCTACCCGTGGTCGCAGTACGCAGCTTGGCTTTCATCTAGCCACCTGTGCCGACTGCCGAGCGTATCGCGAACAGCTTGATCAGCGTCTGCTTACTCAGCTTGTCGCGGCACCAGTCGCAGTAGCTGCGCAGCCACAACCTGCACCCAGCGTAGCATCGCCGGCGACACCACCAAATATTGCGCCGCTGCCACAACCACGCAATACGATTCCCTCTGTTTCGCCGCCAGCAAAGCGATCAGGCCGTGGCGCCTCATTTTTACTCGCAGGACTGGCGAGTCTTTTGTTGCTTCTGCTCTTTATAGGTTGGTATATCGGGCTGCCGTTGTATCGCGCGTACAACCGCGACATCAAGAGCTGGGGTGTTGCAGCCGCGCCTGTGTCGAGCGGGTTACCGGTTGCGATAGCCTCGGCGACGGCGACGGCAGGTCCGACAGCGACAGCACAGCCGACTGCTACCCAACGTCCTTCTGAGACACCACAGCCAACCGCAACCGCGACCACAACGCCTACGATCACGCCAACGCCAACACCTGTACTACCCGCCGCGCAGCCGATGACTATACTTTTGCTCGGTCTTGACGCTCGGCCCGGCGAAGGCATGCGCGCCCGCAGCGATGCGCTGATGCTGGTACATATCGATCCGCAGCGTGGCGATGTCGGTGTCTTGTCGATGCCGCGCGATCTATGGATAAATATTCCAGGCTACGGCGAGAGCAAAGTCAACGCCGCCTTTTATCAGGGCGAGATCGCGCAGCCAAACGGAGGCGGTATTGCTGCGGCGAAACAAACGCTTAGCAGCGCCTATAACCTTCCGATCGACTATGGCGTGGTGATTGATTTTGCCGGCTTTCGCTCTCTAATCGACGCGCTGGGTGGGATTACGGTTGATGTGCCGAAAGAAATCTACGACGGTCAATTTCCAACCGAGGATTACGGCTATACCGTCGCGCACTTTTTGCCGGGACCGCAGCAGATGGACGGCGCAACAGCGCTGATGTACGCCCGCACACGTCATCCCGACTCCGACTTTGAGCGGATCAAACGACAGCAGCTCGTGATGCTGGGAATCGCGGCCAAGATCCGGGAGCGGGGCGCGCTGCAAAACCTACATGAGGCCGATCAGCTGACGGCCGCGCTCACGCCGTATATTCATACCGACATGCCGCCCGATCTGGTCTTGTCGATGCTGTGGAACATGCGCGAGATCGAGCCCGCCAGGGTGCGCCGCTACACCGTCGACGGCTCGATGCTCTGGGAAACGTCGGTCAACGGCGCATACGCACTTGTGCCGCAGCAGGGCGTGCTGCCAGCCCTGGGGCAAAAGTTGCTATCTGATCCTGTACCATAACGGTTTCAATAGTTCAGGAGCAAACATGGCTAGCTATAGGCGAGTGCTGGTGATCATCAATCCGGCGTCGGGACGGCATGACGCGGCAAAAACTCGCCAGATGATCGAGGAGCGCTGCGAGCAAAGTCAGGCAACGTACGAAATACGGGAAACACAGGACGCAGGCGACGCGCTGAAGTGGGCGCAGGCCGCCGACGACGAAGGCTTCGACCTTGTATTGGTTGCGGGCGGTGACGGCACGATCATGGAGGCGATGAGCGGACTGATCAAGGACGGCTCAAAGATTCCGCTCGCGCAGATCCCGCTTGGCACTGCCAATCTTCTGGCGCGCGCAATTCAGGTGCCGGTCGAGACCGAGCAGGCGCTGGATCTGGCGTTCACAGGCAAGGCTGAGCGCTTCGATGTGGGCTTTCTGCCGAATGAAGATCGCTACTTTGCGCTGGTAGCGGGAGCAGGGTATGATGCACGCTTGATCGCCGATGCATCGCGGGAGCTGAAAAACGCGCTGGGCTTCGCGGCGTATATCGTGACCGGCGTCAAGAACCTCTTTACACTGCGGCCGGCGCGTATTACGCTAGAGATCGATGGGCAGCGCCGGCAGATACGCGCGCATACGATCATGGTCGTCAACGTCGGGCAGATCGAAAGCGTGGGCATTGCGCTGGGACCAAACATTCAGCCACACGACGGCAAGCTCGATCTGGTGATTGTTTCTTCGGCAACGGTGCTGGGCGCGCTGCGGATCGCGTTTCAGATTCTAACCCGGCAGTTCACCGGCAACAGCAACTTGCAGTATTTCAGCGCGTCGAAGGTCAAGATCACAACGCGGCCGTCGCTCCCGACGCAGATCGACGGCGAAGAGCTGGGCACAACGCCGCTCTACGTCGAGGCCGTTCCTGAGGGAGCCCTGCTGATCGTTCCACAGGACTATCAACCAGTCAAGGAAGCAGCTAGCTAATGGACAGATACAACAGCTCGCTACACATCGTCGATCAATTTCGCTACCTGATGACGTCGATGGCCTGCTC
>DASWTQ010000169.1:0-7125 GCA_036402055.1 Herpetosiphonaceae bacterium
GGCGCAAGCTGGTGCAGATGCCGCTCGACCTGGACATCGACCTGACCAGCGGCCATGATCTGGCGCGCACGATCACGGATCATCTCGCGCTCTGGAACGCGATTCGCCAGCTCACGCCCGAGCAGCAGCAGGTGATTACGCTACGCTATTTTCTGGGCCTGTCCTTTCTCGAAATCGCCAGAATCATCAAGCGGCGGGAAGGTGCCGTCAAAGCGCTTCAGCACCGTGCGCTCAATCGGCTGCATGTGCTGCTCTCCGGCGATCGCCGCGATCCGCCCGCCGACAGCCAGCCGACCGTGATGAGCCTGTAGTCAGTGCTCTTCTTCCTCCTTGAGCGCTTCCCTGCAAGAAACCTCGTCGGTCTGCGGCGCGAAGTTCGGTCAACCGTTCGTTGCGCTCTCTATCTCTTTTCTGGCAACCATAGCCTCGATCCAGATCGGGAGATAGGGCGAGGTGCAGCCTTTGGAGACAGGATAATCCTTATACAGCCCCAGCCGCTCCCCGAGCTGGATGCAGCGACCGCGCAGGTTTGCATCTTCAATGCCGATCTGAGCAGCACACCAGTTCATCGGCTCCTGGACCATTGCATCAGCACCAGCCATACTCGTTTCGAGCGACTCAAGCAGCTGCGTATTCAGCTCCTGATGCTCTGCCTTGATCGTCCGCGCCTGCACCGACCAAAATATGCGCTGCTTGATGATCGACGGCTCCGCGCGCCAGCGCATCGCTTCGTTCTTGAGCGCGCTTTTCTTCATGATCACGTTTGCAATCAGCCAGTCGCTTAGCTGCCGCTGATCCTGCGGCGGCGCGGATTCGATGTCTGCGATCATGCTCTCGACCGAGCGAGTGTTGATCGCTTTCAGCTCAAGAATGAGCAAAGCGAGCAGCCTTGCGCTGGTCCCGCCCTGCTTCCAAAGCTCGTCTGCGGTTTCCTGGTTTTTCCCATACTCCTTGGCGATTGCTCGTATTTGGGTCAGGTTGGGCTTTGTGCTGTTCAGTGTGTCGATGAGCTGCTGTGCATCTTCGAGGGAGTTCATGCTTGCGCTCCTTTCACCGGCGCTGTTGTTCGATCACCTAGTATATCCCAAACAATGTGCCGGCAGCGCGCGATCAGCCACTCACTCTGATACGGACGAGGGCGCGATCGCGTCGGTGGGCGCGGCTTTGGGCGGCGCGGGCGTGGGCTCTGCCACAGATGGCTCAGGTTGCGTCGGCACTGTGGGCGCAAGCGGCGGATCGAGTGTGGGCACCGGCTGATCGAGCGGCAGCGAGGTAGTGGTCGACTCGATCGGTGGTATGGATGGCGGTGCTTGCTCCGGTGGCGGCTGCTCAAGCACCGTCGGCACCTCCGGCGAGAGCAGCGGCTGCTGGTCTTCACTGCCTGATAGCTCCGCCGGAAGTGCTGTTATTCCCGTGCCAAGATCCTGCTCCTCGGCGGCAAGTGGCGTTAATGTCTGCGTCGTCTGAGCGGTTGCCGGCGCCGGTCGCTGCTCTTCTCCGGGCGCATACCGGCGCAGGAAGTGCGCCGCCAGCATCCCGCCGATCAAGCTGACTGCGACGACAGCCATGAACAACGGCCCGATGCCCCAGACAGCGCGGAAGCCGTTTCCTCTGCTGCTGGCTCTGGATGTGTGCGTATCGCGCGCGCTCACATGCTGCGTCGATCGCTCGGCTGCCGAGGTGCCGGGCGCGAGCTTGCGCGTGGTGTAGGCGGCTTCAGCAGGAGCCGGTGCGTCCAGCAGCGCGACCAGCGTGCGCTGGCGTTCGAGATGCGCGGCGACACGCTCCAGGTCTTGCGCCATCTCGCCAGCCGATTGGTAGCGGTCGTTCGGATCTTTGGCCAGCGCGCGCAGCAACACCGTTTCGACCTCAGCCGGAAGATCCTGATTCAGGCGGCGCGGCGACGGCGGCGCGGCATGGATGTGCAGGTTGAGCATCGCTGCGGGCGTGCTCGCCTCGAAGGGCGCGCGGCCGGTGAGCAGCTCGTAGAGCACAACGCCCACCGAGTACAGATCCGCGCGGGCATCGACAGGCAGGCCACGCGCCAGCTCAGGCGCCATGTAGGCGGCTGTGCCCACCGTCTGGCCTGGCGGCGTCAGCCGGCGCAGATCGTCCAGCAGCTTGGCGATGCCGAAATCGGCCAGCAGCGGCCAGCTCGGCGCGGGCAGCAAAATATTGGATGGCTTGATGTCGCGGTGAATAACGCCGTGCGCGTGGGCGTAGGCCAGGCCCGCCAGCAGATGCCGGATCATAGTGAGCGCGGCGATCGGCTCGCTGCGGCCCTGAGCCAGCAGATCGCTGAGCGTGACGCTGCTCTCGATATATTGCGTCACAAAGTAGCGCAGATCGCCTTGCTGGCCGTAGTCAAAGATCGGCAGGATGTTGGGATGGTGCAGCCGGGCGACAACCTGCGCCTCACGCTCGAAGCGCGCCGCGCCCAGGAGATCCAGATTTTGAAAGACTTTGATGGCGACAAAGCGGTGCAGCGACGGCTGGTAGGCTTTGTAGACGGTTGACATTCGGCCGCGACCGATGACTTCGCTGAGCTGGTACTGGCCTAAACTGGTGTTGCTCAAGTTCTGCACGGCGCTTCCTGTTCGATCTGTATGTCACTCCGTCCATAAACCGGCTTCCAGGATCTCCACGCAAGCAATCGCTCTGTCTACGCGCTCGGCGCTGTCGGCACAAACCATGCTAATTTTGCAAATATCGTATTGGCGTACGGAGCGCGAAGAAGGTATGACGCGTATTCGACCAGGCTTGCTGACGTATCGCTGCGCCGAAGGCACCGACGAATCGGTGCTGCTCATGCATGATGTGACGACGCTTGGCCGCTCCGACACCTGCGCCGTGGTGATCGCCGCGCCGACGGTCTCACGGCTCCACGCGCGGCTTGAGCTTCAGCACGATCGCTATGTGCTCTTCGATGCCGGCAGCGCCAACGGCACCTTTGTGAACGGAAAGCGCATCCAGGACGGCTATCAGCTGAGCACCGGCGACGAGATCTGGCTGGGCTCGTCCGACGAGTCGTTGTGCTTCTTCGATCCCGAGGAAACGCTGATCGTTCCGGCGAACCACGCTCCTCCACCGCTGTATATCGACGAAAATGCACGCGCTGTTCAAGTCTATGGCGTTGCCGCTCCGCTCAGCCCGCTCGAATACCGCATGCTGCTGTATCTGGCGACCAATCCCGGCACAGTCTGCACGCGCGATTCCTGCTTTCTGGAAGTCTGGGGCCAGTCCTACGATCCGGCCACCTGTGAGGACGCGCTCAACGCCTGTATCGCGAAGCTGCGTCGCAATCTACGTGCCATCGCGCAGCCGCTGGGCCACGAGCCGCCGCAGATCACGACGATCCAGCGCAGCGGCTTTCGGCTGGACGCCGAAGTCGCGTTTGCGCCACGCGCCGAGGCCCAGCCGGCGCTTAAGGAGCGCGCGCTCGGCGCATAGTCTGAGGCCCACAATCCTCCTTTATCGGCTTGTTTGCCGCCAATAATCGTTCTACAATACTCAATGTTGAGAAATGTTGAATATTGGAGTGCCGCATGACTGTGGCAGATCAACTGCCTGAGATGCTTACGATTCGTGAGGCCGCTGCCGCGCTGGGCGTCCATCCTGAAACGTTGCGCCGCTGGGATGCGCAGGGCAAGCTGCGCTCACGGCGGGCGGGGCCGCGTGGTATTCGGCGCTATGCTCGTCAGGACATTCTACGCTTCGCTCAGGCGCGCAGCGACGCCGATCCGATCCGCGATGCGCAGCGGCTGGTGGTGGATGTGGCCCGCGCGATCTCCAGCTCGCTGGATCTTCATGCCGTGGCGCAGACCGTCGTGGAGGCTGCGGCGCGGATCGTGGGCTGCGACCGCGTTGCGATCTATCTGATGGATACGACGCGCACCGTGCTTGAGCCGATGATCGGCGTCGACGTCAACGATCCGCACACCGTCGACGAGCTGTTCTTTCCGAATCCGATCCCGGTCGATGCGATTCCCCTGATTCGCTTTGCGCTGTCCAGCCCCGAGCCGACTATTGTGGCCGATACCGAGACGCATCCGCTGAGCAATCCCCAGGTTTTTCGTATCTTCAACACGCGCACGCTGATCAATATCAACCTGAGCGGTCCTGACGGCGAGGTTTTTGGCCTGATGCCCTTCACCTGGACCGTGGAGCCGCACACGGTGACTCAAGACGAGGTTTTTCTGGCGCAATCGCTGGGGGCGCTGGCGGGCGTGGCGCTCTCCAACGCGCGGCTGTTTGCCCAGGTTGAGCAGGAGCGCTCCCGCGCGACCGTGATCAGCGATGTCGTGCGCGGTGTGAACAGCGGCCATAATCTAAGCGATACGCTGAGCCGCGTGATCACCAGCCTGGTCGAGCAGCTCAACGCCGACGAGGGCGCGATCTGGCTGGCAAGCAGCGATGGCCTGAGCCTGATCGGCGCGGCTGAGACGCGGGTACACGGCCCATCACGTATCGGCGCGGTGATGTCGATCGCCAGCTCGCCGAATATTGCGCGCTCGGTCGAGCTGCAAGAGCCGCTGCTGGTCTTGTTCGACGAGCGGCTGGGCGACGAAAGCCGCTGGTTCGAAACGCTGGAAGTGCAGGCGTCGCTGTTCACGCCGCTGCTGGCGCAGGGCAAGTTTGTGGGTATGGCCTTCGTCAACTACCTGGATGCGCCGCCGGCACTGCGTTTGATGGATATTCGTTTTACCGCCGTGCTGGGCGCTCAGTGCGCGCTGGCGATCGAGCGGGCACAGCTGCTTGAGGCCGCCTACGCCCAGGCTGCCGAGCTTGAGGCGATCTTCGACGCCATGCTCGACGGCGTGATCATCATCGATCCTGACGGCCACACGCTCAAGGCGAATACGGCGATGATGCAGGCTGTCGGCCAGAACATCGACCAGCAAACGCTGGAGGACCAGCTGCGCGCGTTTGGGGGACGGCTGCCCGACGGCACCAGGCTGGAGAAGAGTGCAACGCCGACCGTGCGAGCGCTGGCGGGCGAGGTCGTCAGCAACCTGGAGATTGTGTACACCGATTCGCAGGGCGTCGATCGCGCGGTGCTGCTTTCCAGCGGCCCGATTCGCGACTCGAACGGGCAGATCCGCGCGGCGGTCACGGTCAGCCGCGACATCACGGATGTCGTCGTGACGCGCCGTGAGAACGAGGCGCTCGTGGATTCGTTTCGCGCGAAAGCCGCCGAGCTTGAGGCGGTGATCTCGCAGATGGGCGAGGGCATTGTGATCACCGACGGCGACGGTCAGGTCAAGCTGGTCAACCAGTATGCCAAGTCGCTGTATGGCACCGCCGACGTTCAGGTCGCCACCTACGGCGAGGACACGCCCTACCAGCTGTTCCACCTGAGCGGACAGCCGCTCGTGAGGGAAGATCTGCTGCTCAACCGCGCCGTGTTCCAGGGTGAGACGGTGACCAATGCCGAGTGGCTGATTCGCCGCGCCGATGGCACACAGCTGATCGTCAACGGCAGCGCTACGCCGATTATTGGAGCGCAGGGCGAGCGGCTCGGCGCGGTGCTGGTGCTGCGCGATGTTACCCAGCGGCGGCAGATCGAGTCCGAGAAAGATCAGTTTTTATCGATCGTGAGCCACGAGCTAAAAACGCCGCTCACGACGATCAAGGGTCTCAACGATCTGGCGCGGCGCAAGATTGTGCGCGGTGCGCAGCCGGCTGATGTTGTGCAGAAGCTCGACGTGATCGCGCAGCAGGTGCGGCGTATGGAAGGGCTGATCGGCGATCTGCTCGATATTCGCCGCCTGGAGACCGGCGTACTGCCGCTGGTGTTCGCGCCGCTGGATCTGACGGCTACAGCGCGTGAGGCCGGCGAGCGCGCGCAGGCCATGACCGAGCGCCATACGATCGTCGTGTCGGCCGATCCGCCGTCCGGGGTGCTGGTGAGCGCTGATCGCGACCGGCTGGATCAGGTGCTCGACAATATGCTCTCCAACGCGATCAAATACTCGCCCGACGGCGGCACGATCCGGCTGGATCTTTGCTGCGAGGGCGATCAGGCGCTGGTGCGGATTCAGGATCAAGGCATCGGCATTCCGGCTGCTGGTCGTGAGCGGCTGTTTGAGCGCTTCTACCGGGGCGCGACTGTGGTGGCCAGCGAGGATGGCGGTCTCGGGATCGGCCTGTCGCTCAGCCGCGAGCTGGTGCTCAAGCATAACGGCACGCTGACACTTGAGGCCACCAGCGAGAAAGGCTCGACGTTTCTGCTGCGCCTGCCGCTGCTGATCGAGACCGAGGCCACGCGCGCATCCGAGGCTTGCACCTGATCCTTTCCTGTCCCAACGATCGATGTTCGAGCCGCGTCCGTCCGTTTATGATCCACAACGTTATGCTCAAAGGAGGCGTCGATGCAGCAGGAACAGGCGGTTGCGGTGGTCCAGGCGTGGCAGGAGGCGGCGAATCGTCAGGATGGCGATCGGCTCGTGGCGCTGTCCGATCCCAATATCGAGATCGTGGGCCCGCGCGGCTCGGGCTTTGGCGCGCAGCTGCTGCGTGAGTGGCTCGGTCGGGCCGGGCTGACGCTGGAGACGCAGCGCGTCTTTGCCCGCGATCAGGTGGTGGTCGTGGCGCAGCACGGTGTGTGGCGCTCGGTGGAGACCGGCGAGGTGCAGGGCGAGGCCGACCTCGCGTCGCGCTTTCGGGTTGTGGATGGGCGTGTGGCTCAGTTTGCCCGCCACGATCGGCTGGACGAGGCGCTGGAGGCGGCCGGCTTAGAGCTAGCGGATGAGCTTGTGACGCGCTGAGGACGCTCGCTGGTCCGCTCCGTGCAGTGTAGTTGGCGATGCACGAACGGAGCTACTGCATGAACAAAACGCTAGCTGTTCCCGACGCGGCAATCCCGTATATTCTGTTTCAGCGCACAACCTATCTGCGCTTTCCGGTCGCGCCGGTGTACCGCTTTTTCAATCGGACGCTGCCGTTTGAAACGCCGCTCTACAACGTCGTCGTCGCGATCGAGTCGCGGCTGCGCAGGCGGCAGATCAAGGCGCTCTACGCCGAGGATATGCAGCGCGAATACCAGACGTTTCGCCAGTACTTACCGGAGCGCTGCAACGCTGGTCTGGATGTCGGCTGCGGTGTTGCCGGGATCGATGTGTTCAT
>DASWTQ010000170.1:0-12027 GCA_036402055.1 Herpetosiphonaceae bacterium
ACCGGCTCAGAGCCGACCGTGCCCGCCGCAACCTGCTCGCCGTCGAGCGTCGTGATCTGATAGCTCAGCACAATCGTCTGGCGCAGCGCGTCGGTGAGCTGGGCGCTGTTGTTGGCATCGAAGTAGAGACCTTTGCCCTGCTCCGCGATCTGGCGCAGCTTATCGCTGGCCTCCTGGTCGCCGATCGCAAACCCGATCACATGCACCTTGCGCTGGTCGGTATCCTTGACGAAGTTGGCGGCCTCACCGACCGGATCGCCGTTGCAAGATTCGAGGCCGTCCGTGACCAGAATCACCACCGTGCTGCCCTCAGCCGCCTGAAGATCTTCGCCAGCGGCGCGCAGCGAGGCGCCCAGCGGCGTCATGCCGCCGACAGCCGGCTTGATCCCGCCGATCACGGCTTGCAGCGCCTCGGCATTAAAGCGGCTCAGCGTCTGCGCCACCTCAAGATCGTTGCAGTCGTTGCCCCGGCGGCGCCCGTAGGTTCGCACCACCACCGCCGATTGATCCGAGATCGTGCCCGAGCTGACCAGCGTGCTGAGCGCCTCTTGCGCAACCTGCCAGCGCTGCTTGTCGCTGCCCTCGAACGTTGCCAGCATACTGCCCGACGCGTCGACAATGATCTCGATATTGGCTGGCGTGTTGACAAAGGTCTGGCCTTCCGCCGCCGTCACAACAACCGTTCCCGAGATCAGCGGCGCCTCGGTAGGCTCCGGCGTGGGAACCTCAGTCGGCACGGCGGTAGGCTGCGTAGTCGCCGTGGGAGCCGGAGTCAGCGTCGGCGTGGGCGCGGCGGCGACAATCGGCTGCGAGTTCCAGGCGTAATACGCATAGCCCGAGCCAATGATGATCAGCAGCGCCGCGATGATTGCGAGCAGTGGCAGCACCAGCGAGCGGCGCGGCGGCAGCTGCGCGGGCGGCAGCTCGACATCGGAGAACTGAAACTTCAGCCGGGCATCGGCCAGCAGCTCCTCGACCTCGGGATACTGATCGCTGATGTTTTGCAGCGACGTAAATGAAATAATTGCGCCCTGCCAGTCGGCGCGATTGTATTGTTGCAGACCCTGCCGGTATAGCTCTTCTGGACTTGGATCATAGGATGACATGCGGCGCTCCGTGAACCTTGCGGAAAACCCGTATTAGTTGATAATGGCACTGAGCGCTCGAACCAGGCGAGGAACACCAGGCCCCAGAATCACAGCGAACATCGCCGGAAAGATCAGAAACACCATCGGAAACAAAATCTTGATCGGCACTTTGTTGGCCGCTTCTTGAGCACGCTGCCGCCGCCGAACGCGCAGCTCCTGCGCCTGAACATTCAGCACCTTCGCCAGGCTGGTGCCCAGCTCCTCGGAGTGGTTGACCGCCGTCACAAACGAGAGCACATCCACCACCGCCGTACGCTGGCTCAGGCGCTCAAGCGCCTCGCGACGCGACTTGCCCACGCCGATCTCGTAGAGCACGCGCCGAAATTCCCTGGCCAGCTCATGGTTCCAGCGCGACACAATCTCGTCCAGGCCCTGGTCAAAGCTCAAACCGGCCTCGACCGAGATCGTCAGCATGTCGAGCGCATCCGGCAGCGCGTTGGTGATCGCCAGCTGGCGATTGGCGATTCGGCGCGACAGCCAGATGTCGGGCAGCAAAAAGCCGATGCCGGTAAAAACCGTGCCCAGAAGCACCGTGAGCAAGCTCATTCCCGCCCCGCTGATGTAGAGATAGCCGAAGAACACCCCGGCCATAATCAGCGTCGTCCAGCCCTTGAGGCCGACGAAATCCGCCGTGGTCAGCGTGCCGGGATTGCCCGCCATCATCAGCCGATCGTGCAGCTTGGCGAGCTGCTTGTTGGGCAACAGCCAGCTAAAGATACGCATGCCGCGCAGCATCATCGGCTTGAGCACACGCTGCGAGAACGGCACCTGTAGCTCATGTTGCTCGATCGTGATGGGAGCACTGCCGCTGTACATTTCCATGCGCTCTTGCAGCTCGCGGCGTGGCCGTAGCGCCGCAGCGCCGGCAAACATCAGCAAGATGCTGAGCGAGACCAGGATCGAGATGATAATTGGAGATAGCATAATTTCCTGCCTGAAAGCTGCCGGGCGACAGTCCGTTAGATCTTAATGTCGACGATGCGCCGGATCACTAGAAAGCCGGCGATCGTCATAATAAACGCCGTGATCGGAATGCACAGATAGATGTTCCAGTGGAACATTTCCATCATATAGCCGGGATTGATCGCCATCAGGATCATGCCGAGCACAAACGGCAGCGCGCCGAGCACGTAGCTGGCGTAGCGCTGCTGGGCGGTGATCACCTGGACCTCACGCCGCAGCCGCACGCGCTCACGAATCGTCGAGCCGACGTTTTCGAGCACCATCGCCAGGTTACCGCCGACGCGGCTGTGGATCTTGAAGACGCTCACGATCATCTCCAGATCTGGGCTTTTGATCCGGCGCACCATGCCGTCGAGCGCTTCCTGAAGCGGAATACCCAGCTGTAGCTCCTGGCCCAGGCGCATAAACTCCGTCGCCGTCGGCTCGGGCGCTTCCTTGCTCACGTTGAGCATCGACTGCTGCAAGCTAAACCCGGCCCGCATACCGCCGACGATCAGCGCCAGCGTATCCGGCAGCTGGAGCACAAACTGCTGCACGCGTTTGCGCTCACGCATGCGCAGCCAGACCTCGGGGATCAAAAAGCCCAGCAGCGCGAAGAGCAGGCCGGAGATCATGTAGCCCGTCAGCAGCCAGAACAACAAGAAGGGCAGCACCACCGCCGCGACCTTGATCAGCAGATATTCCCCGACGTTCAGCTTCACATCCGCGCGCGCCAGGCTAGCCCGCACGCTGCCCGCGAACGAGCGATCGTTGACATACGCGTTGACACGATCGCTCAGGCCGCTCTGCTCCGTCGTGGCCATGCCGAACGGCGCGCTCATCGTCGCGTAGGCATCCAGCCGATCGTCGACTTCCGAGCTGGCATTGATCACGCCGGTCAGGCCCAGCACCGCGCAAAACACCGCCAGACCAGTCAAGACCGCAGCACCAATCAACATTAATTCCATCTATCTGCTCCCCGGAGCCAAAGCCCGGCCTGAAAATCTTTGATCTGCACGCGCTAGCGACCGAGCGGCGAAAAGCCAAAGGTTGTGATCGGCACCTGGATATTGAAGCGCTGGAGCTGCTCCAGAATGCGCGGCCGAATACCTGTCGGCACCAGACGGCCCATGACGCGGCCGTTCTGCACGCCTTCCTGGCGGAAAACAAACAGATCCGAGAGCGTAACCGTATCGCCTTCCATGCCCGTCACTTCGCAGACACGGCTGATCCGGCGCGAGCCGTCCATGAAGCGATCCACGTGCACCACGATATTGATTGCCGAGGCGATCTGCTCACGGATCGCCCGCACCGGCAGATCCATGCCCGACATCAGCACCATCGTCTCGATACGATGCAGGCCGTCGCGGGGATTGTTGGCGTGGATCGTCGTCATCGAGCCATCGTGGCCGGTGTTCATCGCCTGGAGCATGTCGAGCGCCTCACCGCTGCGGCACTCGCCCACGACGATGCGGTTGGGCCGCATACGCAGCGAGTTGACCACCAGATCGCGGATCGTGACCTCGCCCTTGCCCTCGATGTTGGAGGGCCGCGACTCCAGCGTGACCACGTGGCGCTGCTGAAGCTGAAGCTCGGCGGCGTTCTCGATCGTGATGATGCGCTCCTTGTCGGGAATGAAGCTCGACAGCGCGTTGAGCAGCGTGGTCTTGCCGGCGCCGGTTCCGCCGGTTACCACCACATTCATACGACCAAGCACACACGCTTGCAGAAACTCCATCGCCTCGGCTGTGATCGCGCCGTAGCGCACCAGGTCGGCGGAGGTCAGCGGCGTCTGCGAGAATTTACGGATCGTGATCGTCGGGCCGTTCAGCGCGATCGGCGGGATCACGATGTTGACGCGCGAGCCGTCGGGCAGGCGCGCATCGACCATCGGCGTAGACTCGTTGATGCGGCGGCCCAGCGGCGCGACGATGCGATCGATCACGCGCCGGATATGCGCGTCGTCGTTGAAGCGGATCGAGGACTCGTGCAGCGTGCCCTCGCGCTCGATAAACACCTCGTGCGGCCCGTTGACCATAATCTCGGTGATCGAATCGTCGGCCAGCAGCTCTTCCAGCGGTCCCAGGCCGATCACCTCGGCCTGCACCATGCGCTGAAGTCGCATGCGCTCACGCTCGGGCAGCACCGCGCCGTCTTCTTCCAGCACGGCGTTGACCGCGTTGGCGATATGCCGCTGTAACCGATCGATGTCGCGGACCTCGGTCTCGAAGCGCGACTCGATCTGGCGCAGCAGGCGCTCCTGGACGCGGCCCAGAAGCGCGCGCTCTTCCTCGGTGATCGTGCTGTGCTCCTGCGCCGTCGAGCGCCGGATCTGCGGCGGCAGCGTTGCCGTCGTATCTTTTACAGTCTCGGGAGCGTGACCGTTGCTGGATTGCCGGATGCGAAAGCGTGGCATAATTCTCTACTCCTGGGCCGGCTCATCACGGCCAGCCAACGCAGCGCAGACGCTGCATCGATATTAGTGGCTGGGCCGGCGTCCTAAGCGCCAGCGCACGCTCTTGGTCTCGGACTGCTTCTGCTCGGTTGGCCTGGCGCTGCTGGGCGCTTCGTACGAGATTGTCTGCACCTTGTCGCCGGCGACCCACGCGGCCAGCTTCAGGAAGCTCTGCGCGACCCAGCTCTGCGGATGGCTCAGCAGCACGGGCACGCCTTTGTTGGCGGCATACGTAACGGCAGGGCCGTCGCTGGGCAGGTTGGCCTGGATCGGATGGCGGAGATGCTGCTGAATATCTTTCAGCGTGACGCCCTTGACGCTCGGAAAGCGATTCAGCACCAGCGAGACGCGATCCCGCTTGACGCCGTGCCGCGTGAAGTATTCCAGCGCCTGCTTGGTGTTTTTGAGCGCCGGAACCTCGGGCGTGGTCACCAGCAGCACCTGATCCGCACTGGACATCAGCGTCTCGGTGATCTCGTCCATGAATGACCAGCAATCGATCACGATGTAGCTGAATTTGTTGCGCAGCGCCTCGACGATCGCGCTCACATGCTTGCCGCTCATATCTGCCGTTAGCTCGGGCTCGGTCGGCGCGAGCAGCACTTTGATGCCGCTCTCGTGCGGCACCAGCACCCGCTCAAGCAGGCCCTCGTCGAGCGTGGTGTAGTGAACCGCCAGATCGTGCAGCGTGTGCTTCGACCACAGATTGAGCAGCACCGCGACATCGCCGAACTGAAGGCTGAAATCCGCCAGCGCCACCTCGCGGCCACTGACACGTCGCAGCGCCACCGCCAGATTGGTCGCGACGGTTGTCGAGCCGACGCCGCCCTTTGGCCCCATCACGACGATCACCTTGGAGCCGAGCGTGCGCTGCTGGTATTTCGCCAGCACCGACGGCTGACCGACACGCGAGCGACGCGCGTCTTCCATCTGCACCACCTGGCGAATGCTCGCCAGAAGCTCGCGCTGCTGAAGCGGCTTGATCAAAATATCGCGCGCTCCCGCCGAGACCAGCCGCCGCACCGAGGCCATATCCTGCTGCGGCAGCACCGCGACGCAGAGCGTCTCGGGCGAGGTCGCATACACGGCCTGGATCGTCTCCTCGATCTCCTCGATCGTCCGGTCGATCAGCAGCACGTTGGGCTGAAGATGCTGAACCGTCTCGATGCCGCGCTGAAGCACGCCCACGCGCGCCTGCACATGCACGCCCGGATCAGACTGAAGGCTTTCGATCCAGTCCTGATCCAGCCCATCGACGGGCGCAATAATCACAATGCGAATAGCTGATGATGGATTCTGAGCTGCCATGAATATTCTCCTGCACCAATCCTCGATTATTGCTTCTGCCGCGAGCTTGAAACCGGCGCTCGGAAGTCGTAGTTGTCGAACAGGTAATCCTGGTTGATCATCTCGGTGTCGAACGTGGCAGTGTCGAGCGGCGACCGCAGCGACAGATCCAGAACGCCGCCCGCATCCTTCACGAACTTGGCGATCACCGCGTCCTGAGGCGACATCTCGAACAAGATCGACTTGGGCTGCGGGTTGGGATTCTCCTCGGTGGCATCGTCGCGGATGATGCGGAAGACGCTCACGTTTTGCAGCGTGATATTGGTCGACTTGCCTTTGCGGGTTTCGGTCGCGCTCTCCTCCTCGATGTCGAGCGTGAGCAGCAGATCCACATGATCGCCTTCCTGGATCACCTTGCTCTGCGCCATCAAGTCGTCAACCGGGAAGGCCACCACCACGCGCTCGGACTCGATCTGCTGGCTGAGCGGCCCCGCGCTGCTGCCGATCATCTGCGACGCCCGGAAGAATTCGCCGTCCTGGAGCGGCTGCGCCAGGATCTGGCCCTCGATCGCTGCGGTATCGGTCAGCACGCCGACCGGCAGCAGATCCTCGGGGTAGTCCTGCATAATCACATCGGTATCGGAGATGGTCGTGCCGGCGCCCAGCTCACGGCCCGCAACCGGGATCGGCTTCGTCGGCACGGGCGTAGGCGGCACGACAACAGTATTGGCAGACTGAGCCGGCACCGCTCCACGCAGCAGACTATACACGAGACCACCAGTTGCCAGAGCCAGGACCATGCCTAAGAGGATCAAAATCCAACCACGTCGAGCGGGCATAAGACCACTTCCTTTGAACTATCGACCAATAACCATCTATTCCGTGATGGCGCGTCCTGAACAGCCCGCGCGCCATCGAGCGATCGATCCGTGTGCGCCTAGGTCCACGGAAGCAGGCGCGAGGTGAGACCGGCGGTGATTTGACCAGGATCGAGGCAGCCCGAGACCGCCTGGCCCTTGACGACGTTTGGCGCGCTCATGTCCGTGATTTTGAAGTTGGCGTAGCACAGGTTCACAATCCATGAGTCGATGCTGGCGTTGAGCGACTCTTCGATGCGCAGATGGAACCGCGCCGAGTGCGTGCCGCCCGATGTCGTCACCTGGTAGTCGATGTCGTACTCACCGACCGCCGCCGTCGCCGGGTTGATCGAAACCTTCAGCGTCGGCTTCTGGCCGCTGTGTGAGGCAGCCGCCGTGATGCCGGCGGGAGCGCCGCTCAGTCGAGAGCCATCTTTGTAGTAGGTCACGCTCGACGACGAGATCGCGGTCCAGCTCAAGGTATTGCTCGACGCCGAGTTGGCATCGACCAGCTCGACGCTGACCTCAAGATCCGTCTTCGGGCCGCTATTCTTGAGCACGCCGATCGGATCGTTGGTGAACGAGAAGAAGAAATCGTTGGAGCTATAGAACGATCCGCTCAGATTGCGGCGCATACCCAGCAGGCCATACCCGCTGTGCTGACGCGATGTGCCAGCACCGCCAACCGAGCGACCCGTGACTTGAATCGTCTGCGCGCCCGATACACGCTTCGGCACCGTAATGTCGATCGGCACCAGCGGATTGGTCGGATCGAAGCACTGCTTAACCTCTTTGTCGCTCTGGATTACCTTGAGCGTGACGGTTGTTCCGGCGATCGGCATGTCGACGTTGACGGGCGTATCGCCGCTCTGCCAGCCGCTTGACGAGGGCGCGTAGTGCGTGCCGCCGCTGGCGTCCACCCACTCCCAGCGCACTTTCATATGCGCAAAGTCTTCGGGAGATCCCGTGCCGCCCGCCGAGCCGACATTGTTACCCGAGAGCCGCGCCGTAAGCTGAACAGTTGTCGCGGCGGCGGTCTGAGCAGCAGCAGGCGCTAAGCTCACCGTGTATTCGGCCGGTTTCGGCCTGGGATTGGCCTTCGAGAAGTCGGGATCGCTGCCGTCCGCCACATACGGATCGCCACTGTACTGCGTGCAGGCCGTGTTGAAGAGCGTGGTCGGCGGCGCGACGCGGTAGGTAAACTGTCCACCGCTGGGCGGATTATTGCAGTTGAAGCTGCCCGCCTTGCACACTACCGTCAGTTTGAAATCGGGATCTTGATACAGCTGGCCGTTGTAGATCAGCGTGGTGACAATGTCGCCCTCGTCATAGCGATCCCGCATCGGCTTCTCGATCTGACCGGCTGTGATACCGCTGATGATGCCGATCTGCTGGCCGGGCAGCACGTCCGGGCCGGGATACTGCGTCAGAATATACTTGGTGATCGTGTCTTTCCAGGCATTCAGCGACGTCGAGGCCGACTGGCCGTTGTAGAAGAGATGTGGCGTAAACGAGATCTGGCGCGCATCCAGGATCAGCGGGCCGCTGTAGGAGTTATTGTTGCTCACATTCGATTGCGCGCCCTGGCCCGACATCTCGACCTCGTAGCCGGGATTGGCAAGGCTGGCTGCCTGGCACGGCTGATGGAACGGGCCGGTCTTCGAGGCAGGATCGCCAAGGCTCGGCCAGTCGTACCAGTTACGGGTCGTGCTACAGCCGCTGCCGCCGACACCTGAACCATCATTCAGGACTCCATCGCCGGCCTGCAAAATATCGCGCACCTTGAGGTATTTCTGCTTTGTTCCATTGCCATACGTCTGCGGCAGCGTCACGCCGGTATTGGCAAGGCCAACGCGGGCGTCTTTGTCGTCGTAGCCGGGGAAGCGCACCACTGCCACGGGCCACACCCCGCCGCCCTGGGTCGCGTCGCAGCGCGCGCGCGCCATCACGTCGTAGGTCTCGATGCCGCCCAGCCGCATAAAGTAGGTGAACGCCGGAAACGTCACCGCCACGCGCACATCGCTGCCGTTGACCTCGATACCGCGCGTCAGATTCACGCCGGTGCCGGTCGTGGTGCTCAAGAAGTCGAGCGTATTCAGATCCGCCGGCAGATCAAAGGCGGCGCGCGCGTTCGCGTCCATATTGCTGATGATATAGTTGTTGGCGGCAGTTCGCGCGCTGGTTGCCGTGCCGCCCAGACTGATCTCGGTTGCGGCGGCCAGACATGCGGCATCCGCGACGTTTTGCAGGTGCCGCCGCTCCATGTAGATCATGCCGCTGTCGACGCCGAGACCGACAAAGAGAAAGAGCACAATGGCAAAAATAACCATTGTTACGAGCGCCTGCCCTTGATGTTTGCGACGTGGCAGCTTCATACATGCCCTCACGTTAGTTATTCTGCATGCGCATAATGACCCGCTTCTGGATCTGTATCGGATTGGCGTTAAACACACCGCCCAGCAGTGGCATCTCGTAGCGATAGATCACTTCGACCAGCAGTGGATCGCCAACGCGATCGCCGATCCAGGCGGGTGTGTCGGTGATCGTGGTGTTATTGATCTTGAGCGGCTGAAGCGTCCAGCAGTTCATCTGGCCCGCCGACGTGCATGGCGTCGAGCTAAGCAGGCCAAAAGCGTGGATCGCTGTGCTATAGGTAGACTGCGGACAGCCCTTGCCGTCGCGATTGTGCTGCACCAGCGCGTTCTCGACCCAGCGCTGCATCGTCCAGCAATCATCTCCGCTGGCGACGGTATAGTGAAAGCGGCTGCCCAGGTAGAGCGATCCGGCCCGCGCGCCCTCACGCGCCGCGTTGGTAACCTGCACATGCGCGTACAGCAAAAAGCCAAACTCGGCTAGGCCATAGAGCAACAGCACCAACAGAGGCAGCACCAGCGCAAATTCGACCAGCGACTGTCCGCGCTTGCCTTCACATCGCCGCATTAGAAACCTCCCGGCTCAAGCCGCATTTCGCTGCTGGCCTGGATTGTGATCGTGCCGACATTGAAAAGGTTGAAGAACAGCGCGTGAGGATACGACAGCGTGACGGTGAGTTTATCGCCGTAGCGGTAGTTGTTGTTGGTCGGCGTTGTGGGATCGTAGCTGTACGTCGGGTTGAGCCCGCTTACATTGGCAACGTTGATGATCGGGTTGAGCGTGTCCATGATCGCGCTGTTCATCACGGCGCTACGGCCCGCATCTACGGTCGCCACCGACGGCGTGCCGGATGAGCTGGCCGTGTACTGATAGGCCACACCGGCGCGCGCCGCCTCACGGGCGCTGTTGGTCAGGCCGATATAGGTACTGAAGACGATCCCCAGCTCGACCAGCACAAACATCAGCGCAAAGAGCAACGGCGCGATCAGCGCAAACTCAACCAGACTTTGCCCCGGATCTGAAGAGCGACGGCAACGACTCATAGGTTGTACCTGTAACGAGAAAGGTAGCCAATACCGACGATGACGATAGCAAGAATGATCAGTCACCGCTGCGGCTCCGGGGTGAGCGGGAGCATCGCTTTGGTGCATGCAGTAGTACTAGGTGTTTGGTACTATAAACGAGCAGTACTCCTAAAGGATATGGCCCGATTTTAAGCAATTTCTAAATTCATCGCCGATCGCAAAAAACCCTGATGTCATCAGCTTTTTCGACGATTCTTCAATCCAGGATAATTATTAAAATATGGTAATGGTTAGTACCTGGACCGGACTAGTGATTAATCAACGTCTACTTTTATTTCGTTAGCTTGAGCCACGCCAAGCATACCGCGTGTCTAGATCGTTGGCATCGTCGTAAGCGACAGTGGTCGATAGCAGGTTTCGCTAATCACATCCGGCACTTTTGTGCCGGATGCACAGCTGAGAGGAAAGATATGTCAGAGGAAGATCGAGGTTTCTTCGCGTGGCAGCACGCAGCCTTGGGCTGGCTGCTGGCCTGGGGCGTAGCCAGCATTGTCGCCGGAGCGGGGCTTGCCACCAACCGCCGGCAGGAGCTGCGCCAGATTGGACTTCAGTCGATCGTCTGGGGCGCGATCGACGCCGGGCTGGCGCTCAACGGACGGCATGGGGCGCGGAAAAACCAGCATCGTGACCCGGCCTCAGCGCCACGATCGGGCAGCCAGGAGGCGGCGCGCTTCCAGCGGATCGTCGCGATCAACGCCGGGCTGGATCTGCTCTATATCGCGGGTGGGTTCCGGCTGGCGCAAACCGCACAGCGTAATCCTGGCCGCTACGGCACCGGGCTTGGCATCACGATCCAGGGCGCGTTCTTGCTGCTCTACGACTCGCTGCTGACCTGGCTGGTCGCAAAATGGCGCTAGGCATCGAGCACGCCGCCCGGCGCTTGTTCGATCGCAGGCTCTCGGCTATGATAGCGGGCCAAATCCTCAGCAAGGGAGCATACACATGGGACTGCTCACTGGTAAAAAAGCGCTGATCGTCGGCGTGGCCAACGATCACTCGATCGCCTGGGGCATTGCGCAGGCCCTCCACCGCGAAGGCGCGGAGCTAGGCTTCACATATCTGGGCGAGCAGCTGGAGCGGCGGGTTCGGCCGCTTGCGGAGAGCCTGGGCTCGTCGCTGATCGTGCCCTGTGATCTGGGCAACGACGACGAGATCGCTGCGGCGATGGAGCAGGTTCGCGAACGATTCGGCCAGCTCGATATTCTGGTCCACTCGGCCGCCTTCGCCAAAACCGACGAGCTGCGCGGATCGTATCTCAACACCAGCCGCGAAGGCTTCCGGCTGGCGCTCGACATCAGCGCCTACTCGCTGACCGCGCTGGTCAAGGCGGCGGAGCCGATCCTGGCGCCGGGCGCGTCCGTCCTGACGCTGACCTATCATGGCTCGACCAAGGTCTACCCCGGCTACAACGTCCAGGGCGTGGCCAAGGCGGCGCTGGAGGCGTCGGTGCGCTACATCGCGGCCGACCTCGGCCCGCGCGGCATTCGGGTCAACGCCATCAGCGCGGGGCCGATCCGGACGCTGGCGGCGAGCGCGGTCTCGGGCATCCGGGATATGATCCGGGCGCAGGAGGAGATGGCGCCGCTGCGCCGCCGCGTGACGATCGAGGACGTCGGCAACACCGCGCTGTGGCTGTGCTCCAGCCTGGCCGGCGGCGTGACGGGCGAGATCGTCTATGTCGACGCCGGGGCGAACATCATGGGCGTGTCCGCGCCAAGCGCGTAGAGGCTTCAACGCAAAGCCGCAAAGGGAAGGCAGAAGGCAAAAGGCAGAAGGCAGAAGGCAAAAGGCAGAAGGCAGAAGGCAGAAGACTGACACCTGACGGCTAATGCCTGATACTTGACAGCTGATCGCTACCTAACGACAAAGGGAGCCGGCCA
>DASWTQ010000171.1:0-8851 GCA_036402055.1 Herpetosiphonaceae bacterium
CGGCGGCGAGTTGCGTATGCTTGTATCCTACACGCAGGATGTTTGCAAAGCGATGTGAAGGAGGTCCTGTGATGCAGCAGCGAGGAGTCGGCAGTGATGATCAGCTACGCCAGATTTTACAACAAACGCGTGTGATCGCCGTCGTCGGTCTGAGCGATAATCCGGCACGGCCCAGCTACGGCGTGACGCGCTACATGCAAGCGCAAGGCTACACCATCGTGCCGATCAACCCCGAGCTGAAGGAGGCGTTTGGCGAGCGGGCCTATCCCGATCTGCTCTCGGTGCCGTTCGAGATCGATCTGGTCGATGTGTTTCGGCGATCCGAGCTGGTCGGTCCGCACGTCGACGAGGCGATCCAGAAGGGCGTGAAAACGATCTGGATGCAGCTGGGCGTGCGTAACGAGCAGGCTGCGCAGCGAGCACGGGCGGCGGGAATCGATGTGGTGATGGATCGCTGTATTCTGGTGGAGCACCGGCGGCTGATCGGCGGGTAGCGCGCCGGCTTTCCGAGATCGTAAACAGCGCCTCCAGTCGGAGGCGCTGTCGCTTGCCGATTTCGATCAAAGGTCAGGTGACGTTGAGCGCACCTTTGTGACCGGCTTCGAAGTGGCCGGGAATCGTACAGATGTAGGGATAGCCACCCGCCTGGAGCGGCGGTATATCGATGGTCGTCTCGCCGCCCGCGATCGTCTCGCTCCAGGCGATCACGCCGTCGACGCCTTCTGGATTACCGCCATTCGCCTCGGTGGCATCGGCTACGGCCTGCTCCTGGCCGGGCTCGACCAGCACCCAGTTATGCTGATCCTGCGACGGATTGTTGTAGCTGATCGTGGCCGCCGTGTTGGCCGGCACCGACATCACACCCTGATTATATCTGGGCGCTCCCGGATCGTTGCCGATCGAAATGACCAGCCCTTCGCTCTGGCCGGTCGTCTCAGCGCCTGCTGTGGTCGTCTCGGATTGCCGGGCGTCGCCGTTGATACGATCGTCGCCGCTGGTGCTGTTGTCGTCGCCGGTGGTCGCCGCCGTGCTGCCTTCGATGGTCGTGCCGGTGCCGCTGTTGTTGCCGCCGCCGCAGCCAGCCAGCAGCAGCGCCGCGATCAGCCCGACCGCAGCAAGTGTTGTTCGGAAATACATGCTTCTCTCTCCTTCTCCGTCGCCTGAGATCGAAAGGCCCAGCGCTCACGAATGAGGCTGGGCCAGTCCAACAATGATTGTGCTAAGGGCTACTTGACGGTCAACGTGCCCTTCATACCGGACTGATAGTGACCGGGAACCGTGCAGATGTATGGATAGGTTCCGGCCTGCTGCGCCGGAACGCTGACCGCCTCCTGGCTGCCGGTGATCGGCTTGCCCGCCGCGATCACGCCCGCAAGGCCGGTCGCGTCGCCGTTGGTGGCGAGGGCTGCCTGGGCTACTGCGTCTTCCTGACCAGGCTGGACGAGCACCCAGTTGTGCGGAAGCGTCGTCGACGGGTTGTTGAAGTTGACGGTGATCGGCTGTCCGGCGGTCGCTTCCAGTGCCGCCTGCGCGAACTTGATCTGCGTTGCGTCTGCGGCCGCCGAAAGTGTTGTCGCGCCGCCAGCAGTGCCGCCGGTGCCCCCGGTCTCACCGCCGCTGCTGCCGCCGCATGCGGTCAGCGTAAGCGCTGCTACCAGGCTTAATCCACCAAGAAACATCCGTGCGTTCATGTTGATATACTCCCTGACCTTAATGAATGATTGATAGTGCCGTGTTTGATTACGGCGCAAGTGTTAATGTACCCTTCATGCCAGCGGCGTAGTGCCCCGGCACCGTACAGATGTAAGAATATGTGCCTGCTGGTTGCGGCGGCACATTGATCGTTTCCTGCCCACCGGTGATCGGCTTACCCCCTGCGAGCACGCCCTGCACGCCGGTCGGGTCGCCGTTCGTCGCAAGTGCTGCCGCAGCGACTGCGTCTTCCTGGCCGGTCGGGACGAGCACCCAGTTGTGCGGAAGCGCGGCAGACGGATTGTCAAACGCGACACTCAGCGGCTGATCCGCCTTGCCGGTCAGCTCGGTCTGCTGGAACTTGAGCTGTGCGGGATCAGCTGCAACCGCCAACGAGCCACCGCCTCCGGCAGGTTCCGTACCACCGCCAGATTGTCCTTCACCACCTGCGGGCTGCCCTTCGCCGCCTGCGCTGGGAGCGCCCACGGTGAGCGTGCCTTTCATGCCGGCGGCATAGTGCCCCGGCACCGTGCAGATGTATGGGTAGCTGCCAGGCTCCAGCGCGGGCACGTTCAGGCTCGCGTTGCCGCCGCCGTTGACCACCGGGCTGCCAGCGATCACGCCTGCCACGCCGGTCGGGTCGCCACTCTTGGCGCTAGCTGCCTCATCGACAGCGGCTTCCTGCCCAGGCTCGACCAGCACCCAGCTATGCGGGAGCGCCGAGGGGTTGTTGAACGCTACGGTGAGCGCCTGGCCTGCCGCCGCGTTCAGCGTTTCTTCCGCAAACTTAAGTTGGCCGCCCGGATCGGCGGATGCTTGCAATGATGTCGGACCGGCTGCTGTATTCGTATCTCCGCCGCCCGGTGCTTCCGGCGCTGACGCAATGATCGATGGATCGGCTCGGCTGCAACCAGCCAGTGCGATCGCGATCGCTAACGCTGAGAGCGCTAGCCAGCCGCGAACCTTCATACATAACTCCTTTGTCGATTTTCTGCTTACCAGTCAGATGAAATTGACTTACGGGATTGTATCATACTTCACAATCTCGAACAATCGGGCCTGAGTGGTAGGTGATGCCTAGTAACCCCGCCCGATGGCACAACAAGCCCATCTATCCTGCAAGGAATGCCTCCGCGAGCGCTGCACAAATCATGCCAATATGCCTTTAGCGCCCGCTCCAGTAGGACACGTAATCTTCGCCCAGTACGACCACAATATCAACGCCTTGAGGCGCATCCGCAGTCGAGCCTTCGATCACGGGCATATCGCCGAGCGTCTGGCTCAGGCGCTTACGTGTCGCGGGATGATCGCCATAGTCGATGATCTGGCTGGTGGCCTGCGACTCGGCGTTATCGGGAGTGGTTGTGGTAAAGCCCTGGCCGGCCAGCTCCTGGCTCAGGCTCGCGGCGATACCGCCAACGCCCGCGCCGTTCTGCACCTGGACAATTGCCTGCTCCTGTGCCTCGCCTGGCGGCGTGAGCGCTTCGCGCACCAGTCCCTGCACACCGGCAGGGTCCCACACCAGATCCGAGCCGATCTCTTGAACCGCCACTTGCTCCGGCTCGATCCGATACTGCGTGATCTGCTCGGGATCGACGCGCGCCAGCATGAGCGCCATCAGCAGCGCGTCGGGACGGCCAACCGGCAGCGTGGTATTGGTCGCGTCTCCCGCTGCGTCGATCAAGCGCATGCCGGCGATCGGACGTAGGGGCAGCGGCTGGCTGCGCAGTGCCTGAACAATCGCGCGAATGACCTGCTGCTGACGCTCGGCCCGGCCAAAGTCGCTGTCGGCGTGACGGGTACGCACGTATTGCAGGGCTTGCTCGCCGTTCATGTGCTGAAGTCCGGCGTCGAAGTGGACCGTCATGTAGCCGAAGTCTTCGGTCGGATACTCGGTATCGGTGATCTCGCGCGGCACGTCTACCTCAATCCCGCCGATCGCGTCGATCATCTTGGCAAAGCCGTTGAAGTTGATCGTGGCGACATAATTGATCCGCGTGTTGAGGTCGCGCAAGCCCAGAAACTGCTCAACGGTATTCGCCGAAACCGCCGCGCCGGCCGCGATCGGATCGGCTCCCGGTCCATACAGCTCCTCGACGTTCTCGTAGCCGCGCGCAAACGCCGTGTTGATCTTATTCTCGCCAAAGCCATCGATCGTGGCGATGCTATCGCGCGGGATCGAAAGCATGCTGCCCCAGCCGCCGCTTGGATCGAGATGCAGCAGAATCAGCGTGTCGGAGCGTACGCCTTCGTCAGGGTGATCCTGGCGCAGATCGACGCCCAGCAGCAGCACGTTGATCGGTGTGACGAGCGCATTCGACGGCGGCCGATTCTGCCGCAGATCGGCCATGGCCACTTTGCCCGCGACACGCTGCTGGAACATAAACGTGCCGACACAGGCGAGGAGCAGCCCGGCGATCAGGAGAAAGAAGATCCGTCTCAGCCAGCGTCCGACCGAAACATCGCGTCTGCGTGGCGGCTGGCTTGGCGGGCGCACCTGAGGTCGCTGGGGACGTGGACCCTGACCACCAGGCTGCCGCTGGAAGCGTGGATCTTGGCCACCGGGCCTGCGCGGCTGATTGGGCGGCGTGCGCATCGGTATGGTCTCGCCGGTGTACGAGTCATCGCCGGGACGACGGGTTGACATATGCTATGTTCCTTGTATCAAGCTATTTCGCGCCATTCTAGCACGGCTGAAGAACTTCCAAAAAAGCAGGCGACGAGCGTATCAATCATCGCTCGTCGCCGGTTTGGTCGCGATGTGAAAAATGTTTACCGCCAGGGCCAGACCTGTAGCCAGTAGCTTCCGGCAGCGGCAACCGCCACAAACACGCCGGCCATCATCAGATCATGAAGGCTCAAGCGCCAACGTCGTCGCGGACGAACCCAATGGCTGGCCAGCCAGTAGCAGGCGATACTAAACAGCGTGTAGCCGACATAGGCGTAGCGATACATCGGTTGGACGATCGCGCCGCCCGGATTGTTGTCGACCAGCCCGTAGGTCAGGCTGCTGAAGGGCTGCATATTCAACAGCACGTTACCGCCCATGCCGCCGCCCATCGACGAGCGCTCCATCATCGGTTTGTCGATGATCATACCGCTGCCGCCGGCTTGCGCGCTCTGCAACACGATCGATGTCATCGCGCCGAATGGGCTGATCGCCATCAGCCGCGAGCTGCTCGGTGGTCCGAACGTCGTCGAGGCAGTGCGCACGGCTACGAGCAGATACGCGCCAACGATCAGCATCATGATGATCAGATAGGTCATAATTGTGGCCCGCAGCGTGCGCCTGGCGATGGTCGAGCAGAGCAGGCCCAGCATCCCGGCGGCCAGCGCGATCGCCAGCAGCAGCAGCAGCACTTTCAGCAGATCCCTGGGCGCGACGCCGCCAAACAGCAGGATCACGCTGCCCAGCGGCACCGCAGCAAAGATCAGCAGCAGCACATACGAGAGCGCCGCGACCAGCTTACCCGAGAGAATACGGCCGGGCCGCAGCGGCGTGGCCAGCAGCAGATCGTAGGTCAATTGCTCGCGCTCGCTGCTGACCGCGCCTGCCGTGAGCGCCGGCGTAAGAAAGGTGATCAGCAGCGTCTCGGCGAGCGCCAGCGCGGCGAACAAGCCCTGGCCGACATGCGCGCTGATGATCGGGGTTCCGGCCTGCGCCTGGGCCTCGAAGATGCGGATCACGCCGTAGCAGATCACACACAGGCCAAGCAAATAGCCGCTCAAGATCAGATATGGCCGGCCGCCGCGCATCCGTGAGCGCAGCTCCTTGACGATAATAGGATTCGGTTGCAGCATCTGCATACATCTACTCCGCTGGCATAGATTCAAACGAATCAGGCCGTCGCGATCTGCAAAAACAGCTCTTCAAGATCGTTGGTGGTGCTGCCAAACGCCGCCAGACCAGCGCCGGCTTTGACCAGTCGCTCGATCAGATCGGCTGTGGCCTCGGGGTTGCCATCCCACTCCACAAGCAGCGTCACAACTCCGCTGGCCGTATCCGGCGCGCCCTCATCTACAACCTCAACCGCTCCGACGCCCGGCGTGGCGTGCAGAACCGCCTGGGCCTGCTCCAGGCCACGCACCAGCGCCAGCTTGAGCCGCCGCGTATCGCCGAGCTGGCGCATCACATCGTCAAGCGCACCACTGGCGATCAGACGGCCGCTCTGCATAATACCCAGCGCGGTGCATACTTCGGCCAGCTCGCTCAAAATATGCGACGATAGCACGATCGTCTTGCCCATATCGCGCAGTGTGCGCAGCAGCTCACGCAGCTCGACGCGCGCTCGTGGATCAAGACCCGAGGCCGGCTCGTCCAGCAGCAAGATCGGCGGATCGTGGACCAGCGCGTGTGCCAGACAGAGCCGCTGCTGCATGCCCCGCGAAAGGCTTTGCACGAAGGCATCGCGCTTGGGTGTGAGATCCACCAGATCGAGCAAGCCCTCGACGGTTGAGCGCCGCTTGGCGGCTGGCAGATTGTAGCAGCGAGCGAAGAAGTCCAGGTATTCCCAGACCCGCAGATCGTCATACACGCCGAAGAAATCGGGCATGTAGCCGACCAGCCGCTGTGATGCGCGGCCTTCGCGATCGAGTCGCTCACCCAGCAGGCGGATCTCGCCGCTCGACGGCTCAAGCAGTCCCGCCAGCATACGCAGCGTTGTGGTCTTGCCCGCGCCGTTGGGTCCGACAAAACCGTAGATCGTGCCCGGCGCGACGTTGAGATTGAGCTGATCCAGCGCCACGGTGTGGCCGTAGCGTTTGGTTAGATTGATAGTTTCGATCGCTGCGCTCATTGGCGGCTTCCTTCGATCTGAAGATCCACGCCCACACAGCCGCCGCCTTTGGCGCTGTCGCCGGTGGACTCGACGCGGGCGCGCAACAGGCCGGCGTTGCTGAAGTAGCGCCCTGGCTCGCTCAAGGCAACCGTGTTCTGCTCCAGCGCCTGCGCGACCCATTGCTCTGACTGCCAATCATACACCGAGAGCTTAAGCGCAGAGGGTGGTCCGTCGCGCTCGACCCGCAGCGTCGCCTGACGCACCTGGCTGGGCTGAATGCCTGCCGGTAGGCGCATGGTGCTGGTGAGTGTGCCGTTATCGATGTACCAGCCATCGCTGAAGCGCGTCACGCACGGCCCGCCAACACCCAGTCCGCTGGCCTGGAACGAGGAGTTGAACCAGCCCTGCCCGAGCGAGAAGTTGCCGCTCTCGCTCAGCGTAACGTCGGCGGCTGCGACGACCAGCGTGAGCTGCTGGTGCTGCGCGCGTGTGCTATCGAGCGTGACGGGCAGCGGGCCGCTCGTAGCCCAGCCGACAACAACCGGGCCTTTGGGTGGCCCAAAGAATGGATTGAAGATCGTATCGAGCATGGTCTGCTGCATGCGAACGTCGATCGGTAGTTGGCCGGCGCGATTGAAGCTGTTAGCCTTGCCGTCCAGCAGCATGCCGCCGATCCCAATGTTGCGGTCGAAGGCCGCGCCGCCGTCGAGCACAAGCTCTACCGAGCGGCTTTCGCCTGGCTGCAAGGTGCCGATCTTGACGACCTGGACATCATGCACCAGCGCAGTGTCGCTGATGGGCGTGGTGCCGGTATTAAGCACCGTTCCGCGCAGCGTAGATCCTTCGACGGTCAGCCTGGCCTCAAGCGGCTGCACATCAAGCTGCTGCTCCGCCGTGAACATCCGCATCGACCACTGAGGAACGCCCAGGTCTTTGATGCTGCCGCTGCCTTGCAGATATTGGCCCGTGCTCAGTGGCGCACCGCCGCTAAATTCTCCGCTCATCACCGGCTCGATGAGCGCATCGGGGCTGGTGGTGATCTGGTAGGTCTGCGTACGTGGTGAGAAAATGCCGGCGTAGGTTCGCACTCGTGATCGCCCCGCGATCGACTCGACGATCGAGATCTGATTGAGGATCGTATCGCTGCCACGCAGACGCAGTCCATAGCCATATGCGCCAAGCGAGAACACAATCGTCACCAGCGGCACTGCTACCCAGCCCCAGGCCTGCCGATCAAGCCGACGCAGCAGCAGATACAGGCCCGGCCCGATGATCAGCAGATACAGACCAAGCACGATCGCCAGCGTGGTCAGCGGTGGGACGGCCAGCACCGGCAGCAGCGTCAGCGCCGAGGCGAACTGCTGCGCCTGAAGATCATCGCTGCGCTGCATTTGCTGGAAATTGGTGGTGCTGACACGTAAAATGGCGGTATTGTCCCAGAAGAGCGCCGCATCGGGCAGCAGTCCCAGCTCGGGCGCAGCAAGGCTGAATCCCAGCAGGCTGATCTGACCGCGCCCAAATTGCTGCTGCACGCCGACAGTCGTGGTGCCGATTGTGGCGATGCTGCGTGTGCCTGCCGCGCCGACCAGCTCAGTAGCGGCCGGCGTTTGCTCCGCTGTCAGCTGCGGCAGAAGCGAGATCTGTCCGCTCGGCGCTGCCGTGCCGGCCGTTGCTATCCGCAGCGTCTCCGGCAGCTGAGCCAGTGTCGCCTGAAGATCCGCCCCGCTGATCACAAGCTGCCCGCCCATCCGCACCCAGTCGGTGAGCGCCTGCTGCTGCCTGGCGCTGAGGCTGGTGAGCGGCGCACCGTCGATCACCAGCGCATCGAACATCGATAGGCCTTCGCTCCGCTCCGGCAAATCGCCGGGCTGAACCGTGACCTGCGCGATCTTGGGAGTGCCGGCCTGAGCTTCAGGAAGCGGCAGCGTCACCGCTTGCTGGGCGATATAGCCAACCACCGGCGTTGCAGCGCCTACACCCTTGATTGGCGTTTCAATTTTTGCCAGCTCGGCGCCGGATGTGAGCACGCGCACGGTGGCCGCTCGGCGAATCTCGTCAAGCGGCCGGGCGTAAAGAATGACACTTTTTTCGGCGCCGCGCGGAAGTTCCAGGTTGGTTGCAAAGCTGGTGCCTGCCTGAAGGCTGATCGTAGCGCTGAGATCCGGGCCGTCGTTGGCCACTGTGATCTGGAAAGGAATCCAATTCCCGGCGCGGTAGTTGCCTTCAAAAAAGGGTTGCACAGTCAGCTTGATCGATGTTGCGTCTGTGGCTTGCATGGGGCGAAAGCCGGTGAGGAGTAGCAAGCTGCCCAGCAACAGACTGATCCAGCGATACGTCATGTAAGGGCTCCATCTGGACACATGTTTCGAATCTAGACGCCT
>DASWTQ010000172.1:0-24754 GCA_036402055.1 Herpetosiphonaceae bacterium
AGTCCGACTTTTCAAGCAGGTAGAGCACAGCCTCACGGTTGCGCGAGGTCTGCGGGCCGATCTGCTCATCCGGCGGGTAGAAGCCCGGGCTGGAGCCGCGCGGATACATCTCGAAGGTGTAGGCAAAGATCTTGTGCACGCCATAGGCCCAGTCAGTCAAATCGCCGTCGGTGACGTAGAGATCGCTCGACTGCTGCGGCGTGTAGCTGTTGGTCGCCGCCATCGCCTGACCCATGGTCACGAAGACGCTGCGATCGTCGGCGGTCATGTCGCTTGGTACGTCGGTGTAGGTGTAGCCATACGGCCACAGGATCAGCTCGCTGTAGGTGTGGAAGCTGATCGACGTCGTGATCTGCTGCTTGCCGCCGATCACGCGGCTGTTGATGAAATCGCGCATCCGCTGCGTTTCGGGCGCTGAGAAGGCTGCCGAGCCGCGATAGGTTTCGCTCGACGGGCTCGTGCTTGATCCACCGCAGCAGCCCCACTTGTAGCCGTAGTTGCGGTTGAGATCCGTACCCACATACGACGAGCCGCTGTTGGGCTGGCGATTCTTGCGCCACGTGCGGTAGGAGCCGGTCGCAATATCGTACTCGCCGCCGTCCGGGTTGAGGTTGAAGACGATGTAGATCTCGCGCGTGTTGATAATATTGGTGATGCGGCTGTCGGTGCCGTACTTGCTGGTCAGCTCGTTCATGATGTAGAGCGCCATCTCGACGGTCAGGTGCTCGCGGGCATGGTGCAGCCCGACGAACAGCACCTCGGGCTCGCTCTCATCGGTCGCGACGTTGTCGCTGATCTTCATCGCCCAGATGTCGCGGTTCTCATACGACTTGCCGATGCTGAAGCGGCTGGCGATGCTCGGGTAGCTGGCGGCCACCGAGGCGATCTCGTTGCTCATCTCGGTGTAGTTGTGATACAACGAGTCAGCCGGCGGGAAGTCCTCGGCCTCAATGACTTCTTCGACAACGTAGCCGCGCTGCTGGATCTTGCGGATCTCTTTGGGCGTTGCCAGAACTCCGATCTCGTTCACGTCGACGGTCTCAATTGCCGCACCAGTCCGGGCGATCTCGGTGCGCTGCTCCTTGGTCGATACGTCGTGAACAATATACGAGCTTGGTATCTCGGTCTGCCCCTTCGCCTGCGCCTTTGGGTTGCGATCGGGCTTCGGGCTTTGCTCCGCCTCGATCTCGGCGGGGCGGCCCATCACGATCGCCGGGACGCTGAGGGCCAGCAGCATAACCAGCGTGAGAATTTTTGCCAGGATACGGGACCGACGGGACATGTTCATGGTCTGCTCCTTGTGAGGTGGACACACGAAAGATATGGGCTGGAAGATCGGCGGTGCGCCTGGGAGCCGCTATGTGCCGGCGGCTCCCGCACGTTTGCGAACCGGTTTAGACGCAGGTCTTGCCGATCGTGGAGTAGTAGCAGTTAGCCTTTTCCAGGAAGTACAGCACGGCCTCGCGGTTGCGCGTGGTCTGCGTGACAATCTGCTCGTCCGGCGGGTAGAAGCCGGGGCTGGAGCTGCGCGGATACATCTCGAAGGTGTAGGCGAAAATCTTGTGCGCGCCGTAGAGCCAGTCGTCCGACGAGCCGTCGGCGATGTAGAGATCGCTGGACTGCTGCGCGGTGTAGTTGTTGGTCGTCGCCATGGCGCGGCCCATCGTGGCAAACACGTTGCGATCGTCGGCGGTCATGTCGCTGGGCACATCGGTGTAGGTGTAGCCATACGGCCACAGGATCAGCTCGCTGTAGGTGTGGAAGCTGATCGAGCCTTTGATCTGCTGCTTGCCGCCGATCACGCGGCTGTTCACGAAGTCGCGCAGGCGTGCGGTTTCGGGCGCCGAGAAGGCCGACGGGCCACGGTAGGTGTCGCTCGACGGGCTGGATGACGAGCCGCCGCAGCAACCCCACTTGTAGCCGTAGTTGCGGTTCAGGTCGGTGCCCACATAGGTCGAGCCGCTGTTGGGCTGGCGGTTCTTGCGCCAGCTGCGATACGAGCCGGTGGCAATATCGTACTCGCCGCCGTCCGGGTTGAGGTTAAAGACGATGTAGACTTCGCGGCTGTTGACGATGTTGGTGATGCGGCTGTCGGTGCCGTACTTGCTGGTCAGCTCGTTCATGATGTAGAGCGCCATCTCGACGGTCAGGTGCTCGCGCGCGTGGTGCAGGCCGATGAACAATACTTCGGGCTCACTCTCGTCTACGCTCACGTTATCGCTGATCTTCATCGCCCAGATGTCGCGATTCTGGTACGACTTGCCGATGCTGAAGCGGCTGGCGATGCCGGGATAGCGGCTGGCGACTGTGGAGATCGCGGTGCTCATCTCGGCGTAGTTGTGATAGGCCGAGTCGGCGGCGGGGAAGTCCTGGATCATCGCCAGCTCTTCCACCAGAAAGCCGCGCTGCTGGATCTTGCGCACTTCCTGCTGTGTGGCGAAGATATTGATCGAGTTCGCATCCACCTGATCGATCGCCGCGCCGATCTTGGCGATCTCGGTGCGCTGCTCCCTGGTGGCAACACCCTGGACGACATACGGCCGCGTGTCGCTGGTCTCCGCTTTCGGGCTGCGGTCGGCTTCGATCGCGGCAGGCCGGCCGAAGACGCTGGCCGGCACGCTGAGCAGCAGCATGACCAGCGCCAGGAGTGCTCCCACAGCGTGGGGCTTACGCATAGTCTTCATAAAAAGGTTTCTCCTCACTGCTGGAGTGTGGTAGCTGATTGTTCTTCCGCTTGGTAGATTCGGTCGATCCATCGTGGATCGATGCGAGCATCTGTCGTGAGGCAAGATATGCCGAAGTGCGCGTTGTGGACTGGCGTGCCTCAAGGGCGTCCACTTAACGACGCTGCTCACCTCCTTCAAGCTACGGCCTGGCGCTGTGCATGATTCTCGATGTAGCTGTACCGAAATTGGACCGGCCACCCGCGCGAATGCTTGGCGAAAGGTTCGCTGTAGCCCTGTCCAAAGGGGGCGACTCATCGTACACCAAAAGTAAAGAACTTGTCAAGAAAAAATTAATAATAGCTTTACAATTGGTACTGGTGGTGGATGCAGCAGCATGACCTGCCTGGTGGTCCAATCTTTGCGAAGAGTGTAGACGACGAGCCGATGGAGTGTTCTCGTCACGAAGGAGGAGCGAATGTTAGATCGACTGGGACAGTTTTTCGGGCAAGACAACAGCCGCCAGCAAGAATACCAGGATTTTACCCAGCGCTACAATCAAGATCCGTCGCAGATCTCAGACGCCGAGGCCGCGCGGCGCTACCGCGAGATGATGAGCCAGATGCACGATCAGGATCTCGACGATGTGCATGATCAGGCATTTGGTCAGCTGCCGCAGCAGGATCGCCGCGAGATGGCGCAGCGCTTCCAGGAGGCCACCCGCGATCCCAACCGGCCCTACCAGGGCTATCCGCAGAACATGGATCTGGATCAGGCCGCCGACCCGCGAGAGCTTGGGCGTATGGCGCAGCAGGCCGGGCGCGACGATCCGGATCTGCTGGAGCAGCTTGTCGGGCCGAACTCGGGCCTCAACAGCACCGGCGCAAAGCTGGCGATGGCGGGAGCAGCCGCATTCCTGGCCAGCCGCTATCTCAACAAGCGCTAGGATAGCGTCGAGCAGCAACATTAACGTACAGGGACACGCCCAGCGGCGTGTCCCTACGAGTGTGTAACAAATAACTGGCCGCCCGTGTATCCGTTACACGCTGCGCGACTTAACAGTCGAGACCGTCGAGCCGCTGGGCACGTCGAGCTGCTCGAAATCTTCGGGCGTGATGTCGGCGTCGATGCGGCAGTTCCGTCCGATCGTGGCGTTGGGCGCGACGTGCGCGCGCTTGCCGATGATCGTAATGCCGGTGTTGATGTTCTTCGGCTCGGTCTGGTTGGGCGTGTTATCGTCGCCAACGCCGACCTGCGCGTTCTCGCCCACGATGATCTCCTTGTCGAGCACGCAGCGATCGATCAGCGCGCCGGCCCGGATCGTCGTATCGTCCATGATCACCGAGTCGCGCACCACCGCGCCACGCTCGACGCGCACGCCGGGCGAGAGCACGCTGTTGATGACGGTGCCGTTGATCACGCAGCCGTTGGAGAGCAGGCTATTCTGCGCATCGCCGTGTGGGCCGAACTTAACCGGCGGCATGCCGCCTGAGCGTGTGCGGATTACCCAGTTGGGATCGTAAAGATCCAGCTCGATGCCGGGCTGAAGCAGCGCCAGATTCGTTTCCCAGTAAGCCTCGATCGTTCCCACATCGACCCAGTAGCCCTCGAACGGATAGGCAAACACGTTGTCGTTCTCGACCATCTTAGGAATAATGCTTTTGCCGAAGTCGTGCGCCGAGCTGGCGTCCTGCGCGTCTTCTTCCAGGCGGCGCAGCATAAAATCGGTGTTGAACACATAGATGCCCATCGAGGCCAGCGTGCTCTCGGACTGCTTGGGCTTTTCGGTAAATTTCGTGATGCGGTAGTCGCTGTCGACGCTCATGATGCCGAAGCGATGGACCTCGTCGGGCCGCACATGCATGACGGCGACGGTCAGATCCGCGCCTTTTTCCTGATGGTAGCGGATCAGATCGCGGTAGTCCTGCTTGTAGATGTGATCGCCCGACAGCACCAGCGTGATGTCGCTGCGATCCTCGGCGATAAAGGTGCGATTCTGGTAGAGCGCATCCGACGTGCCGCGATACCAATCCTGATCGTTGCGGCCACGGTAGGGCTGCCAGATCTGCACGCCATCCGGCCGGCGGCGATCGAGATCCCAGGGCTCGCCGATGCCGATGTGCTGCATCAGCGAGTGCGGCCGGTACTGCGTCAGCACGGCGATGCGATACAGATTGGAGTTGACCGCGTTCGAGAGCGCAAAGTCGATGATCCGGTACTTGCCGCCGAAGGGAACCGCAGGCTTGGCGCGCTTCTCGCCGAGAATACTCAAGCGGCTGCCCTCGCCGCCCGCCAGAATGAGAGTCAGAACATCCATAATTCGCTCCGATGTGGCTATGGATTTAGAAACAGACACGCGTCGTCTGCCGATCTCATGGTTGATCGCTTAGCGTACACTATCGGTCCACTCGCTCACGCTGAACTGTCCCCCGTTGAGCTTTACATGATTTTGCTCAACGCGGCTGATCGTCGTTGAGAAAGGCCGCGTCGGCTTCCGGCAGCGACGGGTTGATGCGCATCCCCGAGCCGATCTCGAAGCCGGCGCGCGTTACCAGGCGCGGACGAATCCGCAGATACCAGTGCGACTGCGGCTCGTTGGTGGTGCGCGCCGCCGTGTTGATCGTGTAGTTGTAGTCGGGATCGTTGAGCTTGGTGTGCAGCCTGGCCAGAATAGTGTGCAGCGCCGTGCTCAGATCGCCGCGCTCGGCCTCCCCGATCTCGCTGAAATCGGACTGGTGCCGCCGGGGCACGATCCAGGTCTCGAACGGACACTCGGCGGCGTACGGAATAAAGGCCGCGAACGAGTCGTTTTCCAGCACGATGCGCTGTTTGTCTTCCAGCTCAAAGGCCAGCATATCGCAGTACACGCAGCGGCCCAGCTCGTCGAAGTAGCGCTGGGCCTCGTACTCACGCCAGCGGATCGCGCGCGGCACCAGGCCCGTGGCGATCATCTGTGAGTGCGGGTGTTGCAGCGACGCGCCGGCGGTAGCACCGTGGTTGCGAAAGATCAGGATCAGGACATTGCACGGATTCTGGAACAGCTCCACGTAGCGCTGGTAGTAGGCCTCGATCACCGTGCGCACACCGGCCGGAGTCATCGTCGCGATGTCCTGGTTGTGACGCGGGTTTTCCACGATCACCTCGTGCTGGCCGTAGCCCTGCATCGCGATGTTGATGCCGTGGCTGTAGCGCTGGATCGAGCCGTTGGGCGTGAGCGCCGGAAACTTGTTCGGCACGACGCGCGCCTGCCACTGATCGCCGTGCTCGTCGCGCCACTCCTTGATCACAACCGGCAGCTTGGCCTCGTTGCCGGGACAGAAAGGACAGTGCTCGTCGTGGGGCGGTACTGGCCCGCTCTCCTCACGGCGCTGCTGGAAGTCGTGGGGCCGCTTGCCGCGCGCCGGCGCGAAAATGACCCATTCTTTGGTCGCCTTGTTCTGGCGAATCTCGCCGCTCATCCCGTCCTCTCCCGGCGCGCTCACTGCTGATCCTTGACCAGTGAGCGGTACAGCTCCAGCGTCTGCTTGGCGATCGCGGTCCAGCTAAAATGATCTTCCACGCGCTTACGACCGTTGCGGCCCATCGTCTCGCGCAGGGTTTCGTCAAGCGCCACCGTGTTGATCGCGTCCGCCAATCCTTTGGAGAAGCGCTCGGGCTCGACCGGATCGAAGGTGCCCGGCTTCAGCTCAAGATCGACCAGCAGGCCGGTCTCGTCGGGAACCACGACCTCGGGAATGCCGCCGATGCCGGAGGCCACGACAGCCGTCTCGCAGGCCATCGCCTCCAGATTGATGATGCCGAACGGCTCGTACACCGATGGGCAGCAGAAGACCGCCGCGTGCGAGTAGAACTGGATCACGTCTTCGCGCGGCAGCATCTCGCGAATCCAGATCACATTCTCGCGATCTTCGCTGACCTCGGCCACGCGCTCGGACATCTCCTGGCCGATCTCGGGCGTGTCGGGAGCGCCGGCGCAGAGCACGATCTGAAGGGACGGGTCGATGTGCGGGATCGCGTTGACCAGATGGATAATGCCCTTCTGGCGCGTGATGCGGCCCACGAAGAGCACGAACGGCTTGCTCGGATCGACGCCGCGCTGGGTCAGTGCGTCGGTGCTGGGATTGAAGCGATACTCATCCAGGTCGATGCCGTTGTGGATTACATGAACTTTCTCAGGATCGATCGAGAAGAAGTTCAGGACATCGTTGCGAGTCTCTTGCGAGACCGCGATCACGGCGTCGGCGTTCTCGATGCCGCTCTTTTCCATCCAGCTGCTCATGTGGTAGCCGTTGCCGAGCTGCTCCACCTTCCAGGGCCGCAGCGGCTCCAGCGAGTGAATCGTCAGCACGAACGGCACGTCCCAGAGCTTTTTGGCCAGAAAGCCGGCCATGTCGGTGTACCAGGTGTGGCAGTGAATCACGTCGGCGTCAAGCTGATCTTTGGCCATCGCCAGGCTGCGCGAGAAGGCGTCGAGCGCGCCGGTGAAGCGCTTGTCGGTGTTGCGCTTGACCTCGTCCCAGCCGGTATAGCCTTTGACGCGCAGGTTGCCCTCGTGCACATCCTGCTCGCCGAAGGATCGAACCTCGACCTCGACCAGACGGGCCAGCTCACGACTCAGATATTCCACATGAACGCCAGCGCCGCCATACACATTCGGCGGATACTCGTTAGTGCAAAACACGACTTTGCGTACGTCTGCCACGGGAGTCCTCCTTCAATGCAGCCCTGCCCCGACCTCGAAACCATCACCATAGTAGCAGGATTTCCGCCTTCTGGCGATATGGAGCAAGTGGAGAACCAAGGAATGATGGAACAAGAGAACAAATGAACAAGAGAACAAAAAAGAACCAAGAACCGAGAACCAAGAACCACAAAACAACAAGCAGCCTGATCCTTTGTTCCCTTGTTTTCTTTGTTCCTTTGTTTGCCCGCAGGGCCGCTACTGGACGGCGCGGCGATGATCGAGGATACTAGGCAGCGAGGAGGCCAAGCAGATGCAGAACCTGATCACCTCTATGGGCGAGATCTTGATCGACTTCTTGCCGATCAAGGAAAGCGGTCAGACCGTCGGTTTTCTGATGCATCCCGGTGGCGCGCCGATGAACGTAGCGATCGGCGTTGCGCGGCTCGGGCAGCCGGCCGCATTTGCCAGCAAGCTCTCGTCGGATATGTTTGGACGCTTCCTGCGCGACTTTGTGACCGGCCAGGGCGTCGACTCGCGCTTTATGCTCGACTCGACGGCGCAGAGCACGCTGGCCTTCGTCACGATGGTCAACTCCGAGCCCGAGTACAACTTCTACACCACGCAAACCGCCGATACGCTGCTGACGATCGACGAGCTGCCGGCCGCGCTCTTCGAGGAAACGCGCATTCTGCACTACGGCTCGATCAGCCTGCTGCGCGGCACCACGGTGCAGGCGGTGCTGGCGACCGTCGAGCGACTCAAGGGCCGCGCGCTGCTCTCGTGCGATCCGAATCTGCGTCCAGGTTTGATCGACGATGAGACCAGCTACCGGGCGACGCTCAACCGGGCGATGGCGCTGGCCGACATCATCAAGATCAGCGCGGCCGATCTCGACTGGCTGATGCCCGGACGCTCGATCGAGGATGCCGCCGCCGAGCTGCTAAGCCTGGGCGCGGCGCTGGTCGTCGTGACGCGCGGCGGCGATGGCGTGTATGCGCTGCGCTCCGAGGCGGGAGCAACGCGATCGCTGGAGCTGCCCGGGTTCAAGGTGCGCGTCATCGACACCGTGGGCGCCGGCGACTCGTTCAGCGGCGGTCTGCTGGCGAGCCTCAGCGATCGCGGCATCGTCACGCGCGAGGCGCTCGAAGCCATGGCGCTGCACGATCTGTCGCACTGCCTGAGATTTGCGACTGCCGTCTCGGCGCTGACCTGCATGCGCGCCGGAGCCGATCCGCCGGAGCATCCCACGGTCGCGCGATTTCTGGCTGAGCACGACTCGCAGACACTCAGCTAGCGTCTGCCGGTGAATTCCGATCGTCGAAGAGCAGTTTCAATCATTCCAGGGGTTTATGATGCATGAAGCGGAGACGCTGCGGCGCCAGGCGGCGCGCTCGCTCGATCGTCTGCTGCCGCGTGTGCGCGCAGCTTTTGCCGAGGCGGGCGGATCGATCGAGGATTGGCAGGCTTTCGAGGCCCGGCTGCGGCGCGAGTGGGAGCGCCTGTTTGGCCTGCTGCTCCAGCTCTACGGCCAGCAGTACGACTTTTTCTACCATCTTGAGCAGCTGCTTTGCACGGCGGCCAACAGCTGGCGTGAGCGCGCCGCCTGGCTCAAGCAGCACGACGCCGATCGCGAGGCCAATCCCGACTGGTTCCAGTCGCAGACGATGGTCGGCGGCGTGCTCTACGTCGATCTGTTCAGCGGTACGCTGCCTGAGCTGCACCGCCACATTCCGTACTTCAAAGAGCTGGGCCTGACCTATCTGCATCTGATGCCGCTCTTCGACGCGCCCGAGGGCAACAGCGACGGCGGCTATGCCGTGAGCAACTATCGCCAGGTGAGCGCGAGGCTCGGCACGATCGAGCAGCTCCAGGAGCTGGCGCGGCAGCTTCAGGCCGAGGGCATCAGCCTGGTCGTCGATTTCGTCTTCAACCACACCTCCGACGAGCACACGTGGGCGCGAGCGGCGCAGGCGGGCGATCCCGAGTACCAGGAGTTTTACTTCCTCTTTCCCGATCGCCGCATGCCCGACGCCTACGAGCGCACGCTGCGTGAGATCTTCCCGACGGTGCGGCGTGGCAGCTTTACCTGGCGCGAGGACATCGATCGCTGGGTCTGGACGACCTTCAACAGCTTTCAGTGGGATCTGAACTACGCCAATCCGGCGGTCTTTCGCGCCATGGCCGAGGAGATGCTGTTTATCGCCAACGCGGGCGTCGAGATTCTGCGCCTGGACGCGGTCGCCTTTATCTGGAAGCGCATGGGCACCAGCTGCGAGAATCTGCCCGAGGCGCATCTGCTGATCCAGGCGTTCAATGCGCTGGCTCGTATCGCGGCTCCGGCGATGCTCTTCAAATCCGAGGCGATCGTGCATCCCGACGAGGTGATCCGCTACATCAGTCCGCAGGAGTGCCAGATCTCCTACAATCCGCTGCTGATGGCGCTGCTCTGGGAAGCGCTGGCTACCCGTGAGGTCAAGCTGCTGGCGCACTCGATGCATACGCGCTTTCGGCTGCCGCCCGGCTGCGCCTGGGTCAACTACCTGCGCTCCCACGACGACATCGGCTGGACCTTTGACGACGCCGACGCGGGCTACGTTTGGATCGATGCCTTTGGGCATCGGCGGTTTTTGAACAACTTCTACATCGGGCGCTTCGAGGGCTCGTTTGCGCGCGGCGTGCCGTTTCAGGAAAATCCAGATACCGGCGATGCGCGGGTTTCGGGCACGCTGGCCTCGCTGGCCGGCCTTGAGCACGCGCTGATCAACAACGATCCGGTCTTGATCGACGTGGCGATCTGGCGCATCCTGCTGCTGCACAGCATCATCTTGAGCATCGGCGGTATTCCGCTGATCTATCTCGGCGACGAGCTTGGCACCACCAACGACTACTCGTACGTCGGCGAGCCCGACAAAACCGGCGATAGCCGCTGGGTGCACCGGCCGCGCCTGAATGTGGCCGGCCTTGAGCAGCGTCACGATCCGGCGACCGTGGCGGGCCGCGTGTTTGGCGGGCTGATGCGGCTGATCCGGCTGCGCAAATCGCTGCCCGTGCTCTACGACGGCGATATGGACGTTGTCGCGACGGGCAATCCGCATATCTTTGGCTTCGTGCGCCAGCACGCGGGCCAGCGCCTGCTGGTTCTGGCCAGCTTCTCGGAGCATCCCCAGACGATCGACGGCAACGTGCCACGGATGTACGTCCCCGGCACACGCTTTGTCGATCTGATCGCCGGCGCCGAGATCAACGCCGACGCGCCGCTGACGTTGCAGCCGTACCAGTATCTGTGGCTGGAGGCGCGGCAGGGCTAGGATCACGCGGCGACGAGATATTCGATACCGATCGGAGGAATACGAGGATGTCACAAGCGAGCGCGCACACAAGCCGCTGGGCCATCGGTGAAGTCGTGTTTGGGCTGCCGTTCCTGGCGGGAGTTGCCTTGCAGTGGATCGTGCCGCGCTCGCTGCCCGCTGGCCGCTTTGGCCTCGTCTTCACGCTGGGAGGCGTCGCGCTGCTGATCCTGGGCCTGGCGATCGTCGTGCTTGCCCGCCGAGAGTTTGCGCAGCGCCGCCAGCCGACTGATCCAGGCCATCCAACAACCATGCTCATGACCACAGGCGTCTTTGCGATCTCACGCAATCCGCTTTATCTGGGTGCGATATGCGTCCTGCTTGGGCTGGCGCTGGCCCTCAATCTTCCCTGGGCGATCCTCAGCCTTGTGCCAGCCGTCATCGCCTGCCACTACGTGCTGATCGCGCCCGAGGAGCGCTACCTCACGACGCTGTTCGGCGACGAATACCGGCGCTATGCCGCTACCGTCCGTCGCTGGATTGGCCGCGCGCGATCAGCGAGGTAAACGATCGATGTGCAAGCAGAAGGTATATGTCTAGCCCCTCTCCTGTCTCCCGCAGGGAAAGGCACCCTGCGGGAGTGGGAAAGGGGCAACGCGAAGCGTGGGGTGAGGGCCAGTCTGTCTACTCCTCGCGATCAACCTGCTTGAGCAGTAGCACCGCCAGCGGCGGCAGGCGTAGCCGTAGGTAATACTGTCCATCTTCGGCGCTGTGCGCGGCGATGTTGCCCGGATTGTCGATGTTGCCACCGGAGTAGATCGCGGCGTCGGTGTTGAGCAGCTCGCGATACACGCCGCTGCGCGGCACGCGCACCCAGTAATCCTCGTGCACCACCGGCGTCCAGTTGCAGGCCACGACGATCTCGTCGCCGGGCATGACCCCACGCCGCAGAAACGCGATCACGCAGTTGCCGGGATCGCTCACCTGGAGCCACTCGAAGCCGGCCCAATCAAAATCGATCGTGTGCAGCGCGGGCTCCTGGCGATACAGCGCGTTGAGATCCGCCATCAGTCGCTGCAAGCCCTGGTGCGGCGCCCACTCCAGCAGATGCCAGTCCAGGCTGGTATCGTGGTTCCACTCGCCCCACTGCCCGAACTCCATGCCCATAAACAGCAGCTTCTTGCCGGGATGGGCGAGCATGTAGCCGAAGAGCGCCCGCACATTCGCGAAGCGCTGCCAGTCGTCGCCGGGCATCTTGGTGAGCAGCGAGCGCTTGAGATGCACAACCTCGTCGTGGGACAGCGACAGCACGAAGTTCTCCGAGAACGCGTACATCAGCGAGAAGGTCAGCTGGTTGTAGTGATGGCTGCGGTAGAGCGGATCGGTCTTCATGAAGTCGAGCATGTCGTGCATCCAGCCCATGTTCCACTTGAGGCTAAAGCCCAGACCGCCGCTATAAACCGGCCGCGAGACCATCGGCCAGGCGGTAGACTCCTCGGCGATCGTCATGACGCCGGGATACGTGCTGTTCACCAGCAGATTGAACTGCTTCAAAAACTCGATCGCCTCTAGATTCTCGCGGCCGCCGTACTGGTTGGCGACCCACTCGCCCGGCTGGCGGCCGTAGTCCAGGTACAGCATCGACGAGACCGCATCCACGCGAAAGCCGTCGATGTGATACTTGTCGAGCCAGAAGAGCGCGTTGCTCAGCAGGAAGTTGCGCACCTCGTTGCGACCGTAGTTGAAGATCAGCGTGCCCCAGTCGGGATGCTCGCCCTGGCGCGGATCGGCGTGCTCGTAGAGATGCGTGCCGTCGAACGTGATCAGCCCGTGCGCATCCTTGGGAAAATGCGCCGGCACCCAATCCAGAATCACGCCCAGGCCGGCCTGGTGGCACTGATCGACAAAGAGCTGGAAATCGTCGGGCGTGCCGTGGCGGCTGGTCGGCGCGTAGTAGCCCACCGTCTGGTAGCCCCACGAGCCGTCGAAGGGATGCTCGCTGATCGGCAGCAGCTCGATATGCGTGTAGCCGAGCCGCTTAACATACGGAATCAGCCGCTCCGCCAGCTCGCGATAGCTCAGATAGCGATTGCCGTCCTCGATGACGCGCTGCCACGATCCCAGATGGCACTCATAGATCGCGATCGGTGCTTCCAGGCTCTGGCGCTGCTCGCGCTGCCGCATCCACTCGTCGTCCTGCCACTCGTGCTTGTTGACGCTCCAGACCACCGAGGCCGTCTTCGGCCGGAACTCGGCCCAGAAGCCGTAGGGATCGGCTTTTTCCAGCAGCTGGCCGCTGTGCGTGCGGATCTCGTATTTGTAGGCGGTGCCCTCGGTCAAGCCCGGAATAAACAGCTCCCAGATGCCGCTGTCGCGCGGCTGCATCGGGTGGACGCGGCCGTCCCACCAGTTCCAGTCGCCGAGCACGCTCACGCGCTGAGCGTTGGGCGCCCACACCGCGAACTCCACGCCGGCCACACCGTCGATCGTCGTGAGATGCGCGCCGAGCTTGAGATAGGTGTTGTAGTGCGTGCCCTCGCCGATCAGATGCAGATCAAAATCGCTGAGCTGGAGCGGAAAGCGATACGGATCGTCGATCTCGTAGGTCGTGTCGGTCTCCACGATCTGAAGCCGGTAGTTAGGCCCGGCGCAGATCGGCAGGATGCCCTCGAACAGATCGCTGTTGTGGACGCGCTCCAGCGGATACGGCTGTCCGTCGGCTCCCAGCGCCGTGACGCGGAGTGTGCGCGGCTGAAGCGTGCGCACGACCATCGCGCTGGCATCCACCAGATGCGGTCCCAGAACCGCGAACGGCGCGCTGTGGCGTCCGTTGAGCAGCGCGTCCAGCTCGTCCCAGCCTAGCTCGGGTGCTCGAAATGTTTCGCTCATGATTTGCCTATGTACTTTTGTTCAAACGAAAGCCCGCACACGCTGCGCGGGCTTTCGTCGGCTTTGTCGAAAGGCTCAGGTCGCCTGGAGCAACACCACTCCAGGAGCGTTCATCTGCACCATCTGCCGACCAGCTCCGGCGCTGGAGATCTCGGCGGGCGCTACCCCGCCAAAGCGCGAGTCGTTGGTATCCAACAGCATCTGCCATGCCGTGGTCTCGCCGTCGGGCGTGTAGCTCAGCGTGTCGTCCAGGCTCACGATCGCCAGCAGCGCGTGCTGCGGCTCGACTCCCTGGCGGCGTACGGCAAACGCACGCTCGCCGATCGGCGTGACCACCAGCGAGTCACGATCGCGACGCAGCAGCGCGGGATGCGATCGCCGCAGCCGCAGCAGCTCGCGATACAGCGCCAGCACCGGCGCGTGCTCGGGCTGATCCAGCTCGTCCCAGCGCAGCTTGGAGCGCTCGAAGCTGGCGGCGGACTGCGGATCGGGCACCTCGACGCCGGTCTCGGTCAGGAAATAGGCGAACTCTTTGCGCCGCCCTTCCGTGACCAGCACGCCCAGCTCCTCGTGGTGATCGGTGAAGAACTGGAACGGCGACGACGCGGCCCACTCCTGGCCCTGGAACAGCAGCGGCGTTTGCGGCACCAGCAGCAGCAGCGCCGAGACCGCGCGATACAGCGCCGGATCGACTGAGTGATTCAGCCGGTCGCCGATCGGACGGTTGCCGATCTGATCGTGGTTCTGGATGCAGTACACAAACTGTGGCAGATTCAGCTCACGCGGCGATTCGCCCCGGACGCGCTCACGATTGACGGTCTGCTGGCCCTGGTAGAACCAGCCGTCCGTGATTGTCTTGACCAGGTCCGGGATCGTGCCGGTGTAGTTGGCGTAGTAGCCGTGCTGCTCGCCCGTCAGCGCGATGCGCACCTCGTGATGGAAATCGTCGGCCCAGATCGCATCCAGGCCGTAGCCGGCTCTGGTGATCGAGCGGGCCAATTTTGGATCGTTGCGCTCGTCTTCGGCAGTCAGCACAAAATGCCGCTCGATCGGCAGCGTGGCGCAGACCGAGGCGGTCAGCTGCTGCAAGAAATGCTGCGGGCTATCGTCGATCAGCTCGTGAGTCGCGTCGAGGCGCAATCCGTCGACGTGGTACTCGTGAGCCCAGTAGAGCGCGTTGTTGATCAGGTAGCCGCGCACCGCAGTGCTGCCATCGCCGTCCAGGTTGAGCGCGTCGCCCCACGGCGTGCAGTGCCGATCCGTGAAGTAGCGCGGGCTGAATACGCGCAGATAGTTGCCGTCCGGCCCGAAGTGGTTGTAGACCACATCCAGGATGATCGCCAGGCCGTGAGCGTGGGCGGTGTCGACCAGCCGCTTGAAACCCTGGGGACCACCGTAGCAGTCGGCGGGCGCGTAAAGATTCACGCCGTCGTAGCCCCAGTTGCGGCAGCCGGGAAAGGCATGAATCGGCATGATCTCAAGCGCGGTCACGCCCAGATCGCGGAAGTAGGGCAGCTTCTCGATCAGCGCCTCAAACGTGCCCTCTGGTGTCGCGGTGCCGACATGGATCTCGTAGATAACCAGATCCTCAAGTGGGACGCCGCGCCAGTCGCGATCTTGCCACTGATGGCTGGCCGGATCGACGACTGCCGAGGCCGCGTGCACGCCATCGGGCTGCCAGCGCGAGGCCGGATCGGGCCGTGGCTCGCCGCCGTCGATGCTGAAAGCGTAGCGTGCGCCCGCGCCGATGCCCGGCACCTCGACGGTCCAGTAGCCGGCCTCCTCGGGATCGGGCTGCAAATCATGGGTTGCTCTGAGGCCGTCGCTATCGTAGAGCGCCACGCCTACCTGTTTGGCATCGGGAGACCACACGCGAAAGCGCACGCCGTGCCGCGTTACCTGCGCCCCGATCGGTAAGCTCCACGTATCATAGTTCAAATTCTATGCTCCAAATTCTAGAGAACAAAAGAACAAGGGAACAAGGGGTTCGATGACGCTGTTTTGTTTATGCTTGATCAGGCCCTCACCCCCGGCTCACTTCGCTCGCCACCCCCTTCTCCCGTTGTGACAGGAGAGGGGGAAGACATTCCTCGATTGTTCCCTGTTCCTTCGTTCTTTGTTCTCGTTTGGTTCTTGGTTCTTGGTTCTTGGTTCTTCCCTTTATTCTCTCGCAGCTTACAGCTGCTCCTTCGGCTGGCGCAGCAGCACGAGCGTGCGCGGGTGCAGCTCGAAGATCTCGCCGGGTGCCGCGCTGCGCTCCTCGATCTCGGGCGTGTTGGTGTCGAGCAGCACCTCCCAGCGCGGCTGGTGCTTGTCGCCGGGCAGCTTGAAGCACTGCTCCTCGTCGTGGCCGTTAATCAGCAGCAGCAGCACGTCGTCTTTGATCTCTTCGCCGCGCTCGTCGGTCTCCTGCATGGCCATGCCGTTGAGCAGCATGCCCAGCGAGCGCACGGAGCCGTTGACCCACTGCTCGTCGGTCATGTCGCTGCCGTCGGGCTGGTACCAGCAGATGTCGCGTATATCGCCGCCGTGGATCTCGCGGCCCTGAAAGAACTTGCGCCGGTGGAGCACGGGATGATTTTTGCGCAGCTGAATCAGATGCCGGGTGTAGTCGAGCAGCTTTTGACCGCGCTCGTCCACTTCCCAGTTGAGCCACGAGATCTCGTTGTCCTGGCAGTAGGCGTTGTTGTTGCCCTGCTGTGTGCGCCCGCGCTCATCGCCGCCGCAGATCATCGGCACGCCCTGCGAGAGCAGCATCGTCGCCATGAAGTTGCGCTTCTGCTTTTCGCGCAGCGCGACGATCTCGGGATCGTCGGTGGGGCCTTCCACGCCGCAGTTCCAGCTGATGTTATGGTTTTCGCCGTCGCGATTGTCTTCGCCGTTGGCCTCGTTGTGCTTTTCGTTGTAGCTGACCAGATCGTTGAGCGTGAAGCCGTCGTGAGCGGTGATAAAGTTGATGCTGGCGTAGGGTCGCCGTCCGTTGTGCTGGTAGAGATCGCTCGATCCCGTCAGCCGGAACGCCAGCTCGCCCACGCCGACGCTGTCGCCGCGCCAGAACGAGCGCACGGCATCGCGATACTTGCCGTTCCACTCGGCCCATAGCACCGGAAAATTGCCGACCTGGTAGCCGCCCTCGCCCACGTCCCACGGCTCCGCGATCAGCTTAACCTGCGAGAGCACCGGGTCCTGGTGAATAATGTCGAAGAACGAGCCCAGCCGATCGACCTCGTGCAGCTCGCGAGCCAGCGCCGAGGCCAGATCGAAGCGGAAGCCGTCGACGTGCATCTCCAGCACCCAGTAGCGCAGACTGTCCATGATCAGCTGGAGCACGCGCGGATGCTGCGCGTTCAGCGTGTTGCCGCAGCCGGTGTAGTCCATGTAAAACCGCAGCGCGTCCGGCACCAGGCGGTAGTACGAGGCGTTGTCGATGCCGCGAAACGAGAGCGTCGGGCCGAGGTGGTTGCCCTCGGCGGTGTGGTTATACACCACGTCGAGAATGACCTCGATGCCGTGCGCATGAAAGGTCTTGACCATCGCCTTGAACTCGCGCACCTGCTGGCCGTGCGAGCCCGAGCTTGAGTAGCGCACGTCGGGCGCGAAGTAGCCGATCGTGTTGTAGCCCCAGTAGTTGGTCAGGCCCTTGTCGTACAGCACGCGATCGTTGACGAACTGGTGCACCGGCAGCAGCTCGACGGCCGTCACGCCCAGCTCTTTGAGATAATCGATCACATCGGGGCTGGCCAGGCCGGCGTAGGTTCCGCGCAGCGGCTCCGGCACGCTGGGATGCTGGCAGGTCATGCCTTTGACGTGCATCTCGTAGATCACCGATTTGTGCAGCGGCGTGTTCGGATGCGCGTCGTCGCCCCAGTCGAAGGCCGAGTCGATGACCACGGCTTTGGGCATGCCCGGCGCGCTGTCGGAGGTGTCCGGCTCCAGATCTTCTTTCTTGCCGCCCAGCGGATACGCAGACATCGCGTCGCTCCAGGCGATCGTGCTGCTCAGCGCTTTGGCATAGGGATCGATCAGCAGCTTGTTGGGATTGAAGCGCATGGCGTACTCGGGCGCGTATGCACCGTGGACGCGATAGCCGTAGAGCTGGCCGGGCTGAATGCCTGGCAGATAGCAATGCCAGACATGATCGGTCTGCTCCGGCATCTTGACGCGCATCGTCTCCTTGCTGGGATCGTCGGCGTCAAACAGGCATAGCTCGACGGCCTCCGCATACTCCGAGAAGAGCGCGAAGTTAACGCCTTCGCCGTCCCAGGTTGCGCCCAGCGGATAGGGTTTACCGGGCCATATTTTGGTCATGAGAAGATTCCTTGATAAGTAGTGCTATCGGGAGATCGGCAAAGACTGACGCCAGCGGCAGCCCGTGCGCGCCGTCCTGCTCGACGATCTCGATTCGTTCGTCCGTGAACAGCTGTGTGTATACCGCGCCGGTCTCCGCGCCGGGCAGCACCAGCAGATCGCCGCTCCACACATCGCCCACCGGCGCGCCCTCCTCGCTGGCCAGCCGCGTCACCAGCCGGGGCGCGACGACGACGATCTCGGCGTCCTCATGGCGGCGGGCGAACGCGACAACCTGATCGGCGTGCGCTCCCTGCGCTTCCAGCGGCACGTAGCTGCCCTCGGCGAAGAGCGCGGGAATTTCTCGCCGCAGCCGCAGCGTGCGCTCGATCAGATACAGCTTGATGCGGCCGTCGGCTTTGTTGGCGATCAGCTCACGGGCAAACGCGGCCATGTCGGTCGCGCGATCGTCGAGCCGCTCGTCCAGCGAGCGCAGCATCGCCGTGCGCTGAGCATAGTCGACCGGGCGGCGATTGTCGGGATCGACCAGGCTCAGATCCCAGGTCTCGCTGCCCTGATAGATGTCGGGAAGGCCCGGCGAGGTCAGCTTGAGCAGCGTCTGCGACAGCGCGTTGAACGCGCCGTAGTGGGCGAGCCTGGCGGCAAAAACCCGGAAGTCGGCCAGAAACGCGTTGCCGGGCGTGTTCTCCAGAATCCGCGCGACAAACTTGCTCACGGCCGCGTCCCACTCCTGGTTGGGATTAACCCAGCTGGTATTGGTCTTGGCCTCTTTCATCGCCTTCTGCATGTAGGCCTGCATACGCTCGATAAACTCGGCGTGAGTCTGCTCGCTCATCTTCTCAAAAGGCCACGCGCCGAGCAGCGTCTGGTAGAGCAGATATTCCTCGTTGCGATCGGGCGCCGACCTGCCGCCGACCTTGGTCTTGTGCTTGCGATTGAAGCGGCTCCAGCGGCCCAGCGCGCTCTTCCACTCTTTGGGCAGCTCGCTCAGCACATCGATCCGCGCGCGCACATCCTCCGAGCGCTTGGTGTCGTGGGTCGAGGTGGTGAGCATCGTATGCGTCCAGCGCTTGAGCCGCTCCTGATTGGCGCGATGAAACGTCGCGACGCTCGTGCCGAAATGCTGCGGCTCGCCGCCGACCTCGTTGAGCGAGATCAGCCGGTTATAGATATAGAAGGCGGTGTCTTCCAGGCCCTTGGCCATGACCGGCCCGGTCACCTGCTGGAACTTCTGCACCCAATCCTGCTGCATCCGGCGATCTTCCTCGTCGGCGGTGCCGGGATAGCGCAGCAGCAGCACGTCGCGAATAAAGTCAAAGATCGATGGATCGGTGACCTGGCTGCGCTTTTTGGCACACGCGATCGCCGTCTCGATGTACGGCTTCTCGCCCGGCGTCACCACGCCATCGGCGATATAGGTGCGATAGATCGGGAAGCACGCGATCACCTCGCGCAGAGCAAATCGCAGCGCGTTGAGCGTAAAGTCGCGCATGTAGCGGTTGCGCTCGGCGATGCGGCTGAGCTGATGCGACAGCACGTTGATCTCGCTGACCAGCGCGATCAGCATGACCTGGCGTTTCTTGGCCATCACCAGATCGGTGAAGTTCTCCTGATCCGGCGCAAACCTGTCGTAGATCGAATCGAAGGCTTTGGCGTTGGCGCTGTCCACGAACAAGCCGTTGACCAGGTTGAGAAATTCGTAGCCGCTGGTGCCATCGACCGGCCAGGCGTTCGGCAAGGTCTCGTTGTGGCCCAGAATCTTTTCGACGACGACATACAGCGGCCGGGCAGCCAGGCTGTGCGGATCTTCGCGATAGGCCGCGTGATACTGTTCGGTCAGCAGCGGCTCGATCTCGGCCCAGGCGTCGTCGTCGCCGTCGAAGTGCTGGCGGGCCAGGCTCAGGATCGTATGCAGCTGGAGGTTGCGAAAATAGCGCGCCGGGTCCCACAGGCCGTCGGGATGGTCGATGCGCAGCCCGTTGACGCTGCCCTCGGCCAGCAGCCGCAGAATCAGCTTGTGTGTCGCCTTGAAGACCTCGGGCTGCTCCATGCGGATCGCCGCCAGATCGTTGATGTCGAAGAAGCGCCGGTAGTTGATCTCTTCTGCGGCGACGCGCCAGTAGGCCAGGCGGTAGGCCTGCGCGCGCACCAGCTCATCCAGCCGATCGAACGAGCGCGGATCGCCGGGCACGCCGTTGTAGACCTCGATCGCCTGGTTGATCGTTTCGGCAATCGTGGCGTCGGACTCGCCGAGCGCGTTGAGCCGGCGCTTGATGATCTCTTTCTCGCGCTGGCGCTCGGCGATCTTCTCGGGATCGGTCTCGGTGCGCGGCGGCAGATGGCTCAGCGCCGTCATGATGCTTTGCAGCTCCAGCAGCCACTCCTCGGCGATCTCGTGCTCCTGCGCGATCTCGTACACAAGCTGGAGAATGTATTTATAGGTGCCCGGAGCCAGCGGGAGCTGGTTCTCGTAATAGTTCAGGAAGAACGCGCCGCCGCTGTAGGACAGCCGCAGCTCCTGATTTTCCAGCACCTGACCGTACTGCGCGCCCAGGATCGGCAGCAGCACCTGGTTTGCCATCTCCTGCTTGAGCGGCTGCCAGTCGATGTCGAACCAGGCGGCGTACGGCGACGACGGCCCGTTTTCCAGCACGTCCTGCCAGTACTCATTGCCGGCCTGCGCAATGCCCATGTGATTGGGCACGGTATCCAGGATCTGGCCCATGCCCTGCTCATGCAGCGCGCGCACAAACTCCTGGTAGTCTTCCTCCGAGCCGATCGCGGGATTCAACGAGTTGTGATCGCAAATATCGTAGCCGTGCATGCTTTCGGGACGCGATCGAAAGTAGGGCGATGCGTAAATGTGGCTGATGCCGAGTGCTTTGAGATATGGGATCTGCGCCTGCGCGTCCTTGAAGGTGAATGTGCGGTTGAATTGCATACGATAGGTTGCTGTCGGAATCTGGCGCAGCCGGGCAAGATCGGCCTGAATCGTATCCCATAGGGACATGACGCTACTGTCGATTGCCATAAATATGTCTATATATCCTCATCTAGTGAGCGTACTCGTCGCGCGTCCGGTGGTAGCCAACGGATCGCTAACGGTGCTCATGAACGTTTCCTCAGGTGTCGATGCAGCTTGAAGTGGCGACAGTGCCATGTGCCATCTTCTGCTATAGCAGGAATTGTGCCTGCTGAGTACTCCTCATCTTGGCACTGGCGCGGCCGGTTCCTGCTCGATCGACGGTTGTCTCGTTCTATGCTTAGTTCTTAATCATACCATAACTGCCCAGTTAGCCTGTGCAGCGCTTCACAATACGTTGCTGGCGACCCTTGATTGCTGAATTAATGTATTTGTTTTATTGTTTGTTGGGCCATATATCAATAATTGTTGGGCGTGATAGATCATGTCCCTACAGTTTGTTGAACCATGGAATTGTTGATTTGCACATCGATCGAATTGTGATTGTGATTATTTGTTGCCGTTCGATCTTTTTGTATCTGTTGGTAGGGTCGCGATGTACCATGCCCTGAATATCGTTCTGATTAAAAGAAAAGAACAGGGCCTCGTCGCCCCGCTCTCGATGTGTCCTCTGATTCGCTAGCCGTTGCGGCGGGCGAAATCCTGCATAAAGCCGGCCAGCACGTCGCAGCCTTCCTGATCCATCGCATTGTAGATCGAGGCGCGAATACCGCCGACCGAGCGATGACCGCCCAGGCCGATCATATTGGCCGCCGTCGCCTCCGCGATGAACTGCTTTTCCAGCGCTTCGCTCGGCAGCCGGAAGGTCACATTCATCAGCGAGCGGCTGTCGGGCGCGGCATGGCCACGATAAAATCCGCCGCTGCCGTCGATCGCGTTGTAGATCGCGCCGGCTTTGAGCCCATTGCGCTGGCCCATCGCCTCAAGACCGCCGTTGTCTTCGATCCAGCCCAGCACCAGGTTCAGCAGATAGATGCCAAAGGTCGGCGGCGTGTTGTAGAGCGAGTTGTTCTTGGCGTGCGTGGCGTAGCGCAGCATCGTCGGCGGCGTCTTGGCGGCAGTCTCCAGCCAGCTTTGGCGGATCAGCACAGCAGTAACGCCGGACGGCCCCAGGTTTTTCTGCGCCCCCGCGTAGATCAGATCGAACTTGGTGGCGTCGAGCGGCCGCGACAGAATATCGCTGCTCATGTCGGCGATCAGTGGTCGCTCTCCGACCTCGGGCCAGTACTGCCACTGCACGCCGTGAATCGTCTCGTTGGAGGTGATATGCACATAGGCCGGATTGTCGCTGAAGCGGATCTCCTCGGGACGCGGGATGCGGCAGTAGTTTTCCTCGCGGGTGCTGGCAGCCTCGTGCACCTTGCCGATCTTAGCAGCCTCTTCTTTGGCCTTCTCGGACCAGCTGCCGGTCATCAGCAGATCGACGATACCATCCGGCGGCAGAAAGTTGAGCGGCACCATCGCGAACTGAAGGCTGGCGCCGCCCTGGAGAAACAGCACGCGGTAGCTTTCGTCGAGATTGAGCAGCCGTTTGAAGCGGGCCTCAGCCTCGGCGTTGATCGCCTCAAACTCCTTGGAGCGGTGGCTCATCTCCATGACCGATATGCCGTGGCCCTGGTAGTCCAGTAGCTCTTGCTGAGCGTGTTCGAGAACCGGACGCGGCAAGATCGCCGGCCCGGCGTTGAAGTTATACACCTTGGTCATTGCGCATATGCTCCTTGATAAGCGGTTTGCTTCGCTCTACTATACCGCTATTCTCGCCGAGTATGCGCCGGAGAAAGGGCTGATCTTGCGAATTGTAGGCGATCTTTCACTTAGATTCAGGCGCTGCCCACACCATCGAACGGCGTCGCGTCGAGAGCCAGCGCGACCTCGGGCTGATGGACGATCACGCGGTTGCGGCCAGTGCGCTTGGCCTCATACAGCGCGGCGTCGGCCTGTTGCAGCAGCGGCGCCAGATCGCTGATCGGCGTGGACGTGGCGGCAACTCCAAAGCTGGCCGTAGCCGTGATCGGGCCGCTGTCGGAGGGAATCTCAGTCTGCATAATCCCAACCCGCAGCCGCTCGGCCACATGCTGCGCAGTCTCTGCGTCGGCGTCCTGCACCAGCAGCACAAACTCCTCGCCGCCGTAGCGCGCCAGAATATCGATGTCACGCGCCAGCGATAGACAGACGTGGGCGACGCTTTGCAGCACCTGGTCGCCGATCGCATGGCCGTAGGTGTCGTTGATCAGCTTGAAGCGGTCGACGTCGAAGATCACCACTGCCAGCGGCAACTCGTGACGTTGCGTGCGCTTCATCTCGCGATCGGCCAGCGAGAAGAACGCGCGGCGATTGAGCAGCCCGGTCAGAGCATCGGTCTCGGCCAGCTGCTTGAGCTGTTTGATCAACACCTCGCGCTCGTGCTCTATGCGCTGGCGCTCGGCGATCTCTTTGGTCAGCTCGGCGTTGCTCCTGGTCAGCGCCTCAGTGCGATCATGCACCCGCTGCTCCAACGACTCGTTGAGCGATTGCAGCTCAGCCTTGTGCTGAAGCAGACTCGAAACCAGGCCGCTCAGCGAGGTCGAAAGGATGTTGACCTCGGCGTAGCTGGGCACCACCGGCAGCTGAGCGCTCATATCACCCTGGCGAATGCGCCGCGCCGCGCTGCTCAGCGCCAGCAGCGGCTGCGCGATCCGCCCGGCCATCAGCCAGCCCACGACGATAAACAGCAGGCTGATCAGAAAGCCGACTACGAAAATCTGTAGCTGCAAGCTTCTGACCGGCGTGAACGCTGCATCGACTGCCTGGCGCGTCACGGTGATCCAGCCGAGGCCAGGATACGAGCGGTATCCGCTGCTGGCGCTGAAGCCGGTCAGGTAGGTTTTGCCGTCGGGCCACTGCTCGATCAGGTAGCCGTTGACGCCTTGCTGCGCCTGTTGCAGACTGCGCAGCTTCAAGCTTTGACCGCGCAGCTCGGCCGGTCCCAGCAGGACATTGCCCTCCTTACTCAGCACCAGCATCTCGATCGTGCCGCGATCTCCGACGGTTTGGAGCACCGAGCGCTCGACTTCCTGCGCCCACGTCCAGCTGAGATGCGCGCCCAGCACGCCGAGCGGCGCTCCCTGCCGGGACATCACCGGCACCGAAACGTCGACAAAGCGCAGCGGCTCGCCGGTCTTGTTGGGCAGCAGCTTGGCCAGCAGCATAGCCTCGTGCACATCGCCCACGAACGGCTGGCTCAGCGCGCCTTGATACCACGGCCGCTGCGAAACATCGACGCCTTCCAGCAGCGCTTTGGTGCTGGCCTGCACGTTGCCCCTGGGATCGGCGAAACCGATCCACGCGTAGTCGGGATACGTATCCTGGAGCTGCTCAAGCAGCGCGCGGCGCTCGGCCGGGTCGGCGGTCGGGTCGCGCATCACGTTCAAGGCTGAGACGATCTGAATGTCACGGTAGCGCTCGAACATGCCGCGATCGAGCTTGTCGCTCATCTGGAAGGCCAGCTCAGCGAGCGAATGTCCAATATCGCGCTGGACCTGCCGCGTGGTGGTCTGCCCGATGATCAGACCAAGCACGAGCGTCAGAATAAGGGTAATGCCGCCGAACGCGAGTGCGAGATGCGCTTTGAGGCTTTGAGGCCGCATACATAGATCCCTGTATTGTACAAAATGCCGTACTCGCAACAGCGCGGGATCTGCTGCAATGCTTGCTGATGATTAAAAAAAATCAATAGTTTTGTTCTATTGATTATTCGATCGAACTTTACCACTTAGCGTGGTAAAAAGTGGGCTATCCTTATCGCGCCATTGGTGCCACACATCATTAGGCTGGAGTTATGAGTAATCGCCGGAGCGTGCTCTGGAGCCGAAATGAGGGCTTAGCTGCACCTCAGAATCATCTGGGCTTTGATGCATTTGAACGTCGTGCTAAAAGTTTAAAAATGGTTGAAAGTACTGGA
>DASWTQ010000173.1:0-12591 GCA_036402055.1 Herpetosiphonaceae bacterium
TACCTGCGCGAGATCACGGGCCAGGATTTTACGGCCAAGGATTTTCGTACCTGGGCCGGCACCGTCCTGGCCACGCTTGCGCTGCAAGAGTGCGAGGAGGTCGAGAATGAGACTCAGGCCAAACGACAGATCACCCAGGCGATCACCTCGGTCGCCGAGCGGCTGGGCAATACGCCGTCGATCTGCCGCAAGTGCTACGTGCATCCCGCTGTGATCGACTCCTACCTCGACGGCACGATGATCGAGTCGCTTCAGCAGCGTGTTGAGCAGGAGCTTTATGATGCAGCCGAGGGTCTGGAGCCTGAGGAGCGCGCGGTGATGCGGCTGCTCAAGCGGCGGCTTGATCGCGAGGAGAATGGGAACTAGGGCTGAATTTAGAAGAACTAAAGAGAAATTTTCAAGCGATAAAGTAAAAACTGGCATATGATATTTGGCAGGGGCACGTCGGCGACGTGCCCTGGACGTATCGTAATACGAGATGCTCGTTACTGTAAGGATATGTCGTGAAGAGAGAAGAACTGATAGAACAGTTTTTTGCAGTCGCCGATCGGCTTGCAGCACTACCAATACCACCACTCACAGAAGCAGAGATCGAAGCTGAGATTCAGGCGGTACGCGCTGAAAAACGCAACGATCGCGACGATCGCCGCTGACTCAAGAACAAAACACGGGATCGAGCCAGGCCCGATCCCGCGCAAGGTGTTCGCTCCGTCGCCTATGGCCAGCTTGTCTCGTGCAGCGGCGTGACCATGACCTCTTGCATCACCGAGCCCGCCGGCATTTTCACAGCAAACACAATCGTCTCCGCGACGTTGGCCGGATCTTGCAGCTTGTCGGGATCGGGCATTGGAATGCCTTGCTCCTCAAAGCGATCGAAGAAGTGCGTGCGCATGCCGCCCGGCACGATCGTCGTGACGCGAATGTTGTCGGGACGGCCTTCGACGCCCAGGCCGCGACCGAAGCCGATGATGCCCCACTTGGAGGCGTGATACGCTGCCGCGTTGGCCCAGGCACGCTTGGCCGCCGTCGAGGCGATATTGACGATGTGCCCCGAGCCCTGCCGGCGCATAATCGGCAGAGCAGCCTTCGCGGTCAGGAACGGGCCGCGAAGATTGACCGCGATCACTTTGTCCCACTGCTCGACGGTCATCTCTTCAACCGACAGCGTGTGATCCATCGCCGCGTTATTGACGACCACATCCAGCCGGCCCCAGCGCCCTTCAACCGCCGCCACGGTTTGAAACACCGCGTCCGCGTCGCTGACATCGCAGGCCAGCGCAATGCTGTCGACATCCTGCGAGCGCAGATCGGCCGTCACGCGCTCCGCCGCTTCCTGCCGCAGATCGACGCAGGCCACGTTGCAGCCAGCCCGCGCAAACGCCCGCGCCGTGGCTTCGCCGAGACCGCTTCCCGCTCCGGTTACCAGCACCACCTGACCTTTGAGCGATTGCTCCATATCATCACTCCTTAAAATTTAAAACGATCTGCCTACGGCTCGCTGCAAGGGCAGCGGCTCGACCGGCCCGTCCGGCTGCACGTTGTACTCCTCGATCAGATCGCCGAACAGATCAGTCGCGTTGCGCTGGCGATCGGTGACGGTCGTCGGAAGGCCGAGATGATACGTGCCGCAGGGCAAAATCCCGCAGCCGCCGTACTTGCGAATCAGCAAAAACTGCGCGACGACCTCCTCGCCGGCATGAGCAGGCGGCAGACGATCCCACCACGAGAAGCCGCCCACGCTCAGCAGCTTGGCCCGATCGTAGAGCACGTTCGCGCCGCCAACCCAGGCGATTTTGTAGCGCACTGGCCGGCCATCGATCGCGAGACACTGCTCCAGGTGCAGGGGATTGGCCGCGTTGTTGATCACATGCCGCTCCCAGGGAATCGTCTCGGGATCGAACGGCTCGGGACGAACCGGGCCGTCCCATAGCTCGATCCCCTGCTGATGCGGACGCACATCCGGCAGAAAATCCAGATTAACCGCCGCCGCGCCGACAAAGCCGCAGCCCTCGGATTGCAACACCGTCAGCATACGTTCCATCACCGGCGGATCGAGCACAACATCATCGTCGAGATAGTGAACATAGGGCGCGTTACTTTGCTCCAGCAAAAAGTTACGCTGCTCGGCCATGCCGCGCCGGGGCAGATGCGAGAACGTACGAACCCGATGACCGCGCCATTCCAGCGCCTGGATCGCCGATCGCAGCTCGATGCTTTCGAGGTAGCTTTCGCCCGGCTCGCTCTGATCCGAGATCACGACATCGAAGTCGGTGAAGGTTTGGCCCAGCAGACTGGTAAGCAGCATCGCCAGTGCGGTCTTTCGATTGCAGGTGGGAATGAGCACATCGACTTGTGCCATGGATCTCCTCCTCTGATTTTCGTCGCGCCCGACTAGCACATATCAGGCCGACGGCGCCGAATATTTCCCTGCCATCGCTCCTCTTCGAGACAAGGACAAGGCGCAGTATGAACCTCCTATTTGCTACATGTGTATGGTTGTGACAGCAAGCGCATCCGGCTCCGGCTGCATCAGCAGCGTCTCGTAGAGCGCGGCGGTGCGCTCCGCCACCGTGAGCCAGGTAAACTCCTGCTCGACACGCAGCCGGGCAGCGCAACCCATCCTGTCACGCAGCGCGGGATCGGCGAGCAGCTGGTGCAATCGATCAGCCAGGGCGGCGGGATCGCGCGGCGGCACCAGCAGGCCGGTCTCGCCATCCGCGATCGTAAAGGTGATGCCGCCGACCGCCGAGCCGATCACCGGACGACCGCAGGCCATGCCTTCCAGCGGCGTGAGCCCGTACGGCTCGTACCAGGGCGTGGTCACCACCACATCGCCGGCGCTGTAGTAGTAGCGCAGCGTATCGGGCTGGCGCTGTCCGGTAAAATGCACCCGCTCAGAAATGCCCAGCTCGGCCGCGATCGTTTGCAGCACGCCGATCTCAGGAGTGGCAACCGGATCGGGCTCTGCGGTCTCGCCGCCGACCAGCAGCAGCTTGACCGGCAGCTCGGTGCGCTGGACGAGCAGCCCGACCGCGCGAACCAGATTGCGCACATCTTTGCGCGGCAGCATCCGGCCCACATAGGCGATCACCAGATCCTGCTCGTCCAGCCCGACGTAGCGCCGCGCCTCGGCCAGCGGCACCGGCTGGAAGCGCTCCACGTTAACCGCCGACGGCACGATCACAACTTTGGCCGGATCGGCTCCGTAGTCGTCCACCAGCTCATCCCGTTCGCTGGGACACTGCGCGATCAAGCGATCGACGCCCTGCACTATCGCGCGCTCGGCTGCGATCCGGTCGCCAGGACTGGTATCGGCAGCGCCCTGGTGACGTCGCTTGGTCATGCCCATGGCGTGAAAGATCTGCACCGCTGGGACGCCAAGCCGACGGCGGAGATCGGCCGCGACCCAGCCCGACATCCAGAAGTTGCCGTGAATCAGATCGTAGTGGACGCCGTCGCGAGCCATGAAGTCGAGCAGCGCATCGCGAAACGCGGGCATCAGCGGCCAGAGATCGTCTTTGGGCAGCACGCGCGGAGGCCCGGCGCTCAGGTTGATCACGCGCACTCCGGGAGCCCACGCGATCACCTCGGGCGCGTCGGCGGATTCGCGGCGGGTAAACACATCCACGTTGTAGCCCAGCTTGCCGAGATTGCGGCTCAGCTCGTCGACATACACGTTCTGTCCACCGGCGTCGGTGCTGCCCAGCAGCGCGACCGGGCTGGCGTGTTCGCTGAGGAAGGCGATTCGGGCTGGTGAGCGCATAGCTTGCTCCTTCAAAGCTTCAACTATCAGCCGGTCACACGCGCAAAGGCCGCGTTCCAATCGCGAGCGAAACGCTCCAATCCAAAGCGCTCGCGGGCAACCTCCCGCGCGTTAGCGCCGATGCGCCGCGCCTCGTCGGGATTCGCCAGCAGGCCGCGCATGTTCTCGATCAGCTCGTCGAGATTGCAGGAAACGTAGCCGCTTACGCCATGCTCGATCACCGTCGGCAGCTCGGTTGTCGCCAGCGCCACCACGGGCATACCGATCGTCAGCCCTTCGATCACAGCCAGCGGCAGGCTGGTGTAGCGCAGCGGGCTGAACATGAAGCGGTACTCGCCGATGCGCCGATGCAGATCGCGGTAGGGAATGTCGCCCAGGCCACCGAACTCTTCAGTCATCATGCCCACCGCGTCGAGCGGCAGGTGTTTACGCGCGTCAAGAAACAGATCGTAGCCGGCGATGCGCGGCCGCTTTTGCATGCCGTTGATCACCGTGATGCCGCGCTCAAGCGTTCCGCGATACGTCGCCTGCGGATCGATCGCCACGCTGTGCTCGATCACGGTCGTCGGCGTGCGGCCGTTGTCCCACATCAGGCGATTGTAGTGGGTCACATGCACCAGCAGCACGTTGGGATCGTCGATCGGATGGCGCGTCGCGACGGCGTCGGGCTTGGGCGTGTTATGCTCAAGATAGATTTTGGGCAGCGCGCGCTGCTCCTCGCTCAAGATCTCAAGCTGATCCTCGAAATAGTTTTTGGGCGTTTGATAGACGATCAGGTCCAGATCGAGATCGCGCACCTGCTCCGCCGGCACCTCGCGCACATACGACGGCAGATCGAAGGTCGGGCCGCGTCCACCGTAGCCTTCGGGCCGATCGGGCTTGGTCGGCAGGTACCAGTCATGGTCGATCCGTGACAGCGTGTTGAGATAGCTGCCGTGAATATGCCAGATCAAGATCTTCAAACGCTTCATAGTTCCTCTTGATTAGGGAACAAAAGAACAAGGGAACAAGGGAACAAATCAACCTCTAGCTCGTTCCTTTGTTTCCTTTGTTTCTTTGTTTCCTATGTTCCTCAATATTTCGATACAAGCGCTCAATACAGGCTCGACAGGCAGATGCTGAAGCGCGATCGATGGATCGGTGCCGCTCAGCGCCGCCGCGTCGATCACCTGGTGGCGCTCACGATCCAGCGGCGCCCACTGCTCGGGTCGTGACGGTCCGAAGAGCACGACGCTGCGCGTGCCGGTCGCGGCTGCCACGTGAGAAGCGCCGGTGTCGTTGGAGAGCAGCAGATCCACGCGGCGCAGGACGGCCGCAAATGTGCCGAGATCGGTCGCGCCGGCGAGATTCAGCGCCGGATAGCGCATCGCGCGCTGGACAGCAGCCGTGATCTCGCGCTCACCCGCGCTGCCGGTCAGAACGATGCGCGCGCCAGATTGCTCGACCAGCGCATCGCCGACGGCTGCGAAGCGCTCCGGGGACCAGCGCCGCGCCTGGTCCTTCGCGCCCGCATGGAGCGCAACCAGCGGTCCACTCGACGCGTCGGCGAGCAGCCTGGATGCCTGCCGCTCGTCGGCATCGGTTGTCGGCAGCTCGATCCGCCGATCGTCGACTGGCGCGCCCAGCGCCGCGACCAGCCGCAGCCAGCGCAAGACCTCATGCTGGCTCTGCTCGTAGGGCAGACTGAAGCCCAGCCGCTCGTCCGTGCCGCGCCGGTAGCCGAGCGAGAGCCGCGCCCCGAGCGCGCCGACAAAGCCGTTGCTGACATGACCGTCGCCGTGCATCTGAAGCGCGATGTCGTAGCTGGCTGCCTGCGACGCCCGCAGAAACGCCTCGGTCTGGCCGGGCTTGTACGACACCTCCTGAAGGCCGTCATAGCCTGGAAAAGCCACAAATCGATCGAGATATGGCACGCGCTCGACAAACTCGGCGGCCCACGGCAGCCCGATCAGTGTGATCTCGGCCTGGGGATAGCGCCGCCGCAGCGCCCGAAACGCAGGCACCGTGCAGAGCAGATCGCCCAGAAACAGCGCTCGAAAAACCGCGATCTTCTGGACTGCGTCACGCTGAATGTTGAGCGGTGCGTAGGCTACCGCGCGCTGTGTCATGCCTCGATTCTCCTTCTCCTGAAGTACAGGCCCTCACCGCCGGCCCTGCGGGCCAACAAAGGAACAAGGGAACAAGGGAACAAACGATCCGTCTGCTTTTTGTTCCTTTGTTCTTTGGTTCTCTGGTTCTTGTTCGAGCCCTCACCCCGTCTCGCTTCGCTCGCCTCCCCTTCCCCGAACCTCGGCTGGCTTCAGCCTCGGTTGCGACAGGCGAGGGGACCGGTGGTACTGGCATTATTTTTGTTCTTTGCTCTTTGTTCTTTGTTCTCCGTTAGGTTCTTGGTTCTTGGTTCTTGGTTCTTCCAGTAGACCAAGCGCCGACAGCAGCGCTTCCTCGGGCGGAATGTCGAGGCAGGGCAGGCCGATCGGGCACTCGAATAGATAGCAGGGATGGCAGGGCGTGGGACGGCGCAGCAGCCGCGAGCGCGTGAAGCGCGGCCGCCACTGCTCCTCGTAGTCGGTGCCGGAGTAGAGACCGAGCACGGGCGTCATGAGCGCGTCGGCGAGATGCAGCGGCAGCGTGTTGCCGCAGATCACCAGCGCCGCTCGCTCGACCAGCGCCGCGTACTCCGACAGCGTAGTGCCGCCAAGCAGACAGGCAGCCTGCGGAGCTTGGCTCATCACCTCGTCGATCAGCGCGGCCTCACGCTCAATGCCCGTGACCAGCACCGGCCATCCTCGCCGAGTCAGCAGATGTGCCAGCCGGCCCGAGCGTTCTGGTGGATAGCGCCGCGACCTGGCGCTGGCACCAGGATGAAACAGCACAAACGGCGCTTCAGGATCGAGGCCGGCGCGGCGCAGCAGACCAGGCACTGCCGCCCGTGCCTCCTCCGAGATCGTGACTGCCAGCCGCCGATCATGCGCGACAAAGCCCAGCTCCTCAACCAGCCGCAGGTTACGCTCGACCTGATGGATCTCATCGGGAGCGCCGCGCAGCTCGGTTGACAGCGCCGCGCCGCCAAACTCTTTGCCCTCGCCGGCGCGCAGCGGAATCCCGGCCAGGTAGCAGACATAGCCGGGCACATGCGGCGTCTGGCTGAACGACGTAAAGATCAGCGCGGCATCAAAGCCGGACGCCGCCAGCCGATCGATCAGCTCACACTCACGGCTCGGATCGAAGGGCAGATGACCGAGATCCTGCCAGATCACCCGCCACGGAATCACCTCGTCGATCCATGGCAGCAGCGGCACGGCAGTGGCGCCGCCTGGACTGGCCAGCAGCGTAATGCGCGCCTGCGGCGATGTTTCCTTGACTGCTCGCAGCGCAGGACCGATCATCACGACATCGCCGATGTTGTCGGGACGGATCGCCAGGATGTTGCGCGCCTCCAGCCAGGCGTTCATCGCTGCGCCTCGACTGATGTTTGAAGCAGGCCCTCACCTCCCTGTCCCCCCTTCCCCAAACCTCGGCAGGCTTCTGCCTCGGTTGCGATAGGCGAGGGGGGAAAAGTCAGTGCCAGTTCTTGGTTCTTGGCTCTTGGTTCTTGGTTCTTGGTTCTTGGTTCTTGGTTCTTAGTTCTTGGTTCTTGCGTTTGTTCTTGGTTCTTGGTTCTTGGTTCTTTTGTTCTTTTGTTCTTTTGTTCCTCTACTAGTTCCTTCACCGCCTCCACCGCCATCGTGGGCGTGACCAGCCGCAGACACTCGTGACCATATGGACACACGCGGCTGTAGCAAATGCGGCAGGCGACATCGTGGAAGAGCAGGCGATGCGGCACGCGCCACGGCCCCCACTGCTCGGGCGGATTCGTCAGCGCGAAGAGCGCGGCAACCGGCGTTTGCAGCGCGGCGGCGATATGCATCGGCCCGGTGTTGTTGGTAACGACGGCATTGGCGGCTTCGATCAGCGCACAGAAAGCCGGGAACGAGAGCGCGCCGGCGACAGGCAGCGTCGAGCTGCGGGTTTCAGGCCGCAGCCGCTCGTAGATCTGCATCACCAGATCGCGCTCGCCGCCTGAGCCCGTCAGCAGCACCGTCGCGCCCAGCCGTTCGACCAGCAGATCGGCGACCTCGGCGTACATCTCCCACGGATACGTTCGCGCGGGCATCGTGCAGCCGGGATGGATCACCACCACGGGTCGCGCGCTGGACTCCAGCGACACAGACTCGCGCAGCTGCTCCCGGCCCTGCTCCGGCACGCGCAGCACCAGATCCAGCTCATGAGTGCCGAGACCGAGCGCGCCGACCAGATCCAGCCCGCGCTCGACTTCGTGCATCATACGCTCAGGATGCTTATGTCGAGTTGTAAGCAGCGAGCCAGGCCCATCGATCGAGGCGGCGTGACGCAGCGGAATATCGGCCAGATAGCAGAGATACGCCTGCGGCAGCGAGCTTTGACGAAACGACGTAAAAATAATCGCGGCGTCGAAACTGCGCTCCTTGAGCAGCGCGATCATCCGCTGCTCGCGCTCGCTATCCTGGGGCAGCTCCTGCCACGGGTCCATCTGCGGCGACTGGTAGACGATCACATCGTCGAGATCGGGATTGAGCCGCCCGACCTGCGCTCCGACCGGACTGGCCAGCAGCGTGATTTCGGCCTGCGGCAGCGAGGTTTTGATCGCGTGGATGGCGGGCGTCGTCACCAGCACATCGCCGAGATTATCCAGCCGGATCGCCAGGATGCGCCGCGCCGCCTGCCAGCGTGGATCGATCGTGCTAGCGGGCATAGGCGATCTCCCGCAGCTGCCAGCTCGACGGCAGATAGCTCAGATTCGCCACCGGCCCCAGCCGCTCAAACGTCGAGATAATACTCAGCGCGTGGGCAGTGTCGCCGGCCACAAAGTGCGGCTCGCGAATCGCGGCGGTGGGCGGCGACTCGGTACCGATGTCGACCAGAATCGTCGCGCAGCCGGCGCGCCTGCCGGCCTCGACATCGTCGAGAATATCACCGACAAACCACGAGCGCTGGAGATCCAGATCGAGGTCGGCGGCGGCGCGCAGCAGCATGCCTGGCTGCGGCTTACGGCAGTTGCAGGCGATCGACAGCTCGGCGATCGCGCCCTCAGGATGATGCGGGCAATGGTAGATCGCATCCAGTCGCACGCCGAGCCGCTCGAACTCCTCCGTCAAGTGCGCGTGCATCCGATCGAGATCCGCCGTCGTAAAGTAGCCATGCGCCAGGCCGGCCTGATTGGTGATCACGATCAGCCGAAAACCTGCCGCCTGTAGCCGCCGCAGCTCGCCGTCGATGCCCTCGTACAGGCAAAGCTCTTCCGGCCGTGACGGATAATGCCGTGGTTGGACCAACGTTCCATCGCGATCGAGAAATACCGCTCGCTCTCCCATCGACGCACTGCTCCTTTGCTTGCTGCTCAAACCGGATCGACGCGCAGCACTACCACTAATGCTACCCTCGCCCAACGCAACGATGCATTGGGCAGGTGCCTAAAGAACGAATTGTCCGCTGGTGAAACAGTTATGCACTTGCACAATCAGGGGGGTGCGTGAAAGAGCGCAGCAGCAGCGCCAGCCGAATCTGGACCGCGTGATCGAAGCAGCGCGGATCGAGGCCGGTCAGCAGGCCGATCTTGTCCAGACGGTAGCTCAACGTGTTACGATGGATCGACAATTCCTTGGCCGTCGTCGAGGGGCAGCAGTCGTGAGCGAAAAAGACCGACAGCGTTTCCAGCAGCTCGGGCTCGTGATCCAGCGGGCTGAGCAGATGCGTGGCCAGATCGATCTTGGTGCTCTCGTCGGCCACGCCGACGAACGCCGCGATGCCGAGCGCGTCCAGGCCGTGAACGCCGTTCTGGCCGTGGAAGCGCCGTCCCAGCAGGAGCGCAGCGCGCGCATCTTGATACGAGCGAGCCAGGCCACGAATGCCAGGATGATACCGCCCGATGCCGATGCTGATCGCCGCGCCAGTATCGGACTGGAGCCGCTTCAGCAGCGCGTTGCCGGCCCGTCGCAGCGCCGTGAGATTGGCCCACGACGAGCTATCTTCGACGCCGCTGTCGGCCCAGTTGACCAGATTGCGCGTATTGCTGGCCTTGAGCAGCGCGACCTCGCCGTCGCCGATATAGGCGCAGATCATGTCGTTGGGCAGATGAAAAAAGCTGACCACGGTGCCGATCACGACCTGCACCCGGCGACGAATCCGGTCATCGGTCTCAATACCGGCCGAGTCGTGAGCGGAGAGGATATAATCGGCGGCGTCGATCAAAATCACGGCGCGCGGCGGTGTCAGATCCATGCCCAGCAGCCGCGCCTCGCGCAGGATCGCATCCTCGTCGTCGAGCTGGCCCTGGAGCAGGTTGTAGATAAAATTATTCTTGATCTCGTGCTGGTTCGGCAGTCGATCGACGACCGCCATCTGGTTGATCACCAGCTCGACCAGCACCTGCGCCAGCCGAGGAGAGATCAGCTCCTCATGCGAGGGCTCGCCGACGATCACCTCGGCGTTGCGTCCATCCAGGCGAAACGGCACGCGTACTGTCTCGGGTTGCTCCTGGGAGGTGCGCGCAAACGGCAAGCCGATCATGTTGGGCTCGCTGCTGGATACGACCAGGCCACGGGCGTCGACCACGGAGATCGGAGCGTGCAAAAGCTCAGAAACCCGCTCGGTGACAGCCTCGGCGACCCGCTCGAATTGCGTCGTCATTATCGCCAAGGAAGGCTCCTTCTATTGTTTAGCGCTACATTGCGGGGCCGAGGACAGCGCGGGCACACGTCGCCGCTTCAGATGGCGACGCTGCCGGTTCAAATTGTGACTTGTATGTGAGCATTCAGGAGCGGGGTAGAAGAGCAAGTTGTGTGCCAGAAGAAGAAGTCAGCGGCGTTTGGGGAGCGTGCGAATCGCGTCGACCAACCGTTGCCAGGTTCGAGGCCGTCGATCCAAATCCGACCGAGTAATCGGGTTTAGCATACGAATCCGCAGCGGCAGCGCCACATTGGGCTCAAAGATCAACGGCAGCAAGCGGTATTGGCCTTCCTCGATGCCCAAGGTCTGCGCCATCACATTTTGCACGTCCTCGAAGTTGCCCGCCAGGTACTGCGTGGAGAGCACGGCGATCGTACGGCGGCTTTCGGTGACGGCGCGCTCGATTTCCGTCACTTGAGCAGCGCCATAGATCAGATCGCGATCCAGGCAGATGCGCAGCCCGGCCGCAACAAGGGTTGGCACCAGCTGCTCCTCGACCCAGGTTCGATCCGGGTCTTCGTCGAGGTAGCTCACGAACGCATCATAGACAAAATCGTCGGCCGGCTGGCTTGCGGGGACGACGGGCGCCGGCTGCGCGCTGCGCGTGAGAGGAGTAGCCGGGGCTTGCGTGGCCTGGCTCCTGTCGGGCGGCAGCTGGCGCAGATCCACGGGTGGCGCTGCTGTCTGCTCCGGCCCGGTCTGACCTGTCAGCCAGACGCGCAGCTCTGGATGGCCATAGACCGCATACGCAAGCCAGGTCGGATTCGTCGGGTTCTGACTCTTGATCGCCTGGCGCGCGCTGTGAGCCGCCTGTCCCAGCGTCTGGCCCGACCACAGCGCCTCGTAGAGCGCGACCGCAAACGCAGCCGCCAGCGCGTCGTGGGCCTCCCACTGCGTACCGATGAAGGCGCTGGCTCCGGCGCGCACGAGCTGCTGCGCCCAGCCACCCAGACCAGTGAGCGCGAAGTCCTGGCGCCCGGTATGGCAGGCGTTGAGCATCAGCAGCGGCTGCGATCGGGCGATGCCCTGCTCAACCGGCCCGACGATCTCCTCGGCCCGCAGATCGCCGCCGTCGAGTTGCACCGCCGAACGATCGGGCGTGGCGCCGGCAAAGTTGCCGTGCGTGGCGATATGCCAGAGCTGCGCGATCGAATCGCGGAGACCAGCGCGCACCGCAAACGCCGCACCGATCGGCGGCAGAACTCGGGCCTGCGGCGCGCGCTGCGCCAGGCCGTCGATATAGGCGCGCTCCCGCTGCACATAGCTCAGCCCCGACGACGGCGCGACCAGCGCGATCGTTTGCACCTCAAGCTGGCGCGGCAAGCTGCCACCGGCCAGCCAGCGCGTGAGCGCGAACTGCTCGCAGAAAAACGGATCGTCGAAACCCGGCTCAGCCGGCGTGTCACGCTCAAAGGGCCTGACCAGCTCCCAGGGTATCCAGGGCTCGTCTGAGATGATCAGCAGCGACAGCGGCCCGGCCTGGTGCTGGCGAATCCGGCGATATGCGCGTTTCAACTCCTCGGGGATCAGATCGCGGTAGAGCACCTGGCCGAACGCCGCTATTTTGGTGCTGACCTCGGACTGATCCTGCGCCGAGGAGCCGGCTCCACTCTGGCGCGCCAGCTGGCTGAGATCGTTAAAGAGCAGATCGAGATGCTGGCGCGGCGCCACGGTCAGCAACGTCTGGCCCAGCGCCGTGCGATAGTAGCCAAACTGCTGGCCCGTCAGCTCAAACGCCAGCGTGCGCTCGTCCCTCAGCGTGATACGTAGTTCCAGATCGATCTCAGCCATCGTATGCTCCTGATCGCCAGCCGCTCAGCCGTTCCAGGTATCGGTCGCAATATTATTCGTCTCGTCAAACTCCGGGATCACATTGTTTGGATCGACGGTGACGGTGACAGTGCAGTTGGGATTGTAGCAGTTGCCGCCCGGCCCGAGCCGCGCCCGCAGATCGATTTGCTGCCCGGCGGCCAGACTATCTACCACCACCGTCGTCGGATTCAGCTCGTCAGCCTCGATCGCAACCAGGAAGCGCTGCGTCACATCGGCGTTGCCCTGGTTGATCACCGTAAAACTTACCGTCA
>DASWTQ010000174.1:0-4651 GCA_036402055.1 Herpetosiphonaceae bacterium
GCATTAGGCACGCCGCCAGCGTTGATCCTGAGCCAGGATCAAACTCGTCATCACTGGTGGAGCGAAAAAGCTCGCCATCACCGCGATGGGTCCAATCCGAAAAATCACAGGTCACGCATCACACGTCAGTTGGTCAGGTGCATCCCGACACGGCGACAAAAAATCGAGGGTGCCAAAGTCACCACTCGATGCGTTGCGCGTTGTCGGGGTCTGCTTCTTCCGAAGCGAGACGATGTCGTCGTTGACGACCGCTGTAGTGTACCACCGCTTTATCAGATTGTCAAACCTGAGCGATTGGTTTTTTCAGCCATTGCTCATCGCTGTTTCATTACTGTTTCAGCGGAGCAACGGGGCGTAGTATATCACGATTAGAGAGCTTGTCAAATGCGTGACTCATCGTGAATCAGCGCTGATAATGAGCGACTCTGGACTGCAAGTGCGCGGATGAGCCATGCTAGAATAGCAACCAGACCAATGACCTTAGGAAAGGTTCAGCTATGCATCCGGTTCGGATCTTAATGAAGCGTATGATCGACTACGCTGGCCTTTTCCCGCCCGCAGAGCTAGATATGCAATCGGCGGTTGCGAACTACGCGAGGTATCACGACTCAGAGGCGGCCTGGGCGCTAGGCCGGTTTATCCTGCCAGTTTCCCGGCTCGCCGAGTTCGAGTCTGCCGCGCAGCATCTTCTGCCGCTCGCGCCAGCCGCAGCACCCTGGCAACTGAGCGTCCTCAGCGCAAACGATCTCCAATCCGATCTCGCAGCGATCAAGGCGTTCAACGAGCGCCATGCTCAACGAGCCGTGATCGATACGATCGAACTTAAGGCGAGCCAGCCTGACGAGATCGTCGCGGCGATGCGTGCGTTACCGGATCAGATCACGCCCTATTTCGAGATCCCGATCGCCGACGATCCGACAGCATTGATCGCCATGATTGGGCGAGAGCGTGGCCGCGCCAAGGTACGGACCGGCGGCACAACCCAGGCCATGTTTCCAGACCCCGCAGACCTGCTGCATTTCATCGGCGCGTGTGTGGCAGCGCGCGTTCCCTTCAAGGCCACGGCTGGGTTACATCACCCGCTGCGCGCTCAGTATCGCCTGACATACAAGCCCGACAGCGAGCGCGGCACGATGTACGGCTTTCTGAACGTGTTTTTGAGCGCGGCGTTTCTGGCTGCTGGAATGAATGTTGATGAATCGATGCAGGTTCTGATCGAAGAATCACCCGAGACATTCCAATTTGACGACAGCGGCATCGATTGGCGTGGACGGCGACTCACTGGCGAGGCGCTGGCGAGCGTGCGGGAGGGGCTGGCGATCTCCTTCGGCTCGTGCTCGTTCGAAGAGCCGATCGATGAATTGAAAGCGATGAAGCTTCTATGAGTTACACGGTCAACGAAACTCACGATCCTCAGCTGCGCTGCTGGGTGGCGTCCGCACACGATCCAAATACCGACTTCCCGATTCAAAATCTGCCGTTCGGGGTTTTTCGGCGCGCGGGCGGTGACGAGACGCCACGAGCCGGCGTGGCGATCGGCGATCAGATCCTGGATCTCAGCGCCTGTCTACGTGAAGGCTTGTTCGATGGGCTGGCGGCGGAGGCGGCTCAGGTCTGTGATCAGCCCACGCTGAACGCGCTGCTGGCGCTGGGAACTCATCATTGGTCGGCACTCCGCCAGCAGATCAGCGCTGTGCTGCGTGAAGACGGCCAGGCGTACACACAAGACCCGCAGCTCGGCGAAAAAATCCTGGTAGCGATGGATGATGCCGAGCTGCTGCTGCCGGTTCAGATCGGCGACTACACCGACTTCTACGCCTCGGTGCATCACGCGACCAACGTCGGGAGCATGTTTCGTCCCGATAATCCGCTGCTGCCCAACTACAAATATGTTCCGATCGGCTACCACGGCCGCGCGTCGTCGGTGGTGGTGAGCGGAGCGCCGGTGCGCCGTCCCAACGGCCAGACTCGTGATCCTAAGGCCGACGCGCCAGGCTTCGGGCCGTGCAAGCTGCTGGACTACGAGATGGAGGTCGGGCTGTTTGTGGGGCCAGGTAACACGCTGGGCCAGCCGATCGCGATCGAGCAGGCGGAGGAGCAGATCTTTGGCCTGTGTCTGGTCAACGATTGGTCGGCGCGCGATATTCAGACCTGGGAATATCAGCCGCTGGGGCCGTTCCTGGCCAAAAGCTTCGTCACCACGATCGCGCCCTGGATCGTGACCCTGGAAGCGCTGGCACCGTTCCGCGTTCCGGCCTTCAAGCGTCCACCCGAAGATCCGCAGCCGCTGCCCTATCTCGACTCGCCGGCCGATCGTGAGCAGGGCGGCATCGATCTCACAGTTGAAGTCTATCTGGCATCGCGGCAGATGCGAGATGGAGGAGTCGCGCCGCTACGGCTCAGCCGGGGCAGCTTCGCCAACATGTACTGGACGATCGCGCAGATGTTGACGCATCACGCCAGCAACGGCTGTAACCTGCGGCCGGGCGATCTGCTGGCCAGCGGCACAGTCTCCGGCGCGAACAAAGACGAGCGCGGCTGTTTGCTTGAGCTAACCTGGCGCGGCGCGGAGCCGATCGAGCTGCCGACCGGCGAGACGCGCACCTTTTTGCAGGACGGCGACGAGATCATTCTGCGCGGCTATTGCGAGCGCGCGGACGCGGCGCGCATCGGCTTCGGCGAAAGTCGCGGCGTGGTGCAGCCCGCAGTTGAGCAGCAGAGCTAAGCTACAGGAAACGAATCATGAACGATGTTTCACTGTTTCACGGGCCGAACGCGGGCTATGTGATTGAGCTGTACGAGCAGTATCAGCGTGATCCGCAGTCGGTCGATCCTGAAACACGCGCGTTTTTCGAGCAGTGGACGCCCGAGCAGCAGACCGATACGGCAGTCGCGCCGCCACCGCCCGAGCACGCCGTCAAGCGCAGCCCGCTGGATGTGACACACACGGTCAGCGCAGCGCGACTGATCCGCTACATTCGCGAGCTGGGCCACCTGGCGGCGCGGATCGATCCGCTGGGCAGTGAGCCACCGGGTGATCCCGGACTCGCGCCCGAGATCCACGACGTGACCGAGGCCGATCTGGCGGCGCTGCCGGCTGAGATCGTGCGCGGGCCGCTGGTCGAGGGCGCGGGCAATGCGCTGGAGGCGATCACACGGCTGCGCGAGGTCTACTCGGGAACCGTCGGCTACGAAACCGATCATATTCAGAACTACGAGGAGCGAGCCTGGATTCGTGACGCGATCGAAAGCCGGCGCTTTTTCGAGAACTTCGACGCCGATCGCAAGCGCGACCTGTTGCAGCGCCTGACCGAGGTCGAGGTCTTCGAGCGCTTTCTGCATCAAACCTTTGTCGGGCAGAAGCGCTTTTCGATCGAAGGCACCGACATGCTGGTGCCGATGCTCGACACGATCATTCGCAACGCCGCAACCGCCGGAACGCGCGAGGTTGTGATGGGCATGGCGCATCGCGGGCGGCTGAACGTGCTGGCGCATGTGCTGGGCAAGCCCTACGCCGCGATCCTGGCCGAGTTCCAGGCGGCAGGTCGGGCAGCAGGAGCCTCACCCGAGGGCAAGGGCTCGACCGGCTGGAGCGGCGATGTCAAATATCATCTCGGCGCGCGACGAGCCTACAAAGAAAGCGGCGTCGAGCAAATGCCGCTCACGCTGGCGCCGAACCCGAGCCATCTTGAGTTTGTTAATCCGGTTGTGGAAGGTCGGGCGCGCGCTGCGCAGGAGCGGCGCGATCACAGCGGCGCTCCCACCGGCGATCCACACGCTTCGCTGGCGGTGCTGATACACGGCGACGCGGCATTCCCTGGGCAAGGCATCGTCGCCGAGACGCTGAACCTGTCGCAACTGGCGGGCTACTACACCGGCGGCACGATCCATATCATCACCAATAATCAGCTCGGCTTTACCACGCAGCCACGTGACACGCGCTCGACGCTCTACGCCAGCGATCTGGCTAAAGGCTTCGAGATCCCGATCGCGCATGTCAACGCCGACGATCCGCACGCCTGTATCGCGGTGGCTCGTATGGCGCACGCCTACCGCGAGCAGTTCGGCAAAGACTTTTTGATCGATCTGGTCGGCTACCGGCGCTGGGGCCACAACGAGGGCGACGAGCCGGCGTTTACGCAGCCGCTGATGTACGAGCAGATCGGCAAGCATCCGACGGTGCGCGATCTGTGGGCGCAGGAGCTTGAGCGGCAGCAGGTGATCACCAAGGCCGACGCCGACACGCTGATGGCCGAGGTTCAGGAGCGTCTGAAGCAGGCCCGGCAGCAGGCGACGGAGCAGCCCGAAGAGTTCAAGCTGAGCAGCCACGACGATACCCCGCCGATGCTGGACGGCGTGTCCACCGCCGTTGCCGCCGAGCGACTTCAGGAGCTGAACGAGGCGCTGCTGGCCCGGCCCGACGGCTTCACGCCGCATCCCAGGCTGGATCGCACGCTTCAGCGGCGGCGCAACACGCTTCACGAGCCGCGCGCGATCGACTGGGGCCACGCCGAATCGCTGGCCTTCGCGTCGATCCTCGTGGATGGCACGCCGATCCGGCTGTCAGGCCAGGACAGCGAGCGCGGCACTTTTAGCCACCGGCATGCTGTGCTGCACGACGCCAAGACCGGCGATCGCTATGTGCCGCTGC
>DASWTQ010000175.1:0-2719 GCA_036402055.1 Herpetosiphonaceae bacterium
GTCTGAAGCAGGCCCGGCAGCAGGCGACGGAGCAGCCCGAAGAGTTCAAGCTGAGCAGCCACGACGCTACACCGCCAATGCTGGATGGTGTGTCCACGGCCGTTGCCGCCAAGCATCTCCAGGAGCTAAATGAGGCGCTGCTGGCGCGACCTGACGGCTTCACCCCGCATCCCAGGCTGGATCGCACGCTCCAGCGGCGGCGCAACACGCTCCACGAGCCACGCGCGATCGACTGGGGGCACGCAGAATCCCTGGCCTTCGCCTCGATCCTCGTGGATGGCACGCCGATCCGGCTGTCAGGCCAGGACAGCGAGCGCGGCACCTTCAGCCACCGGCATGCCGTGCTGCATGACGCCAAGACTGGCGAGCGCTATGTGCCGCTGCAATCGCTGCCGTCCGCGCGGGCCTCGTTCGCGGTCTATAACAGCCCGCTCTCCGAGAACGCGGTGCTCGGCTTCGAGTACGGCTACAGTATGCACGCGCCCGGCGTGCTCGTACTGTGGGAGGCGCAGTTCGGCGATTTCGTCAACGGCGCGCAGGTGATCATCGATCAGTTCCTGGTCTCGGGTCGCGCCAAGTGGGGCCAGACGCCCTCGCTGGTGCTGCTGCTGCCGCACGGCTACGAGGGCCAGGGCCCGGAGCATTCCAGCGCCCGGCTTGAGCGCTTCCTGCAACTGGCTGCCGACGGCAATATTCGCGTGGCAAACTGCACCACAGCGGCGCAGTACTTCCATCTGCTGCGACGGCAGGCGGCGCTGCTTGAGCAAAGCCCGCGCCCGTTGGTGATCATGACGCCCAAGAGCCTGCTGCGCCATCCACGCGCTGCGGCCTCGCTGGACGAGCTGGCGCAGGGATCGTTCCATCCGGTGATCGTTGAGCGTGTCGGCGCGCAGAGCGATGATCAGATCACTCGGATCAGTCTGTGCAGCGGCAAAGTCTACGTCGACCTGATGAGCAAAGTCGAAGAGTCGGGCGTGGAGGGCCTGGCGATCGGACGCGTCGAGGAGCTGTACCCGTTCCCGGCCGACGATCTGCGCGCCGAGCTGGAGCGCTACCGCAAGCTGCGCGAGGTGGTCTGGCTGCAAGAGGAGCCGCGCAACATGGGCGCGTGGAGCTATATCGCGCCACGTCTGCAAGCGCTGCTGGGCTCCGAGATCGAGCTTCAGTACGCCGGCCGCGCCGATTCCGCCAGCACTGCCGAAGGATCGCTGGGACTGCACACGGCCGAGCAGACGCGGATCATCACTGCGGCGCTGGAAGGCAGCGCGGAGCCGGTCGCCGTGAGCGGCAAATAGACTCACGATCAGATTATTTATAGATGCCAACAAGGAGAACCGTATGGCGGTTGAGATAAAAGTGCCCGCGCTGGGCGAATCGATCGTCGAGGCGACCGTCGGCAAGTGGCTCAAGCGTGAGGGCGAGAACGTCAACGCGGGAGAGCCGGTCGTGGAGCTGGAAACCGACAAGGTCAACATCGAGGTCATGGCCGAAGGCTCGGGCGTGCTCGAATCGATCGTCAAGGGCGAGGGCGAGAATGTCAGCATCGGCGACACGATCGGAACGATCAGCGTCAACGGCAGCGCTGCCGCCAGCCAGAAGGAGGAGCAGCCCGCGCCTGCGCCAAAGGCCGAGGCCGCCGAGCCGACGACCGCGCCCACGCAGCCGGAGACCGAGGACCGCGAGACCGCTCCATCCCAGCAGCAGGCCGACGATCGCGCAACTCCGGCCAGTCCGGTCGCCAAAAAGATGGCCGCCGATCAGGGCGTGGATCTGCGCGGCCTGACCGGCAGTGGTCCCGGCGGACGCATCACCAAAGACGATGTCGCGGCGCGCAGCCAGGGCGCACCAACTGAGCAGCCCAGCCAGCAACCAGCGCCCAAGCCAGCAGAAACAGCCAGGCCAGCGACACAACCGGCGGCGCAGCCACAGCGGTCACAAGCGCCCGCCACAGCCGCCGCGCCGTCATCCGATCGACCCGAGGAGCGCGTGCGCATGTCGCGCCGCCGCCAGACGATCGCGCAACGACTCGTGGAGGCGCAGCAGACCGCCGCCATGCTGACGACCTTCAACGAGGTCGATATGACCGCCGTGATGGAGATTCGCAAGCGGCGCAAAGACTCGTTCAAGGAGCGGCACGGCGTCGGCCTGGGCTTTATGTCGTTCTTCGCCAAAGCCGTGATCGGCGCGCTCAAGGCGTTTCCGTATCTGAACGCCGAGATCAAGGGCGACGAGATCGTGGTCAAGCGCTACTACGACATCGGCATCGCGGTAGGAGCGGAAGAAGGTCTGGTTGTGCCGGTGGTGCGCAACGCGGATCGCAAGAGCTTTGCCCAGCTTGAGCGTGAGATCGCCGATCTGGCGACGCGCGCTCGTGACGGCAAGCTCACGCTCTCGGATCTTCAGGGCGGCACCTTTACAATCACCAACGGCGGCGTCTTCGGCTCGCTGATGTCCACGCCGATCCTCAACACGCCGCAGGTCGGCATTCTGGGCATGCACAAGATTCAGGAGCGGCCGATCGCGGTCAACGGCCAGGTCGAGATCCGCCCGATGATGTATCTCGCGCTCTCGTACGATCACCGCATCGTCGACGGCAGCGAGGCCGTGCGCTTCCTGGTGCGGATCAAAGAGCTGCTGGAAGATCCCGAAAACCTGCTGCTCGAAGGCTAGCTGATTCATGGCTCTCATCCCTGGCTTCACCGCGATTGAGCCGGTGATG
>DASWTQ010000176.1:0-4662 GCA_036402055.1 Herpetosiphonaceae bacterium
ACCACCGCGCTCGGCACCAGGTACTCCGGCAGCACCGCCTGCAGCGCGCTCCGCAGCCCACTTGCGCTCAGGCCCGCATCCGTGGCCCTCACCCCCGTCGCTGCGGCGACTCCCCCCTCTCCCACGGCCGTAGGCGAGGGGAGCTTGGCGGTACTGCGTTGTTCCCGTGTTTCTTTGTTCCCGTGTTCTTCGACCACGTACGCCACCAGCCGCGCGTCGCCCGGCACGTCTTCGCGCACCACCACCACGCTCGCTGCCACGCCCGGCTGCTGCCCCAGCGCCGCCTCCACCTCGCCCAACTCGATCCGGTAGCCGCGCACTTTCACCTGCGTGTCGACTCGCCCCAGGAACTCCAGCACGCCATCTGCCCGGTAGCGCGCCCGGTCCCCCGTGCGGTACCAGCGCACCCCGTCGTGCGCGACGAATTTCTCCGCCGTTAGCTCGGGGCGCTGGAGATAGCCGCGCGTCACCGCCGGTCCGCCCACCACCAGCTCCCCTGCCACCCCGATTGGCACGAGTTGCCCGTGCGCGTCCCACACGCGCACCTCGGCGTGCGGCAGCGGCTGCCCGAGCGGATGCCCACGCTCGGTGCCCCCACGCGGCACCAGGTAGCGCGCACAAATAATCGTCGCCTCGGTCGGCCCGTACAACACCCACACCTGCGCCTGCGCAAACACCGTCTGCAACGCGCCCAACAGCTCCGGCGGCACTCGATCGCCCCCGACAAAGACCTGCCGCATGTGGGCGTAGCCGTCCGGCTCACCGGTCGCGCGGATCGCCTGCACCAGGTGCTGCATCAGGCTCGGCACCGCATGGATGGCCGTGCACTGCTGCAGGTGCGCCAGCAGCGTCGGCGCGTCCAGCGCCTCCTCAGGCGTCAGCAGGCGCACGGTGCCGCCCGCAAGCAGCGGCGTCAGCAGCTCAAATAGCGCAATATCAAACGCCACCGACGCGATCCAGGGCATCACGTCGTCGGCCTGCAAGGCGAACTGCTGCTGGCTCCCCCACAGCGTGGCGCGCAGGTTGGCGTGCGTGACGGCCACGCCTTTGGGCTGCCCGGTGGAGCCCGAGGTGTAGATCACATACGCCAGGTGCGCGGGCTGCGGCGCCGGATCGAGCGCGGTGATCGGCTGCTGGGCGATGGCAGCGGCATCCCGATCGAGGCACAGCGTCGGCAGCTCGGCGGGCACGGTGGCGAGCAGTGCTTCCTGGGTGACCAGCAGCGGGATCTGCGCATCCTCCAGGAGAAACGCCTGGCGCTGCGCGGGATAGGCCGGGTCGATCGGCACATACGCCCCGCCCGCCTTCCAGATGCCCAGCAGCGCCACCACGAGGTCGAGGGAGCGCGCGACCAGCAGCCCGACACGGACGTCGGGACCCACGCCCCGCGCCCGCAAGGCGTGCGCCAGCTGATTGGCCCGCTGATCCAGCGCGCGATACGTCAGCTGCGCACCGCCACAGACCAACGCGACGGCGTCGGGTGTGTGCGCGGCCTGCGCCGCGAAGAGGGCAGGCACGGACGGCGCGGGCGGCACGGCGGCGAGCGGCGGCGACCAGGCACGCAGCTGCTGCACTTCGGCGCCGGTCAAGAGCGGCAGCGCCGCCAGCGGCTGATCCACATCCGCCACGATCCCGTTCAGCAGCGTCTGGAGATGCCCCAGCATCCGCCCGATCGTCGCCTCCGTGAAGAGATCAGTGTTATACGCCAGCATCCCTACCAGCCCAGATGCAGTCTCTTCGAACTCCAGGCTCAGGTCGAATTTCACCAGGCCGTGATCGACGACGAGCGGATCAACCTTCAGATCCGGCAGCTCCAGGGGTGTCACCGGCGCATTCTGGAGCGTGAACATCACCTGGAACAATGGATGGCGGCTCAAATCGCGCACAGGCTGCAACTCTTCCACCACTTGCTCGAAGGGCAGATCCTGATGCGCGTACGCGCCCAGACAGACTGCGCGCACTCGCCCGAGCAGCTCCGAGAAGGTCGGGTTACCGGCCAGGTTGGCGCGCAGGACCAGCGTGTTGACGAAGAAGCCGATCAGATCTTCCGTCTCGGCGCGCGTGCGTCCGGCGATCGGCGTGCCGACGGCGATGTCGTCCTGGCCGCTGTAGCGACTCAGCAGGACCTGCCAGGCCGCCAGCAGCGTCATGAACAGCGTCACGCCTTCCCGCTGGCTCAACGCGACCAGCTCATCGCTCAGGGTTTTGGGGAGCGTGAAAGGATGGAGCGCACCCCGGAAGGAGAGCGCCGGAGGACGCGGGTAATCGGTGGGCAGCTCAAGCACCGGCAGATCGGCCAGCTGCTGGCGCCAGTAGGTGAGCTGCCGCTCCAGGACCGCGCCCTGGAGCCAGTCGCGCTGCCAGACCGCATAGTCGGCGTACTGGATCGGCAGTGCGGGCAGCGCTGGGGCTGTGCCGCTGACAGTCGCGGCATACAGCGCCGAGATCTCACCAACGAATACACCCATCGACCAGCCGTCGGCGACAATATGGTGCATCGTCAGCAGCAGCACATGCGACTCGCCGTGCAGGCGCAGCAGCGTCGCGCGCAGGAGCGGGCCGCGTGCCACATCGAAGGGCTGTAGCGCTGCACTGGTCGCCAGCCGCCGCACCTCAGCGTCGCGCTCATGCTCGGGCAGATCCTGTAGATCGACCAGCGGCAGCGGGAGGGGCTGAGCAGCGGCGATGACCTGAACCGGCTGCCCATGATCCGCCGTCTCGAAGGTTGTGCGCAGCACCTCATGCCGAGCGACGATCGCATCCAGGCTCCGACCAAGCGCAGCTATATCGAGCTTCCCGGTCAGGTAGGCGGCGAAGGGCAGATTATAGATCGGATTGTCTTGCTCCAGTTGGTCGAGAAACCACAGCCGCTGCTGTGCAAACGACAGCGGCAGCGCGCCATTGCGGGGAATCGGGCCCAGTGGCGGCGACAGAAGCGCGGCCGTATCGTAGCGTGCGGCTGCGATGCGCTCAGATAGACCGGCGATGGTCGGCGTCTCGAAGAGGACGCGCAGCGGCAGCTCGATCTGAAACGCTGCGCGCAGCTTGGAGATGACCTGGGTTGCCAGCAGCGAATGACCGCCCAGGCCGAAAAAGTTGTCGAGGATGCCAACTCGATCCAGGTGGAGCACCTCGGCCCAGATCTGCGCCACGATCTCCTCGTCGGCTGTGCGCGGCGCGACGAAGGTATCTTCCGGCATGGGCCGCGCGCTGTCCGGTGCCGGGAGCGCTCGGCGATCGACCTTGCCATGCGCCGTCAGCGGAATAGCATCCAGCACCACGAACGCCGATGGGACCATGTAGCTCGGCAGTCGCTCAGCGAGGAAGGCGCGGAGTGAGAGGATCAGGCCCTCACCTCCTAACCCCCTCTCCCACTGTGGTAGGCGAGGGGGAACTGAATCACTTTCATCTTTAAGCCTTGGTTCTTGGTTCTTGGTTCCTGGTTCTTGGTTCTCTTGTTCTTTTGTTCCTTTGTTCTTTTGTTCCTCAACAACGTACGCCACCAGCCGCTTTTCACCAGGCTCGTCCTCGCGCACGATCACCACTGCGTCGCGCACACCGGAATACCGGCTGAGCACAGCCTCGATCTCGCCTATTTCGATACGGAAGCCACGGATCTTAATCTGCGTGTCGAGGCGGCCCAGGTACTCAATATCGCCGTTCGACCGGTAGCGCGCCCCGTCGCCGCTCTTGTACAGCCGCGCGCCAGGCGTGGCGCTGAACGGATGCGGGACGAAGCGCTCGGCGGTCAGCGCCGGACGGTTGAGGTAGCCACGCGCCACGCCGCCGCCACCGACATACAGCTCCCCCGACACGCCGACCGGCACCGGCTGCATCTGCTGGTCCAGGATATACAGCTGGAGATCCGGGATCGGCACGCCGATCATGCTTCCCAGCGCCACTCGCGCATCATCAGCTGTCAAGGGCCGGTAGGTCACGTGGACGGTCGTCTCGGTGATGCCGTACATATTGACAAGCTGCGGCATCCGATCCGGGTAATGCGCGAACCAGGATTGCAGGCTGGCAAGATTCAGCGCCTCGCCGCCGAAGATCACCAGCCGCAGCGGGAGATCGCCGGCGCTGCCTGCCGCCTGTACAAGCTGGCGGAAGGCTGAGGGCGTCTGGTTGAGCACCGTCACGCGCTCCCGGCGCAGCAGATCGGCGAACGCATCGGGTGAGCGACTGATCCAGTAGGGAACGACGACCAGCCGCCCGCCATAGAGCAGCGCGCCCCAGATCTCCCAGACCGAGAAGTCGAACGCCGTAGAGTGGAACAGCGTCCACACATCGCGCTCATCAAAGTGAAACCCGTCGTCGGTGGCCGCAAACAAACGACCCGCTTTCGCATGAGTGACCTGCACACCTTTGGGCGTGCCGGTCGAGCCCGAGGTGTAGATCACATAGGCGAGATGATCGGGCGTCACAGCGCTGGCCGGGGGCGTATCGGGCAGCTGCGCGATCGCCGACCACTCCGCGTCCAGGCAGACGATCCGTGCCGCAGACTCCGGCAGCTCGGCGGCGATGTGCTGCTGCGTGAGCAGCACCGGCGCCTGCGCATCGGCGAGAATCAAGGCCTGGCGCTGCGCAGGATAGGCCGGATCGATCGGCACATACGCGCCGCCCGCCTTGAGAATGCCCAGTAGCCCGACGATAACATCCAAT
>DASWTQ010000177.1:0-2979 GCA_036402055.1 Herpetosiphonaceae bacterium
ACTTCGGCATAGACCGCCAGCAGCAGGCCGGTCGGCGTCAGGCCGCGCTGCCCGGTCCTGGTTTTCAACGACTGCCAGATCTCCGGCTCCAGCGTTGCGCTGCGCCGTACGAAATGCGGCTGCGCGATCGAGCCTGGCGCGGCTGCCAGTGGTAGCTCCGGCGCAGGCGGCAGCGTCGGCAAACGATCGCGCCAGTAGCCGAGCGAGCGCTGAAACGCCTCCGACTCCTCGAAGGTCCGCAGCGCCAGCACATAGTCGCGGAACGAGATCGTGAACGGCTGCGGAAATGCCTCGTGATTCTCATATAGCTCGATCAGATCGTGCGACAGAATCTGGTAGCTGCGGCCGTCGGCGAAGATGCCGTCGACGCTGAGATGCAGCCGCACGCGCTCGTCGTCCAGCAGCGTGGCTCGCACGTCGAAGAGCGGCCACTGGTCGGTCGGCAGCACCTGATGCGACAGCTCTTCACGGATCGCCGACAGCTGCGCCGCGACCTGCTCCGGCTGCCGGCCGCGCAGATCGAGCACGCCGATCTCGTAGTCGGGTACATGCTCAAGGATGCGCTGCTGGCCGTCGGGCTGGATGATCGCCCGCAGCATGTCGTGACGCTGAACCAGCAGCTGCCAGGCGCGATTGAAGCGCGCAACGTCCAGCGTGTCGCTTTCGATCTCCAGGTAGAGATGGATCGACACGTTGCCCATATCGAACGCGCCGCTGCGACCAACCCAGTACGCCTGCTGCATATCCGTCAGCGGAAACGGCTCGTGCCAGGACTCGGGCTGCGGCACCAGCACCGGCAGCGGAATCGATTCATCGTCCTCGGGCGCGGCCTGCCGGCGAGCGATCACCGCCGCTACGCCCGCGACCGTCGGCGTTTCAAAGAAGCTGCCCAGCGTCAGCTCGATCTGAAGCGTGTCGCGGATACGAAACACGATCTGTGTCGCCAGCAGCGAGTGGCCGCCCAGCTCGAAGAAATTGTCGTTGACGCCGATCTGATCGATGCCCAGCAACTCCTGCCAGATCGCGGCGACCGCCTGCTCGGTGGCGCTGCTCGGCGCGACATAGGCCGTCGCCAGGTCGGGCCGAGCGTGAGCGGGCTTCGCCTGACGATCCGGCTCCAGCGCCGCCTCACGCCGCGCTCGTGAAACCTCGGCAACCGATGCGACCCGCGCCTGAAGATCGATGGTCGAGATCGCGATCTGTGGCTGGCGATTGTGCGCCAGCGCGCGCCGGAAGACTTCGACGCCTTCATCCGGCTGCAAGCCATCCTCGATCATCAGCTCGCGCAGCTCGCTCAGCTCCTCGGGCACGATCGTGTTGACCGACATGCCGGTTGCTTGCCAGGTCTGCCAGTTGATCGTGAATGTGTCGGTGCCGCTCAGCGCGCTGTGCCGGTAGGCGAAGGCATCGACAAAGGCGTTGGCGGCGCAGTAATCGACGCGGCCAAGCGCGCCAAGGATCGAGGCCAGCGACGAGAAGATCGCGAAAAAGTCGAGGTCAAGATCGTCCGTGATCGCCTGGAGCGCCAGCAGGCCACGGGCTTTCGGCGCGATCACTTCCTCGGCTGCCGCGCGGGTTTTGAGCTGGATCAAACCGCCGCCGCCAACACCGGCCGCGTGGATCAGGCCGTGGATCGCGCCGAAACGTTCCAGCGCCTGCGCTTTGACGGCGCGCATGGCCTCGGGATCGGTCACGTCCGCGCTGATGATCAGCACCTCGCCGCCCGCCGCCTCGATCGCCTGGACCGCGCGCATCTGCTGGCTGATGCGATCGTCGCTCTGTGTGGCCAGCCGCTCATCCCAGGTTTCTCGCGGCGGCAAGCCCGAGCGCGAGACCAGCACCAGCCGCGCCTGGACGGTCTCCGCCAGATACTGGCCGAGCTTCAGGCTCATGCCGCCGAGGCCGCCGGTGATCACATACACGCCGCGCTCACGCAGCCGCTCGATGCGGGTTGGTGTGGACAGCGGCGCGCGGGTGTAGGTGCGCGTCCAGCGGTGACGTCCGCGATAGGCGACGATTTGCTCGGCGTTGGGCGCTGCCAGCTCGTGGATCAGCTGCTCGATCAGCTGTTTGGCCGGGCGGGATGCCGCTTTCGGCAGCTGAATGTCGATGCTGCGACAGGTCAGCGCTTCGTACTCAAGCGGGATGACTTTACACGGCCCCAGCACGAGCGCCTGCTCCGGTCGCACCTCGTCGCCGCTTTCGACTTCGTGCGTGCCGTTCGCGAGCACGGTCATGTGGATCTGCTCGTCGAGCGTGATCTCGCCCAGCGCCTGCGCCAGCCAGAGCAGGCTGTAAAATCCGCGCTCCTCAGCCGCTGCCAGTCGCTCCGCTGCGGATAAACTTTGGCGATCGTCCGCGATCGTCCAGGCATGAACGATGCGCTGCGGCAGTAGCTCCCGCTCCCGCAGGCTGCTGATCAGCGACTGGTAATCCTCACGCCGTCCGGGGCTGAGCGTGTAGGCTTGCTCGCCGGTCTGCGCGAATTGAGTGTTTGCCTCGACAATGATCACATCCTGCTCATGCAGCTCAAGCCGCTCTGCCAGTGCCGCGCCGATACCGCAGCGATCGGCAAAGATCAGCCAGCGCTGCGACGCATCGAGCTGTGCGCTGGGCGGCGCGGATTCTTGCCAGGTCGGCAGGTAGAACCAGTCGCCGAGATCGGGCTGGCGCTCTAGCGCCGCTGTGGCAGCAGCAGGAGCGGCTCCCGGCTCGATCCAGTAGCGCTGCCGCTGCCAGGGATAGGTCGGCAGGACCACGCGGCGGCGCTGCTCCTGGCGATAGAGCGCGGCCCAATCGATCTCGACGCCGGCCAGCCACAGCTTGCCGAGCGTGGTAAAGAAAAACGCGTCGGATGGCTGCTGCTCCTGCGGATGTGGCAGCGAGGGCACGACCAGCCGCTCAAGGCCGCACGCGGGATGGAGCTTAGCGAACTGGGTCAGCGTGGAGCCCGGCCCGACTTCGAGCACGCCCCAGTCG
>DASWTQ010000178.1:0-2314 GCA_036402055.1 Herpetosiphonaceae bacterium
GTGGCCGCCACGAGTGGACCGGCTACGTGCCCTTCGCGGAGCTGCCGCACAGCTACAATCCACCGGAGCAGTTCATCGTCACGGCCAACAATCGCTCGGCGGGCATGAGCTACCCGTATTTTCTGGGCCGCAACTGGCTCAAGCCCTACCGCGCCGAGCGGATTCTGGCCCAGGTGACCGCCAAAGAGCAGCTCAGCCCTGAAGATTTCGCGGCGATTCAGGCGGATACCGTCTCGCCGATCGCGCAGCGCCTGGTGCCGCAGCTGATCGAGCTGGCCGCGCCGCAGACCGAGGAGGAGCGCCAGGCGATCGAGCTGCTGCGCGCGTGGGACGGCGACACACGCGGCGATAGCGCGGCGGCCGCGATCTTTGCCGCCTGGTTCGAGGAGCTGCCCAGGACGCTGATCCGCGACGAGATCGGCGAGCGACTCAGGCCGCGCTACCAGTTCGGCGTCGAGGGCTTTGTCGGCGAATTTTTGATCGCCACGCTCGACGATCCGGCGAGTCCCTGGTGCGATGATGTCACAACGGAGGCAGCCGAGGACTGCCGCGCGATCGCAAACCGCACGCTGAGCGCGGCCGTGCAGAAATTGCAGCAGCGGCTCGGATCTGATGTGCTGAGCTGGCGCTGGGATCGGCTGCATACCGCCGAGTTCACGCATCTGCCCCTGAGCGATGTGCCAGTGATCGGGTCGCTGCTCAACCGCCAGATCGGCAACGGCGGCAACTGGGGCACGGTCAACATCGGCAACTTCGATCCCGACACCGACTTCAAGCAGCACCAGGGGCCGAGCTACCGCCAGGTCATCGATCTGAGCAGCACAAGCAACGGCCAGTTCATCCAGGCGATCGGCCAGTCGGGCAACGTGCTGTCGCCGCACTACGACGATTATCTGAGCGACTGGCAGGCCGTGCGCTATCGCCCGATGCGCTTCGACCGTGAGGCCGTGGAACGCGACCAGGTCTCGCTGCTGCGCCTGGAGCCGTAGGAAATCGATCGATCCACAAACGAGAACGGCTGCTCCGCTCATCGGGTGGAGCAGCTGATTTTTTGCAGGCCGTATAATTGCGCCAGTAATGCAGCCGATCGAATGGGCCAGCGCAGCCGCACGGTCTGTCCTGGCGCAGCGGAAGGAACCGACCTATGACCACACATGATCTTTCGGGTCAGGAAATCCTTGACCTTTCGCGGGAAACCACGCTCTATGAGTGGACCACCCAGAGCCTGGTCAAGCCGATGGTGATCGATCGCGCGAAGGGCATCTACTTTTGGGACGCCGACGGCAAGCGCTACATGGATTTCAACTCGCAGCTGATGTGCGTCAACATCGGTCACGGCGACGAGCGCGTGCTCAATGCGATCAAAGCGCAGATCGATCAGCTCTGCTACGTGGCTCCAGGTGTCGCGACGACCGCGCCGCGCGCCGAGCTAGGCCGGCTGCTCCAGGAGATCACGCCCGGCAACCTGAGCAAAGCCTTTTTTACCAACGGCGGCGCCGAAGCTGCCGAAAACGCGATCAAGATCGCGCGCATAGTAACCGGGCGTCACAAGATCATCGCGCGCTACCGCTCGTACCACGGCGCCACGGCCGGATCGATCACGCTGACGGGCGATCCGCGCCGCTGGGCCGCCGAGCCCGGCATTCCCGGCGTTGTGCGCGTGATGGACCCGTATCGCTACCGCTGCCGCTGGTGCGGCGATCGGCCGGCGTGTACGCTGGATTGTCTCAACCATCTCGAGGATGTGATCGCCTTCGAGGGGCCGCACACGATCGCGGCGGTGATCGTCGAGCCGGTAGTCGGCACGAACGGCATCATTATTCCGCCGGACGGCTACATGCAGGGATTGCGCGAGCTATGCACGCGTCACGGCATTCTGCTGATCGCCGACGAGGTCATGAGCGGCTTCGGCCGGACCGGCGAGTGGTTCGCAGTCGATCACTGGCAGGTCACGCCCGACATTATGACCGTCGCCAAAGGGTTGACCTCGGCCTACGTTCCGCTCGGCGCGACGATCGTCAGCGACACGATCGCCGACTACTTCGAGGATCGGCCGCTCTCCGCCGGACTGACCTATAACGCGCATCCGGTGGGCTGCGCCGCCGCCGTAGCCTGCATCAACGTCTACAAAGAAGATCGGCTGATCGAGAACGCTCGCGCTATGGGCCAGGTGCTCAAGAGCGAGCTGGAGCAGATCCGGCGGCGGCATCCCTCGGTCGGCGAGGCCCGCGCGATCGGGCTGTTCAGCATCATCGAGCTGGTCAAAAATCCCGCCACCCGCGAGCCGATGACGCCCTACAATCCCCGGCCGGAT